>JBGPRB010000062.1:0-13609 GCA_041489355.1 Dehalococcoidia bacterium
ACCTCTTCGACGTTGACTCTTCTTCTGGGCGCTATTGCCGCCATTGCACTGCTGGTGGGGGGGATCGGCGTGATGAACATCATGCTGGTTTCGGTGCTGGAGAGAACCAGAGAGATAGGCATCCGTAAGGCGCTGGGAGCCAGGGAGCGGGATATATGGATTCAGTTTCTCTTAGAAGCCACCTTCCTGACATTTGCCGGTGGTATCATCGGGGTTGTCGTCGGCTGGGTAGTCTCGTACATTGTTTCCAGCATGGGGCTGTATACAACTGTGGTTACTGCCGATATCGTCATCCTGGCCGTTTCAGTATCGGTCGGCATCGGACTTTTCTTCGGATTTTACCCGGCCTGGAACGCCTCACGCCTTGATCCTATTCAAGCACTGAGGTCTGAATGATGCTTTAGCCACCGATTTTCAAGAGGGATGAGGATGAAATTCATACGCCTAACAGCAAAATACATCTTACCCATTCTGTTGGTACTGATGGTCCTTTTCGAGGGAGTCGGCTGTGCATCGCTCGACATGTCCAGCAGTTCAGAACCCCCGGCCAGCGGTTCGGCGCAAACGGCGTCCTCACAGTCGTCCGCTAGTATGGCGGAAGTTGTGCTGTCAGTGCCGGACTTCACCACGCTGATAGCAGAGGTCAGACCTTCTGTAGTGGCTATTACTACCAAGGTGCCAGGTTTTACTATCTTTGGCAGACCATTTACCCAGGAAGGCGCCGGTTCAGGTTGGATTATTGACAAGGATGGGCTCATCGTCACCAATAGCCATGTTGTCGAGGGGGCAAGCAGTGTTACGGTGACCTTAGGGGATGGGAGGACTTTCTCGGTAGAGTCAGTGCGTACTGACTCTGTGGCAGACTTAGCGATACTTAAAATCAATGCACAAGATTTGCCCGCCCTTCGGATTGGCGATTCTTCTAAACTGCAGGTTGGCGAGTGGGTAGCAGCTATCGGCAACTCACTCGGTCTGGGGATAAGCGCTACCGCGGGTATTGTTAGCGCCCTCGGGGTTTCTTTATCCGTATCAGCTGGGGAGACTTTGTGTGACCTTATCCAGACAGACGCGGCGATTAATCCCGGTAACAGTGGCGGACCTCTGGTGAACCTGCGAGGGGAAGTTGTCGGTATCAACAGTGTCAAAGTGGCCCAGGTAGGCGTGGAGGGAATGGGTTACGCCATAAGCGTAAATGAAGCTATGCAGGTCATAGAACAACTGAAATCCAGAGTTTCCGGGTGATGTATCCGGGCAATACAATGTGTATTCAAAAAACATAGGAGGAAAGCAAAAATGAGAAGGGTAAGCACATCTTTTTTGGTGGCCTGTATTTTCCTGGTAATTGTTATCGTTGGCTTCCTCGTCTTCTATCTCCAGACTTCGACAAGGATTTCAAATAATACTGATGCAATATCAACACTTCAAAGCACACTGGTATCAGCTGACTCCGATATATCCTCCCTAGAGGGACAGCTGGATTCTGCCAAGTCACAAATTACCTCTTTGCAGGGCCAGACGTCGTCAGACAGTTCAAAGATTTCGTCATTGCAGACTCAGTTGGCATCAGCTAATTCTCAGATATCTTCATTGCAGACAGAAATCACCTCTTTAAAGAACCAGGTATCTTCGGATAGCTCAAGGATTTCGTCATTAGAGAGTGAGTTAGCATCAGTGAATTCTCAGATAACATCGCTACAGAGTCAGATAACTTCACTTCAGTATTACTATTCTTCAAGTACAACTTCCACCCTGATTGGAAGCTCGCTGACTATTACTCAAAGTTACGGCCAGCAGTCTTTAGTCACTTCGTTTACCGCCAGCACCGCCGGCTATCTCTATATAAGCGGATACAGCACGAGCTCTACGGGATACGTCAAAACGATAAACTCCACTTACGGCAGCTCTTCAGCCTATGCCTTTAGCACCACGAGCACAACAGTTACCATTCCGGTACAGGCTGGAAGTATATATATCTATTTTGGAAATTCAGATACATCGGGTACCGTTACCGCCGTCTTCAGCAGTATCTATTATTACCATTCTTAGAGGTCCGTGCTCGTACGAATGCGAAGGCGCTGTCTAATGGAGGTCCGGTTACCTCCAGGATAACAAATCGGAAACAACCCCTTGTTTTGACTAGCGCACCTCGAAAGGCAATATGGCTACGAGTACATCACCAACGAAAACTTTGTATTCATATTTCCCGGCTGGTATATCCAGAGGGTCCCATCCTCCGAAGCTACCTTTCAAGAGAGCAATCTGGTCTCCGGCCGAGAAAACAGTAACATTCTTTTCAAAGTCAGCCGGACTTTTCGCATCGACTGGCACCCTGCCAAAGTTCATCTCGGAGTTCTAAAAAACTATTGACTTTCATAAAAATAGTGCTATAATTTGGATGATGGAACCAATGTACCAAAATCCCAATGTTCAAAGGGATGTGGAAATGCAAAAAGACTTACACATAAGAATACCGAAAGAACTATATACCAAGCTAAAAGTTAAATGTGCCTACCAAAGCATATCTATGCAGGACTACATAATTAAACTGATAACTGAAGGTATAGAGAATCTCCCCAGTGCCAGACGTTCAATCCTGGTTGCAGATGATGAGAAAATTATACGCGACTCTCTGAAGGATTGGTTCCAGGACGGCTATAATGTGACCACGGCTGAGACCGGGGAAGAAGCAATTGAGCTGATAAAGAAACATGACTTTGATGTTCTGATTCTGGATGTGAGATTAACCGGGAAGAGTGGACTGGAGGTTCTAAAAGAGGTTAAAGAAATAAAACCGCAAATCAAATCCATCATTATAACGGCCTATCCCTCAGTGGAGCTGGCGGTTGAAGCAATGAAAGCGGGGGCTACTGATTATATAGTTAAACCTTTTTCTCCGGAGCAGCTAGAGAGACTCATATAGCTTAATGACGTCAAATATTTAAGTAATTCAAAAAGTTCGTCGGTCCAAAGATTCGTATCACAATCAATCGAGGAGGTACATAATGGAGCGGAAAATCGGTGTATACGTGTGCCAGTGCGGTTCTAATATCGGAGGCATGGTAGATGTTCAAAAGGTAGTCGAATTTGCTAAAGGACTGGACTCTGTCACCGTGGCACGCGAGTACAGGTTCATGTGTTCCAGCCCGGGGCAGGAATTAATTGAACAGGACATCAAGGAATTAGGATTGAATCGCGTGGTTGTTGCCTCCTGTTCCCCTCAGATGCATGAGCCGACTTTCCGCCGTACTGTGCAAAAAGCCGGGCTCAATCCTTACCTCTTTGAAATGGCAAATATCCGTGAACACGCCTCCTGGGTTACAGATAATCCGGAGGACGCAACAGAAAAAGCCAAGGCTCTGGTAAGCGCAGCAGTAAGAAGAGTGTACTACCATGAACCGCTAGAGACCAAAGAGGTGCCAGTCAACCCGAATACACTGGTCGTCGGGGGCGGCATTGCCGGAATCCAGGCGGCTCTGGAGATTGCAGATTCGGAACATAAGGTATATCTGGTGGAAAAGGAGCCAAGTATCGGCGGGCATATGATTCAGCTGGATAAAACCTTCCCCACGCTTGATTGTTCCGCCTGTATCCTCACACCAAAAATGACACTGGTAGGTTCCCATCCTTATATAGAGTTGATGAGTTACAGTGAGGTGGTTGAAGTAGCGGGTTTTATCGGTAATTTTACCGTCAAAATACGGAGGAAACCCCGGTACATTGATGTTCACGAATGCAATGGTTGTGCGGATTGTGAGAAAGTATGTCCTGTTACGGTGCCATCCGAATTTAATATGGGACTGGGCACCAGAAAAGCAGCCTACCGTCCGTTTCCGCAGGCTGTTCCCAGCGCCTATGTTATAGACAAGCAAGGCAAATCGCCATGCTCAGCAACCTGTCCTGCAGGTGTAAATGCCCATGGATATGTGGCATTGATTTCACAGGGCAAATTTAAAGAGGCTATGGAAGTACTGCGTAGGACCATGCCTTTTGCCGGGGTGTGTGGAAGGATATGTACCCACCCATGCGAGAGTGAATGTGAGCGAGGCAAAGTGGACGAACCGATAGCTATTAGAGCGCTAAAGCGCTTTATGGCTGACTATGAACTCAAAAACGGACGCGATAAGGCAACACCCGTAGAAAAAACGAAAAAGGAAAACATAGCAATCATCGGGTCAGGTCCTGCTGGCATAGCTTGTGCCTACGACCTAATCAAGGCAGGGTATCCTGTAACAATCTTTGAAGCTTCTCCCAAGGCTGGTGGCATGTTGCGGTATGGAATTCCAGAATACCGTCTGCCCAAGGAAATACTTGATAACGAAATTAACTATGTGCGAGAGTTGGGAGCGGAGATAAAAACCAACACTGCAATTCAAAATATTGATGCCATATTTGGCCAGGGATATAAGGCCATATTCCTGGCCACTGGTGCCTGGGTCAGTCAAAAGATGGATATACCGGGAGAAGACGCTAAAGGAGTAATGCATGCCATTGATTTCTTAAAGCAGGTGAGCGATGGCAAGAAAGTGGAGCTGGGAAACAAAGTCGCTGTTGTCGGTGGGGGTAATGCCGCGGTTGATGCGGCTCGTACTGCTTTGCGTCTGGGGGCTAAAGAAGTAAATGTCATCTACCGCCGGTCTCGAGCCGAAATGCCGGATATTCCCAGCGAGATAGATGAAATGGAGCAGGAAGGAGTAAAAATCCGTTACTTAACCACACCTGTTGAGGTAATAGCCAAGGGTGGCAAACTGGCGCGAATAAAATGTATCAATATGGAACTGGGTGAGCCGGATGCTTCTGGCCGCAGACGTCCGGTGCCGATAAAAGGGTCAGAATTTGAAATGGATATTGATACCACCATCCTGGCTACCGGTCAGGCAGTAGACAAATCCATGTTACCGCGGTCTATTGGTCTTACTAACTCTGGAACTGTTGTAGCTGACCCTGTTACGCTTCAGACCAACATCAAGGGCGTATTTGCCGGCGGTGACGTGGTTTCTGGCCCGGCCACCGTCATCGAAGCAATTGCGGCGGGGAAAGAAGCGGCCATTTCCATCGATAGATATCTGCAGGGCATTGACCTCAAGGAAGGAAGGCCGCAGGAAAGGCAGCGCGTCAAGGATGTGCCTAAAAAGGGAGTACTCAAGAAGGCAAGGGCAGTTATGCCCGTGTTATCTGTTTCTGAAAGAGTCAGGTCATTTAAAGAGGTTGAATCCGGTTTTGATGAAAAGAAGGCCATAGAAGAGGCCAACCGCTGTCTGAATTGTGCCGTTTGTTCTGAATGTCTGGAGTGTGTCAAGGCATGTGAGCGAAAGGCGGTACACCACGAGATGCGAGAGGAGATTGTTGAGGTAAATGTTGGAAATATTGTATTGAGTACCGGATATAAGGAATTTGACCCCTCGGTCATGAAAAAGTACGGTTACGGACGCTTGGACAACATCATCACCGGCCTAGAGTTTGAACGGATGGTCAATTCCGCAGGACCTACAAGCGGTAAGATACTGCTTAAGAACGGTGAAGAGCCAAAGCGAATTGCTATCATCCATTGTGTTGGTAGCAGGGATATTAATTACCATGAATACTGCTCGGCGGTTTGCTGTATGTATTCCCTTAAGTTCTCCCATTTGCTGAGAGAGCATTTACCCAAAGCCGAAGTCTATGAGTTTTATATTGATATCAGAAGCCCCCGCAAAGGCTTTGAGGAGTTCTATAACCGCATATTGAAAGAAGGGACCATTTTATACCGGGGTCGCCCTGGTGAAATTACGGATGTTGCCGAAACGGCTGAAGAGGAAGGCAAACTAATCGTTAAATTTGAAAACAGCCTGGTTGGTGATAGGGAACGTTTACCGGTTGATATGGTCATTCTAAGCTCCGCCCTAGAGCCTCAAAAGGATGCACTCGAGGTGGCCAGGATGTTCAATATCAGCTGCGGCTCGGGGGGCTTTTTCATTGAAAGGCATCCCAAGCTAGACCCGGTAGCTACCATGACCGAAGGTGTTTTCATAGCCGGTTGCTGTGAGAGCCCCAAGGATATCCGGGACAGCGTGGTGCAGGCGTCTGCAGCGGCGGCAAGAATCCTGGCTCTAATCAGTAAGGGTAAAGTGGAGACCTTGGCTACCATAGCGGTGATAGATGAAGAACAGTGCTCCGGCTGCCGGGTCTGCAACCTGCTCTGCCCCTACGGAGCAATTACTTTCCTTGAAAAAGAGAAGGTATCAAGGATTAATGATGCCATTTGCAAAGGCTGTGGTGCCTGCGTCGCCGCCTGCCCCAGCTCTGCTATCAAACACAAGCACTACACCACGGAAGAAATCATGGCACAAATCGAGGGAATCCTGGTCTAGGTTTTATATTAGACTGCGAAAGGAGAGTGCACCATGGAAATTACGACGATAAAGGAAGCCAAAACATTCGTTGATGAAGTTGCCGCTGAACCGGGAGGTGAAAAGATAAACGAGTGTATTCAATGCGGCGTATGCAGCGGTTCGTGTCCAACAGTAGAATGGTGGGAATATCCTCCACGGAGGATAATCGCCATGATTCGAGCCGGTAAGAGGGATAAGGTACTTTCAAGCACTTCGGCTTTCAACTGCGTCACCTGCTATATGTGCACGGTGCGGTGTCCCCGGGGGATTAAGCCGTCCCAGCTGATACATGCCGTAGAGGCCATTGCCGAACGCGAGGGGTATAAGCCAAAAACTCCTACCTTGACCCTGCATAGAGGCCTGCGCGACTCGATGAAGCGAGGGCGCATCTGGGAGTTCAGTGTGGCCATGAGTTTTTACTTAAAAACCAATGTTCTGGAGGGGCTTCGGATGATGCCTTTAGCCTGGTCCCTGATATCTCGCGGCCTTATGCCCGTTTTCCCACCCAAAAAGGTAAAGGGCAGTCGAGAAGTTACCGCCATAATGAAAGAGGTTACTTCAATGCAAAAGAGTAGAGGTGCAAAATGAGGCAGTATACGTATTATCCCGGCTGTGCCATGCAGAGCACAGGTAAACCTATTCAAGCATCACTCGATGCAGTTTCCAGGGTCCTGGACATTGAACTCAAAGAGCTGGAAGACTGGACGTGCTGCGGTTGTCCCGGGGAATCAATAAATGAGCTGGCGGCAACGGCTATAGCCACCCGCAACCTGGCACTGGCGGAAAAGACCGGGCTTGATCTGGCTGTTCCCTGCAGTTGTTGCTACCGTAACTTGCTCGCCGCACATGTAATATTTACTCAAGACCCGAGAATCAGAGAGCAGGTGAAAAAAGCCCTGGCTGCAGTGAATCTTGAATATAAAGGAACGGCGCGCGTTAGAAACCTGGTAGATGTCTTTATCAATGACATTGGCCTTGATGTAATCGCCTCCAAGGTGCAAAAGAAGCTTAGTGGTCTCAAAGTGGCCAGTTATTATGGCTGTCACCAGTCAAGGCCATATGGTCCGGATGATTTTGAATTCCCGGTATGGCAGGACCAGATAGTGGACAGCCTCGGTGCCGAGGCTGTCTTCTTTCCCCTGAAGGCTCAGTGTTGTGGTGGTACCCAACTTTTTAGCCAGAAGGACATGATTTACAAATTAGTCTATAAAATACTCGATAACGTTGAAGCTCACGGAGGCAATTGTATAGCAACCACATTATGTCCGTTGTGTTTCACCAACCTGGATGCCAATCAGGGTCGTATCAAAAGCCGTGCCGGCAACAAGTTTAATATGCCGATTGTAGCACTAACTCAGCTAATGGGAGTGGCTTTTGGATTGAAATCGAAAGAAGTCGGTTTAAACAAAAACATCTCCCCTGCTTTTAAAGCCCTGGAACCTTATTTGAAAGTAGCGGTTTAGGAGGTAACTATGAGCTGGGAGCCGAAGATTGTTGGTTTCTTATGTAACTGGTGCTCTTACCGTGGCGCTGACCTTGCGGGTACTTCAAGGATACACTTCGCCCCGAATGTAAAGGTAATCAGAGTTCCCTGTAGCACAAGGGTTGAGCCAGCCTTTGTGATAAAAGCCTTCCAGTCCGGTGCAGACGGCGTGCTAATCCTCGGCTGTCATCCGGGGGACTGCCATTACATTGAGGGAAACTATAAGACAATGCGGCGGGTGCCGTTATTGAAGAAAATGCTGGCCCAGTTTGGCGTTGAAGATGGAAGAGTCCGCCTGGATTGGGTTTCTGCTTCTGAAGGCGAGAAGTATGCCGCGGTTATCAACGATATGACGGAGAAAGTCAGGGCACTTGGCCCATTTAAGCTAAATAATGGGGAGGGTCAGCATGACAAAGATTAAATTAGCTCTCTACTGGGCGTCAAGTTGCGGCGGCTGCGAAATTGCTCAGCTTCAAATCGGTGAGAAAATCCTGAAACTGGTGGAAGTTGCGGATATCGTTTTCTGGCCGGTAGCAATTGATGTCAAATACAAAGATGTGGAGGCCATGCCCGAAGGCAGCATAGATGTCTGCCTGTTTAATGGTGCCATCAGGACTTCAGAACAGGAACACATGGCCAAGATGCTACGCAGCAAGTCCAAGATATTGATTTCCTATGGTGCCTGCGCCAACCTTGGTGGTATTCCGGGGCTGGCCAATCTGTATAACCGGGATATGATTTTTAATCGGGCTTACCTAGAAACACAATCTACGGATAACGAAAAGAAAATAATACCGCAGACCAGTTATCAGGTCCCCGAAGGAACGCTGACCCTCCCGGAATTCTTTAATACTGTACGGAGCCTTCCGCAGACCGTGAGCGTAGATTACATCATCCCCGGTTGCCCTCCGGAGGAAAAGACTACCTGGCTCGCTCTGGAGGCGTTGATTGAGAATAAATTGCCGCCTAAAGGAGCAGTGATTTCTCACAATGTTAAGGCTGTATGCGATGACTGCCCACGTAAGAAGAACGAGAAAAAGGTTAAAAAATTCTATCGCCCATTTCAAATCATTCCCGACCCGGAGCTCTGTCTGTTAGAACAGGGAATTCTTTGCGCCGGTGTGGCCACCATGGGTGGCTGCGGCGCTCCCTGCCCTCAGGCTAACATGCCCTGCACAGGATGCTATGGTCCGGTTAGGGGAGTCATTGACCAGGGAGTTCACTTCCTGAGCGCAGCAGCGTCCATAATTGATTCTACTGACCCCGAAGAGATAGAAAAAATCTTAGACGGCATTGCCGACCCGGCGGGTACATTCTACAGGTATTCCATACCAGAGTCATTATTAAGGAGGGCAAGGATAAAGTGAGAAGGATAACGATAGACCCAATAACACGCCTTGAGGGTCACGGCAAGATAGAGATATTCCTCAACGATAAGGGTGAGGTGGCAAACACCTACTTTCAGGTGCCGGAACTGAGAGGCTTTGAAAAGTTCGCGGAGGGGCGGATGGCTGACGATATGCCTCAAATCACGCAGAGAATATGTGGCGTTTGCCCCGAGGCGCACCACTTGGCCTCCACCAAGGCTCTTGATGCTTTGTATCATGTTGACCCACCAGAACCGGCGAAAAAACTTCGCGAACTTCTTTACAGTGCCTTCTATGTTACTGACCATACCACTCATTTCTATATTCTAGGTGGTCCGGACTTCATCATGGGTCCGGATGCGCCGGTCCCGGAACGCAATATTCTAGGGGTTATCGCCAAGGTTGGCCTGGAACTGGGGGGAGCGGTAATAAAGACTCGCATGCGCAATCACCATATCATCCATATGATTGGTGGCAGGGGTGTGCATCCTGTTTTCGGATTGCCGGGTGGCGTAAGTAAGGCAATAAATGAACAGGAAAGGAAAGAAATCGAGGAGATTGCCAAGGAGTCTGTAGAGTTCGCCAAATTATCCTTGAAGGTCTTCGATAGCATTGTTCTCAAGAACAAAGCATACGTGGACATGATTGTCAGCGACGGATATACCCACAAGACTTACTATATGGGGCTGGTCGATGCTAACAACAAAGTTAACTTCTACGATGGCAAAGTCAGAGTAGTAGACCCCACTGGTAAAGAGTTCGCTAAGTATTCTCCCAGTGAGTACCTTAATCACGTTGCAGAGCATGTCGAGCCATGGTCGTATATTAAATTTCCGTTCCTCAAGAAGGTCGGCTGGAAAGGTTTTGTCGATGGTAAAGATAGCGGCGTCTTTCGCGTCGCTCCGCTGGCCAGGCTCAATGCTGCCGATGGCATGACAACACCACTGGCACAGGAATATTATGAGCAGTTTTACTCGGCGCTTGGTGGCAAGCCGGTTCATCACACGTTGGCCATGCACTGGGCACGTCTTATTGAGCTTCTTTACGCTGCCGAGCGGCTTCTTGAACTGAGCCGGGACCCCGATATAACCAATCCCAACATACGGACTATCCCAACCAAGACGCCTGATGAAGGAGTCGGTATTATTGAGGCTCCGCGTGGAACGCTGACACATCATTATACTACTGATGAACGAGGAGTCATAAAAAAGGCTAACTTGATTGTAGCCACACTCAATAACTCTGCAGCCGTGAACATGTCGGTCGATAAAGCGGCTAGGTCTCTAATCAAACCTGGTAAGGAGATTACCGAGGGTTTGCTCAACCGAATAGAAATGGCATGGCGTCCCTACGACCTTTGCCTTGCCTGCGCTACCCATAGCTTAGATGGCCCTTCACCGGTGACGATTCATGTCTATGATAGCCAGGGGAATCTGGTAAGGAAACTGGGCAGAGACTAGAAGGTAACCGGCAAAATATACTGTAACAATCTACCTAATAGCAAAAGACGATGCGAATAACAATACCTCAAAACCAGAAAATTGGAGAAAGTGAGAGAATTTGTTATCATAGATTCAAAAGGTAGGTAACCGGCGGCTCTAATTAGACTCGGTACATTGGTAAGATGCCGATTCAAAACTGGATACATAATAGAGAACTTCTGGGGTTAGAGGTGTTGTTAGGGTGGTTGCATCTTTGCTTAGCCGAATTTTAAAGACCGTCTCCAATCTCCGTTTCTGGATAGTGGTAGCTCTGTTTGCTATCGGTGTACTACTGCATTACCCGCAACAGATACTCGGTATCAGCTCGCCTTCGCTCTTTTCATTTCTAGGTCTAACCCGGCATGCCGCGGAGCGTATTTTTCTTTTATTACCGGTCAGCTATGCCGGTTTTGTCTTCGGCACCGGAGCAGGGTTTGCCAGCCTGGCTGTGGCCGCTGTCATAATGATACCTCGTGTCTTCTTCATCTCGGAATATTTCCCCGATGCTTTGCTTGAAACCATCGGAATTACTACAGTCGGCGCTCTGATAAACCTGTGGTTCTTTCGCTATAGAAAGGAAAAACAACAAAGGGAACAAGTGCTGTCAGACCTGGAGGTATCTCACAAGCAACTTCAATATCGTACTGGCGCACTGGAAGTAAGCCAGAAACGGCTCCTCACTATCAACCAGATATCAAATACCGTCTCTCAATCTCTAGAACTGAGCCAGATTTTAGATAGTGCTATTAATAGCGTTATCGGCTTAATGCAGGTTGATGCTGCCTGGATATATCTTCTGAACCGGGAGAATAATGAACTTGTGCTGGCGGCCCACCGTGGCTGCTCTGAGGAATTTAATAGAATTAAATTTGGACATGGTATCAGCGGCACGGTTGTTGGGTCTGGACAGCCACTGCTGATTGAGGATGTGTCCAGAGAGACCAGCGTGCCCGAGGCATTAAAACAACAGATAAGCTCCGTAGTTGTAGTACCGCTAATTGCGCAGGGCAAGGTCAATGGTACTCTGGGCATGAACTCACGTAGCCAAAGATATTTCGAGCCGGGAGAGGTTGAGTTACTGAAAATTATAGGCAATCAGATTGGTGTTGCGGTGGAGAATGCCGGGCTATATCAAAAACAGCTGGAAGTTGCCGAGAAACTGAGGATATCGGAGAAGAGGTATCGAGAACTATTCGAAAGCGCACACGATGCCATCTGGGTTCATGACATGGATGGTAATCTTACCGCCGTCAATAAGGCTAGCGAGGAACTGACCGGCTATAGCGCCAAAGAACTGCTGAGAATGAACGTGAAAAGTTTCCTAGCCGAGGAAAGCCTCGGTTTAGCCAGACAGATTAGACACAAGCTATTCTTAGGAGAACCGGTAGAACAACCATATGAGCAGCGCCTGATTAGAAGAGACGGAACTGAAGCGCTCTTAAGATTGACTACTAATCTACTTAGAGAAGACGACAAGCCAACGGGATTTCTGCATATTGCTAGGGATATTACTAGAGAAAAAGAAATGCAGGACAAATTGAGTGTAGCTTACCAAGAGCTTAGTGAATCTCATCAACGGTTAAAAGAAAGCCAGCAACAGTTAATCCAGGCTGAAAAACTGACCTCTCTAGGTCAGTTGGCGGCTTCTGTCGCTCATGAAGTCAACAATCCTCTGTCTGGTGTTCTTGTCTATACCCAATTGCTCGCCAAAAAGACAAGAGATAACAGTATTCCCAAAGAGGTTGCTCTGGATTACCTGTCCAAAATGGAATTTGAACTCATTCGCAGTACAAAGTTAATCCGGAACCTTCTGGACTTCGCTCGACAGTCACCCCCAGCGTTCCGACAGGTGAACCTCAACGATGTTGTAAATCGAGCTTTTGACCTCGCTGCCCACTCGGCTGAACTGCAACACATCCAAGTAATTAAAGAGCTTGACCCCTCCCTGCCCAATCTAATGGCGGATTTTGACCAGCTTCAGCAGGTCTGCACTAACCTTATTCTGAACGCTATTCAGGCAATGCCCGATGGAGGGAGGCTAACTCTACGCACCTCAGTTAATAATGAGCAGCTCAAAATAGAGGTCCAAGACACAGGTTACGGCATCTCGCCAGAGAATATGAGCAAGCTCTTTACCCCTTTCTTTACCACCAAGCGGGAGGTAAAGGGGGTAGGACTGGGTCTGGCTGTTGCCTACGGAATTGTGCAACGCCACAAGGGGAAGATAGAAGTACAGAGTAAGGAAGGAGAAGGCACAACCTTTACTATCTGTCTGCCGTTGAATCCTGAATCAGCTAGAACATAATAGTTTGTTAGTGCCGGATATAACTATTTAAAACCAGGTAACATGGATAACAAAGCCAAAATTGGAGTATATATCTGTCATTGCAGGCATAATATCGCTGGTATTATTGATATATCAGAGGTACACCGGCATGTCCGGGGGCTTGGACCATGTTAGTGTGGTACGAGATTATGATTACATGTGCTCCAGCAAAGGCTATGAGCTAATAGGGCAGGATATCAAGAAGCTTGGCATCAACAGGGTAGTGGTAGCAGGTTGCTCTCCTCGCTTACATGAACAGAGCTTCCAGAATGTTCTAAGAAAAGCCGGCCTCAATCCGCAATTCCTGCAGATAGCCAATATTAGAGAGCAGTGTTCCTGGTTACACGTGCCGGGACCGATGGTCACAGAAAAGGTCAAGCGGCTGGTCAATGGTGCCATAAAGCGGGTAATTACCCATGCGCCTGTTGAGGCTCAGTTTGTTCCGGTATTTCCAAATACACTGGTGATAGGCGGCGGTATTGCCGGTATTCAGGCCGCCCTCGAAATTGCGAACTCTCATCATTAGGGATTCGGTCTGTTGGAACATAACGACTTAGTCTTGAATCAGCCTTTATCTTTTGAAG
>JBGPRB010000063.1:0-13590 GCA_041489355.1 Dehalococcoidia bacterium
GTATGAATCGGTGCGGGATTCCGCATGAAATCGGAAGGGGACTAAGGGGAATTTGTATCTCCTCCACCAAGGGCGTGCGCAGCGAGAGGGGACGAAGCACCTTTTTAAAAATGTCATTCCCGCGAAAGCGGGAATCAAGAAATCTCTTATTGTCATTGCGAGGAAGTCCCGACAATTCGGGACGACGAAGCAATCTATATTTACAACCCTTGTGATATTATCGTCTTTCCCTGTACGATACCACAATTCAGAAATATGGGAGTGCGCCGCGACTTGGCAATCCCTGTTATCACCTCAATAAAATCATTGCCCTTTACCATAAGATATTTGCATTCTCCACAAGGGGAGTGCGCCGCGAGAGGGGGCGAAGCCTCCTCTCAACACTCCCCCCCTCTCCAAACAGAATTATCTTCCAGTTTAATTCAATGTCGCTGTTTGGAGAGGGGGTCAGGGGGTGAGGTTCATAAAAATACCAACGTTAACAATAAATTACTTACCATAACTCTAAAAACAAATCAAAGCTCCCCACGAACGATTCGTTTCCCTAAAAAAAATTTTGTCTTTGTCGCCCCCCTTCGATGATATATAGACAAACTGAAAGGATAGACGAAGAACCGTTTGACATTGACTAACTCTTAAACTAGATGTACGCTATTATACAAAGAGATTTGCGAGGTCTTTTGAGATGATTAAAAAGGTTATATTTATATTGGTTGTGCTTTCATTAGTAGGCGTTCTCGGCTGTTCGATAACATCCAGGACGACAAGTCCACCGGCACCGGCCAATGTCAAACCAGTCAGAGAAGCTAATATAGGCAAGTTGTGGATGATGAGGCAGATGGAAATAACAGTGGAAGACGAAATTCCCCTGACACTAATCCTGAAAAATGGCGACAGGGTGGATGGTTATTTTTATCTTGAAAAAGGCGATAATATAGGTTTCAGCATCTACGGTAACTCGCTGATTTATACGTCTAAACCAACGGATACAGAGACCACTCGCGTCACCTCCGACAGGTTCTCTTTTACCGCCAGTCAAAGTCAGGGCATTGCCTATATACTAACCCTCAACGCCAGCGCCAATGTCAGCGGGAAGAAAGGCGGGGCGACCGTCTTTATGGAGATTATTTACCCGTCCACCGGCTCCCTGTCTATACCCATCGGAACAAAATAACTTTAGTTACAGATATCGGCTGCCCAGCGGAAATGTGTACCTTCTGGGATGGAATAGGTCAGATATTCTATTAGTTTAACGCTCTCCGAGGGATAAAGCAGGTACTCTAAAAATCCTTAATTTCTTGTCTGCTATTGCTGCTCCCTATTATAATATAATGTGAGGATTTTTACTCTAATGGTTTCATGGATTGTTAACATATACAGTAAAATAAAGCTACCTTCTTTCTTTGGACGTTTGAATATTCACAGCGCTCTGGCTATGGCCGGTGTGGTGGGACCGATAATGTTGACTATCGGCGACCTCACTGCATCTCTATCCAGTCCTGATTACAGCCTGGTCCGCAATTCCATCAGCAGCCTGGCTCTAATGCCTATCGGCTGGCTACAGACAATCGGCTTCCTGGCACTCGGCCTGCTGGTGGAAATATTCACCGCCGGTCTTCTTTTCAACGTCAAGGGAGCAAGGGGATTCCATTTAGGCATTGCCGTCCTTGTATTCTTCGGCTTCGGGATGCTGCTCATCGGCGCTTTCCACACCGACCCCGTCGGAGCTGCGCGCACTATTGAAGGGAGAATTCATGGCTTCACGGCCACTACTTCTTTCTCGCTTTTCCCTGTTGCTATTCTATTTCTCGCATCCAGCCTCAAGAAGGACCCCGGCTGGAAAAACCTCTTTCTCTATTCGGTGGTGACATTCATTCTGGCGGTGCTTCTCGGGATAACACTGAGGATTGTTCAGGAAAAAAGCGGCTGGTTCGGCCTGGTTGAGCGGCTTCTTGTGGCCAACATGATAATCTGGATTGAAGTGGCCGCCATCAATCTCATGCGCCTGTCTTTTACCCGTAGCGTGAAAAAACAGGAGTAAAGAATGCAGGTAAGACATTATCCAAATCTTTCCCTTGACGCCCCATTAAGGCTCTAGTATTATCATAATTGTGGATTGAATCAGGAAATTTTACACTCGTAAAGGAGTGGGCGTAATAACACATGATAGTTGAAATGAGAACGGGCGCCACCAGAGAAGAAGTCGATAGCGTGGTGCAGAAGGCGAAGTCGCTGGAGCTTGGCGTTCAGTTGAATATCGGCACGGATAAAACAGTTGTGGCTATCCTGGGGAGCAATACTGGCCAGATACCGACCGATATCTTTGCGGTGCTACCTGGCGTCGAGAGCGTCACCCGTATTATGAAACCCTACAAGCTCGCCTCCCGGGAATTCAAGCCAAAGGATACAAGGGTCAACTGTGGGGGGGTGGAGATTGGGGGCGAGCGTATTATTGTTATTGCCGGGCCCTGCGCCGTGGAAAGCGAGACTCAGCTTATGGAAGCGGCCAGGGCTGTGAAAAAGGCCGGCGCCAGCATACTACGCGGCGGTGCCTTCAAGCCGCGTACATCTCCATTCAGCTTCCAGGGTCTGCAAAAAAAAGGGCTGGAACTGCTGGCCAAAGCCAGGGAGGATTTCGGGATGCCGGTGGTTACCGAGGTAGTGAATCCGCAGGAAGTGGAAATGGTGGCTTCCTATGCTGATATGCTTCAGATTGGCTCACGCAATATGCAGAACTTCGCTCTGTTAACTAATGTTGGTAAGAGCCGACGTCCCGTGGTGCTAAAACGCGGCTTTTCCTGTACCATTACCGAGTGGCTTACTGCCGCAGACTACCTTCTGGCGGAAGGGAATAACCAGGTTATCCTCTGTGAGCGTGGCATCAGAACGTTTGAGGATAGTATTCGCTTTTCTCTGGATATTTCCGCTATTCCGGTGTTAAAAAAGTCCAGCCACCTGCCGGTCATCGTCGACCCCAGCCATGCCGCCGGGCATTATTCGCTCGTACCGGCCATCGCTAAGGCGGCCGTGGCGGCTGGTGCCGATGGACTTCTTATTGAGGTCCATCCCAATCCCAAGGAGGCTCTGGTTGATGGTCTTCAATCGCTTTCGACTTCGGATTTTACCCGTCTCATGGAAGAGCTCCGAACCATCGCCAGGGCTGTAGGCAGACATATCTAGTCCTCCACTCATTGAAGGATTTCTTGGTAATAGCCAAAGGGGCAAATTCTATCATGCTTCTGCCTCTTTTTGGTGGCCAAAACTAGGGTTTTTTGTGCTTAGAGATTTTGTTGTTCTGAAGGTTGATGGCATTTCTATCGTAGGCCAGCTTTTTCTGCCGGTTAAAAAGGCTCAATATCCCCTGGTATGTCTCTGTCACGGTGCTCCATCAGGCAACCCCCCAGAACCGGGTGACGGCGGATATCCGGCGCTGGCGGAGAAAATATGCCGGGAAGGCTTGGCTATTTTTTTCTTTAATTTCAGAGGGACGGGGGATAGCGGCGGTAATATTGACTTCCTGGGTTGGACGCGCGATTTAAAAGCTGTCATCGATTACCTTTGGGGGTCGGGTATTAATTTAGACAAGTCTCGCCTATCTCTGGTTGGCTTCAGCGCCGGGGCAGCCGTGTCCATTTACGTAGCCTCAAAGGATAAACGGGTCTCTGGTGTGGCTGCCTGCGCTTGCCCGGCCAACTTTGGCCTTTTTACCGAATCGGGTGAGCCAAAGTCTATCATTGACCGTTATCGCGACATTGGCGCCATCAGGGATGATGATTTCCCGCCATCCGTGGAGGGATGGTTTGATAACCTCAAACAGGTTACTGCTGTTGACCATGTTGCCGGAATTGCTCCACGACCCATATTGCTCGTGCATGGTAGCCGGGATGAAACGGTGCCTGTTGACCATGCCCATCAACTATATATGAAGGCCGGGATGCCTAAAAAGCTGTTAGTTATTGATGGGGCCGGCCACCGGTTGCGGCGGGAGGATAGAGCGATCGCCGCTATTCTGGACTGGTTGAAATCCGGTCGCTGAATGCTGAGCCACTTTAAATTGACCGGTAAGCTGGCATTAAGCTATAATTAAAGAAGAGAGATAGTCAAGACTAGGTAAAAGGCAGGTTAATCTTGCACGAGTCTTGCGGCATTTTTGGCGTATATTCTCCGAATGAGGATGTAGCCCGTCTTACCTTTTTTGCGCTCTATGCCCTCCAGCACCGCGGCCAGGAAAGCTCTGGTATTGCTACGGCCGACGGCAAAAAAATCAGGGTTTTCACCGGTATGGGGAGGGTGTCCAATGTATTCAATGAGGAATCGCTGAGCCATCTAACCGGTCATATCGCTATCGGGCATAACCGCTATTCCACGGCCGGTTCGAGTCGAGCGTTCAATGCTCAGCCGATTATCGTTGGTAACGATGGCAGTACCATGGGTATTGGTCACAATGGTAATGTCGTTAACGCCACGCATCTATATGAAGAGCTCGCCGCACAGGGCTACTCATTCAAAGGAAGCACTGATTCTGAGGTCATCGCCAACCTTATCCTGTCTTCCCCAGGTAAAGGCTGGGCGGACAAAATAAGATATGCCATGCGACGGCTTCAGGGGGCGTATTCTATGGTAATCTTAACCCCGCAGGAGCTATATGCAGTCCGTGACCCGTTCGGCGTACGCCCTCTCTGCCTGGGCACTATAGATAGCGGCTGGGTGGTGGCTTCGGAGACCTGCGCACTCGACCATATCGGCGCAAATTTTGTCAGGGAGATTGAGCCGGATGAAATAGTCGCCATCAACGAGAATGGTGTAACAAACTACCCTGGTGAGCCAGGCCGGAAGGGGTTATGTATTTTTGAATATATTTATTTTGCCCGCCCGGATAGCGTGATTAACGGACGGTTACTCTACCCGGCCCGGCAGGCCATGGGAGCGGGGCTGGCGCGGGAGTATCCGGTTGATGCCGACCTTGTCATGGGAGTGCCTGATTCAGCCACGGCCGCCGGTACAGGTTATGCGCAAGAGTCCGGGATTCCCGTAGTCGAAGGGCTGATTAAAAACCGCTACGTGGGGCGTACCTTTATCGAGCCCGACCAGCGTATCCGGGACCTCGGCGTCAAGCTAAAGTTCAATCCGCTGCCTCAGGTGTTGGACGGTGAGCGACTGGTGGTGGTTGATGACAGTATCGTCCGCGGAACGACGACTCCCAGCGTGGTGAAGATATTGCGGAAGGCGGGGGCAAAGGAAATCCATATGCGTATCTGTGCACCTCCCATCCGTTATCCGTGCTTTTTCGGTGTGGATATGGCCACACGAGGGGAGCTTATCGCCGCCCAGAAGAGTATTCCTGAAATCTGCAAGTTTATTGACGCCGATACCCTGGGCTATCTGAGCATCGAGGGACTGATTAAAGCCGTCGGCCTGCCGAGGGATAATTTTTGTCTGGCTTGTTTCACCGGCGATTACCCGATACCCGTCCAGCTTGAGATGGATAAGCTGGCACTGGAGAACATGGGTGCCGCCCGGCAGCAGGGAGACATCTGTGAAGGCACAGACGAGAAATAACTGTTCGGCATTCCAGCGAAGACTGGCATCCACCGGATAGATATTAAAAACAACTCTCTTAATACTATTGACAGTGTGTTCTTTTTATTATATAGTTAGAACAGGTGTTCTTTATATGTATAGTCGACCTCGGGAGTTGGTATGAAAAAGCTGTCGGATAAACAGCGGCGCATCATCAGGTTTATCGACCGCTTTCTTTCGGAAAAAGGCTATCCGCCGTCTATCCGCGATATACAGACCGGTTGTGGTATCAGTTCAACATCGGTGGTGGACTACAATCTGAATATCCTGGAGAATCGTGGTTATATTAGCCGCCGTGCCGAGGTGTCACGCGGCATCAGGTTGCTCAACCGTACGCCGACTTCAGAGTCGCTGGTGCCGGTGCCTATCATCGGACTGATAGCTGCCGGTGCACCGATTCCTGTGCCGACTCCTGATACCTGGGACGTTGCGGCGGTATCAGAAACTATGAGCGTGCCGTCGGAGATTACCCGCGGCAGGGAAGATATCTATGCGCTCCGGGTAAAGGGTATGTCCATGGTGGATGCCCTGATAAATGACGGTGATATTGTCCTGATGCAGCACGTCAATGCTGTGGAAAATGGCGAGATGGCTGCTGTCTGGCTCAGAGCAGAAAAAGAAGTCACCCTTAAAAAGGTCTATGTTGAGTCTAACCGAATCCGTCTCCAGCCGGCTAATAGCCAGATGCAGCCGCTTTACGCTGACCTCGATAATGTCGATATTCAGGGGAGGGTTATCGCTGTTGTCAGGCAGGTAGTCTGACTGGGGCGCTATTTCTTATAGACCGGGGTGCACCAGTGCATGTATTTGGGGTGGTTGCCCCGGATAACCTTCGCATAGATTTCCTGCAATTTGCGGGTAATTTCGCCTATCTCGCCGCTGCCTATCTGGCGCCGGTCTATTTCGGCTACCGGTGTCACGTGGGCAGCCGTACCGGTAAGGAAACATTCATCGGCGGTATACAGCTCGCTGCGGTCGATTGACCGGTGAATCGTTTCTATTCCCAGCTCTTTTTCAGCCAGTTCGATTACGGTATTGCGGGTAATTCCCATAAGGATATTATTATAGGTAGATGGAGTGACCAGCTTGCCGTTTATCACCAGGAAAATGTTTTCCCCGCTCCCCTCGGAGACATGGCCGTCCGGTGATAGCATGATGGCTTCGTCGAAGCCGTTACCGACAGCTTCCGTTTTTGCCAGGGCATTGTTAATATAGATGCCGGTGGCTTTAATCTGGGGGGGAATCACGTTGTCCTCCGGGCGGTGCCAGGACGAAACGCAGCAGCGGGCTTTATCCACATCCAGGTAAGGTCCCCACGGTATGACGAACATAAAGAAGTCATTCTCCAGGTTATGCAAACGTACGCCCAGCGCCTGTGAGCTTGTATAGGCTACCGGCCGGATATAGACATCTTCCTGGAAGCCGCACTTCGCCACCAGTTCCACAGTTTTCTGGCAGAGCTCATCAATAGAGTAGGGCAGGGTAATCTTTAAGACCTTGCATCCTCTTTCCAGTCGCTCATAGTGCTCTTTCAGGCGGAAAATATAGGTCTGCTTTTTCTCGCTGTTCCAGTTGCCACGGATGCCCTCAAAGATAGCGGTGCCATAGTGCAGGGCATGGGTCATTATCCCTATTTTGGCTTCTTCCAGAGGGATAAACTGCTTCTGAAAAAAGGCATAAGACGGCATTTTACGGTCTCCTTTCCAGTTTCCGTTTATTATAGCTTGAGTAACGAGGTAAAAACAAGAGGGGTGACAAAACCGAAATTTTTTTAAGGAAACGAATCGTTCGTGGGTAGCTTTGAATCGTTTTTAGAGTTATGGTAAGTAGTGATGGAAAAGGGAGACGTTTTATACCTTACCCCCTGACCCCCTCTCCAACCAGTAGCATAATATTTATTGAGGGAGATAAGATGGGTTGGAGAGGGGGTAGTAAATTTGAGAGGGGCGTTAGCCCCTCTCGCTGCGCACTCCCCCTTTTTGTTAAGGAATAGTAAATAACCAAGATACAATAACCAAATATATGGAGTAAGGCAATTACTGGATTCTGGCCTGCGCCAGAATGACAAGGTAGCAAGGAATGGATTCCCGCTCCCGTATCAAGTACGGGACAAGCTTCGCGGGAATGACACGCCTACGCTAAAGCTTCGGCGTGCAAGCAATTCAACGAGATTCTTCGCTACGCTCAGAATGACAGAAGCGTAAGTAGAGATTGACACGTCGTCCCGATGAAATCGGGACTCCTCGCAATGACGAAGGCGACAGAATACGGATTCTTCGCTGCGCTCAGAATGACAAAGGAGCGGGCGAGGAATGACATTTGAAGCAAGGCAAGGCATCTGAGGAAATCTATCAGAGTAGAATAGCTACGTGGTATAATACTCATCGCATGGAAATTGATAAAGATGTCAAGACCGGCAGGAGAGGGATTCTGGTCTGGCTTAAGAAGAGACTTGTCCCGCTGGCCGGTCTAATTTTTGCCATCGCCATCATCGTGGGGGTGGTCTACGTCTACCTGCAGAACCGGGATATCTTCGAAGAGCTCAAAGGCTACGGTTACGCGGGCGCTTTTGTCATAAGCGTCATCCTGAACGCCACCGTTATCCTGCCGGTCAGCAATATGACGGTAATAATAGCCCTGGGGGCGACGCTGCCTTCGCCATACATCGTCGGGCTGGCGGGCGGCATCGGGGCGGCCATCGGGGAAATGACGGGATATATAGTCGGCCGGAGCGGTCGCGGCTTGCTGGCAAAAAACAAAGTCTATGCCAGAGTGGAGGGGTGGGTAAAAAGGTGGGGGTGGATAGCCGTATTCGTAATGTCCATTTTCCCGTTTCTTTTTGACGTCGTCGGGATAATCGCGGGGGCTATGCGCATGCCCCTGTGGAAATTTTTTCTCGCTTGCTGGCTGGGGCGGACAATAGTATATGTATTCGTGGCTTACATGGCTTCGCTGGGACTCAGAGCCATACCCTGGTTCGGTTAAGCAGGGGCTGTTTGTTTTTGGTTGCATATATACTCACCCCTTTTGTCCCCCTCTCAAACAGGTTTAATATTAATGCTTGAATGATATTCTGTTTGAGAGGGGGAATGAATTTGAGAGGGGGCGAAGCCCCCTCTCTCCTGAACTCCCCTCTCCAACCATCAATGTTTGTGGTTTTTTGCCGATGTTTCCGGCTAGAGAGGGGACAGGGGTGAGGTTATAACATGCTAACCGTATGCAAATAGAACCGTTAGGGACGCCGCTTGATTTTAAAGACAAGCGCCGAGCCGATGAGGAAATAGGCCAGGCAGACGAGCAGCATGAAATTATACCCGCTCAAGGCATTGCGGCTATTGAAGAAGTCGATGGCCGGACCGATAACGCGTGCCAGGACAGCACCGCCGGCCGTAGCCATATTGGCGACGCCGAGATAACGCGCTTCCTCGGTTTTCGGGGTGAAATCAGTTGCCAGCGCCCAGTTGGTGCTATTAAAGATGCCCATGGCGATGCCGATAATTCCCGCCGCCCAGAGTATCGTACCGTATTCCGGCGATAAGGCGATGACGGCGATACCGATGGCGCCGAGCAATCCCGAAGCTGCCGTAAGCGATTTCCGCCCTATCCTATCGGAGAGATAGCCGGCCGGCCAGACGACAATCAACATCCCCGCCACGGCAATAACCGAGAAGCGAAAAGTCGCCTGGGCGGGT
Source organism: Dehalococcoidia bacterium (assembly GCA_041489355.1). GTDB lineage: Bacteria > Chloroflexota > Dehalococcoidia > Dehalococcoidales > RBG-16-60-22 > JBGPRB01. Next base: position 9,273 of record JBGPRB010000063.1, read on the forward strand.
TCAGCCACCCCGATGACGTCTTTAAAGTAGTACAAAGCGAACTGCTGTATGGTGGTGAAAGCCATATAGACGAGCAGGCGGGAGAGAAGAAACCAGACAAAGCTGTGATTTTTCCAGATGTCCTTTCTAAAGGTGTGAGAAAGCGTTGCCAGCACCGGCGTCTTGGGCCGGCTGATATCCACAAGGGGTTCCCTGACGATGAGGACGGTGGCGGCCAGAGCGCCGAAGATGACTATCATCAAGATACCCAGGACAAGCCACAACAGGTAGCTCCCCTCACCGGCGGAATAGCGGTCCATAAAGATACTGGAAAGATAGACCAGCATTAAACCACCGATTATCTCCAGCAGACCTTTAACGCCGGAAGCGCGCCCGTGCTTATCCGCCGGTACCAGCTCCGGGATAAATGCCTGGTAGGGACCCTGGGCGATATTGGTGGCAATCTGTAACAGGCAGTAAACGGCGAAGATAGCGGCGTAGCTGCCGGCAAAGCCGAAGCCGGGGATGAGGAGCAGGGCGATAATGCCGCCCGCCAGAATGAAGGGTCGGCGGCGGCCCCATTTAAGGTCGGAGTTATCGCTGACAGCGCCGGCGAAGGGCTGGACGAACATCGCCAAAAGCAGGCCGGAGAGAGTGAGCAGGCCGAGGTAGGTATTTTTCTGGGATTCCGGAACGAAATCGAGCAGGAGCACGGGCAGGGTGATAGTGTGGAGGCTCTGCCAGAGGGCGGTGAGAGCAAAGCCGAAGAGGGTTATCTTGACATAATCCAGACGGCGGAACGGTTTGCTACTGCTTGTGTTTAACATGGCGGTTGCTTTTTAGAAAGCATAGCAGAGATAGCGGGAAGGAGGCAAGGTTAAAAGGATATGATTATTTATTCCATTTACTCAATTTTACCTCACCCCTTCAGGGAGAACCCTTCAGGGTGAACCCCTGTATCCCCCTCTCCAACCGGAAAAATTAACTGCCTCATAAAAACGATTGGTTGGAGAGGGGGAGAAAAATAAAGAGGGGGGCAAAGCCCCCCTCTTAAAACTACATCCCCCTTCCCTTCACTAAATCCCAAGGGAAGGGGGAATAAAAGGGGGATAGGTTTGATGAAACGCCCTGCTCATTAGTTAATACCAATTATTTTATTAACTCACCAGAATCGGTATATAATCAATGATATCATGACAACTATTTATCCACTTATTCAAGAAATTCACATGGCGCCGGATGCCGCCTGGTGTTTCGAAGTCTTCGCGCCGCGGCCTTTCAGCTTTTATCTTGATAGCGGCATGGACCCGCAGAAGCTGGGGCGCTATTCCTTCATGGGCAGCGACCCTTTTCTGGTAATGAGGAGTCGGGGTGATGAGATAACCCTGATTAAAGATGGGGTGGAAGAGGTCAGGCGGGGCAATCCTTTCGATAAGCTCGGCGAGCTGCTGGCGAAGTATTCCCTTGACGGCAGCCGGGCGGGTATACCTTTTACGGGTGGGGCGGTGGGGTATTTCAGCTATGATTTGTGCCACTTCATCGAGCGCCTGCCGACCAGCGCCGTTGACGATTTACAGCTTCCCGAGTGCTACCTGGGTTTCTACGATGCTATCGTGGCGTTCGACCACAAAGAGAACAAAGCCTATCTGGTATCCACCGGATTCCCGGAACTGGAGGAGAGTAAGAGACTCCACCGGGCAGAAGAAAGACTGAATGAGCTGAGGAGCTTTGTTTTACTTTCTCCGCCTCCCCATGAAATTAAGGAAACTTCATCCGGGAAAGGAATCGTGCTTAAAGCTAATTTTTCTCACGAAGGATACCTTAAAGCGGTGGCTACAGCCCGGGAGTATATCTGCGCCGGCGATATCTTCCAGGTGAACCTTTCGCAGAGACTAGAGGTCGATATGAACACCACACCGTATGAGCTTTATAAGCGCCTGCGAAAAATAAATCCGGCGCCTTTTGCGAACTATTTCAACTTCGATGGGGTAAGCATCGTAGGCGCTTCGCCGGAGAGGTTTTTAAAGCTCAGGGGCGATTGGGTGGAAACGCGCCCTATCAAGGGCACCAAGCCGCGCGGCAAGACTCCTGAGGAAGATAAAGCGCTGGCGGAAAGCCTGCTGAAAAGCGCCAAGGACCGGGCGGAAAATATCATGATTGTCGACCTCGAGCGGAACGATATCGGACGGGTCTGCCGCTACGGCACGGTAAAGGTCACGGAACTGGCGATTCTGGAGAAGTATCCCACCGTTTTTCACCTGACCTCGACCGTGGTGGGGCAATTGAGGGAGGGGAAGAGCCGCATCGACCTGCTAAAAGCCGCCTTTCCCGGCGGTTCCATTACCGGAGCGCCCAAGGTGCGGGCTATGGAAATTATCGACGAACTGGAACCGACCCGCCGGAGCGTTTACACCGGCTCGCTGGGCTACCTGAGCTTCGGGGGGGACATGGACCTGGACATCGTGATACGGACGATTATCGTCAAGGACGGCAGGGCCTATTTCCAGGTGGGGGGCGCCATCGTTTACGACTCCCAGCCGGAGGCAGAGTATATCGAGACACTGGACAAAGGTAAAGCGTTGATACAGGCCCTCAGCCTTTCACCTCAGGGAGACGTGGAGATAGTGTCATGATTCTGGTGATAGATAACTACGATTCTTTTACCTATAACCTGGTACAGTACCTGGGGGAACTGGGGCAGGAGCCGGCGGCATACCGTAACGACGCGATAACCCTGGAACAGATTGAGGACATGGCGCCGAGCCATATTATCATATCACCGGGGCCATGCACGCCGCTGGAAGCGGGCATTTCCAATGATGTCATCCGGTATTTTCGCGGGAGGATTCCCATCCTGGGGGTGTGCCTGGGGCACCAGTGCATCGGCTATGTGTACGGGGGGCTAATAAAGCGGGCGGCGCTACCTGTGCACGGTAAAGAGTCGCTTATCTACCACGATGGTGAGACCGTCTTCCGGGGACTGCCTTCGCCGCTGGTGGGGGGACGCTATCACTCCCTGGTTATCGATACAGAGAGCGTGCCGGCAGCACTTGAAATTTCGGCAAAGACCGGGGACGGGGTGATAATGGGGGTGAGAAACCGGCGGGACGCCATCGAGGGAGTGCAGTTCCACCCGGAATCGATTATGACACCGACCGGACATAATATACTGTCCAATTTCCTGGGCATGTCCTTGCCTGGTGGGAGGTAGAGATGGAAGAAATAGTATACCTGAACGGTTCGCTGGTGCCACGCTCGAAGGCACACATTTCCGTCGCCGACCACGGTTTTCTCTACGGCTACGGGCTGTTCGAGACAATGCGGGCTTATAACGGGAAAATCTTTCTCCTGGAGCGACATATTAAGCGACTGTCCGGTTCGGCGGAGGTTATCGGGCTGGGGGAAAAGCTGGCCGGCATTGACCTGGGGAAAGCCTGCCGGGACACTCTCGAGGCAAATAAGCTCAGGGAGGCCCGCGTACGCCTGACGGTCACTAACGGGGAGTCGGACGCTTTGACATGGACAGACGCCGGCGGTAAACCTACAGTGGTGGTGACTGCCCGACCTTATACACCTTTTTCCGCGGAAAAATACGGTGAGGGTTTCAGGGTCGGCATAGCGTCAGTGCGGCGCTGCCGCCAGTCTGTAGTTGCCAGCATGAAATCGGTCAATTATTTAGCCAGCGTCATGGCGAGGAGGGAAGCGGCAGGACATGGGCTGGATGAAGCGCTGCTCTTGAACGATGACGGGTATATCGCCGAGGGCGGCGGCTGCAATGTCTTTTTCGTGAGGGATTCAAGGCTGGTGACACCTGCTTTGAACAGCGGCATATTGCCGGGTGTGACGCGGGAGGTGGTGATGGAACTGGCCGCCAGCCTGGGGATAGAAACGAGCCAGGGCACGGTGGGAATAGGGGTGATCAGGAAGTGCGATGAGGCTTTCGTGACGAACGCCATGATAGAGGTAATGCCGGTGACGGAGGTGAGGGACGAAAGCGGCAACTCGGTGAGCATCGGCGGGGGAAAGCCAGGTAAAGTGACGCGACAGTTAATGGAAGCATATAGAGAGAGGGTGGAGAGGGAAACGGGGCAGGGGTAAAGTAACAAGTAACAAAGAAAGTTTTATTTTAGAAGAAAAGTATGGATATTGAGTGGGAAAGAATATGTGAGATAGTTCGTATTGATATTAGCATCGCTAACAGGTTGTTTAAGTGTTTTGATTCCCAAAAAACAGTAGAAGATATTGAAATATTTACTAGTGGGAAAAGAACAACCAACTATAAAATAAGATTAAAGGAATCAGAACAGAAGTTTGTTTTGAGGATCTATCCTGAAAATGA
>JBGPRB010000064.1:0-13577 GCA_041489355.1 Dehalococcoidia bacterium
ACGGTCTTTTACCTCGATAATCTTCAAATCGGCAGGTAGGGGTACATCTTCATTCATCGCCAGTAAATCGATAGCCATGCCGGAGCTATCGCCGCGGGTAGTGAAGCCGTGGGCGAGAAGTTTTTCACCCAGGTTGGCCGGTTTCGTTTCCGGCCCGGTCCACCATTGCAGAGGCACATTTCTGGTCCGTCCCCTGGCGATAAGGTTTTCGATGGTACTGTCTATCTGCTCCGGCTTAAGCCGGGCGCGAAAGATGGCGTTACACACGGGGAAAGGGATATCTGTAATGCACCAGGATATATCCGGCCCGGAATATACTTCGGCTTGCGGCCAGTTATGAGAGAAGGGAACGGTGGCATAGAGGTTGGCTTCAACGGCGTTAGCTAAAGCTGTTGATGATAAATCATTCAGAAATTCGGACATTATAAAAAGCCTCCTGATAAAAAATGAAGCCCGGGGGATGTTTCCCGGGCCCGGTAGTTCTCCAGCTGGATTTTCAGGGTTGTCTTCAGGTCTCCTCCGAACGGAAAACACGCCTGGCCCGTCCCGATTTCATCGGGATAACGTGCCTTACTCGTTTAATATCAGTGGCATTACAATTTATCATGAACATGGCGAACTCCGGAATCCTCGCAAGAAAAAGTAAGCCTATTGTAATATGGTCAATAAACGTTTGTCAATAATAATGGAGAATATCAAGTGTTTTGTAGACAATTTCAGAAATATTTTTGAAAAAGTGGGATTATCCCACTTGACAGATCGTCCCACTGGGTTATAATGTATGTATAGAATAAGACATAGTTGGTTAGGTAGATATATGGTAACTATAATTAAAAATACAGATTTCAAAGGGGTAGCCAGGGGAGTGAAGCCAGATTATAAAAAGCGGGTGGTTTTGCCTAAAGTCTTGGTAATGGAAGACATCACGTATCATATATATGTCAATAGCCTGGGGCAGATTCTCCTAGACCCACAAATTACCATTCCAGCTTCGGAAGCATGGCTGTTCAAAAATCCCGATGCTCTTTCTTTAGTTCGGCAAGGTCTTGCCGATGCTGCGGATGGCAGGGTGTCAAAAGTTGACTTAGGCTCATTGTAAGGTCAAATGCTTTGTTTGAGTTAGAGTGGACGGATAAGGCAAAACAAACTTATAACTTACTTAAGTCTAATCCATCAGAAAACAAACGATACAAAGACGTTAAGAAGACTCTTAGATACTTAGCTCAAAACCCTCGCCACAATAGCCTCCAAACCTATCCCTTTTTAAGTTTGAAGGGACCGAATGGGGAGAAAGTATTTGAGGCGTATGCACAACAGAAAACACCAGCAGCTTATAGAGTATTTTGGTATTATGGTTCAACCAGGGGAATAATCAAGATTTTTGCTATTACCCCTCATCCATAATCACAAGCCCTTTCAAGGCTCATTAAATTGAAATAGAGCCACTACCGGAGATTAAGCTATTTCAGCCCGTACTTTTTCGCGATTTTCTCCAAGCCGGGCATGGATTTCTCCAGAAGCTCATCGGTGACGCAGTAGACCAGCCGGAAATAACCGGGCACGCCGAAAGCCACGCCAGGCACTGTCAGCACGTGGTGCTCGCGCTGTAGCTCATGTATAAAAGCGACGTCATCCTTAATGGGGCATCTGGGAAAGATGTAAAAAGCACCCTGCGGTTTGACCACCTGATAGCCCATTTTTACCAGATTACCGTAGATAAAGTCGCGGTGACGCTGGTACTCACTGACGGGAATGGTGACACCCTGAAGATTCCGCACCACGTTCTGCATGAAAGCCGGGGCATTGATAAAGCCAAGCACGCGGGTGCAGAAGACGAAGCCGGTCATCATATCATCATGGTGCTCGCAGTCCGGGTGGAGGGCAACGTAGCCGATGCGCTCACCGGCGATGGAAAGGTCTTTAGAGTGCGAGGTGGCGATGATGCTGTGCCGGTGAAAGATCAACGGCGATGGGTATTTAAGTCCGTCATAAATTATCTTTTTGTAAGGCTCGTCACTAACGATGAATATCTCCGTCCCGTACTCGGCTTCTTTTTTGCGGATTATTTCCGCCATTTTCTTCATCAGGTTCTCGCTGTACACCACGCCGGTGGGGTTGTTGGGTGAATTAATGAGCAAGGCTTTCGTCCTGGGGCCGATGCCGGCCTCCAGCGCATCCAGGCGGGGCATAAAATTCTCATCGGTAGGCATGGGCTTGACGATGCCGTCGTGGTTTTCGACATAGTTAAAATAGTCGACAAACCAGGGAATAAATACAATGACTTCATCACCGGGGTCGAGGATGGTCTTGAGCGCCACGTTGATAGCGCCCGCCGCCCCCACTGCCATGATGACGTCCTTTTCGGTAAGTTTGATGCCGGTTTCCTTAGTCAGCTGCGCGGCGACGGCGGCCCGGGTGGCGGGATAGCCGGCGTTCTCCATGTAGCCGTGCATGCCCTTGTAGGGATTATTCGCCAGGCGCTTGAGCTCGCGGGAAAACTCGGGCGGGGGTTCCATGACCGGATTGCCCAGAGAGAGGTCGTAGACGTTCTCCGTGCCGAACTGTTTTTTCATAGCGATGCCTTCTTCGAACATCCGCCTTATCCACGACCCCACCACCATGCCCTTTTTAACTCTTTCCGATACGGACACTCTCTATTTCCTTTCTGCCTTTTTCGAACGCCGTAAGGTTGATTTCACGGATGTTCTCCGGCATGCGCCGTGATATACTTTCCTTCCAGACATCGATATCCAGCGGAGCGAACACGGAAAAACATCCCAGCATGTATATGTTAAGCGTCCTGACATTGCCCAGTTCTTTAGCTCTTTTATTTCCATCAATAAAATAGACCTTGTCGGTACGCCGTTTCAGGGCAGCGGCAATTTGAGCATCGGTGGGATATTTATCCTGTCCCAGGCTTACCGATAGCGGCGGCTGCTCGTAGTTATTGACGATGGCTATGGCGCCGGGCTTTAAATAGTGACTCCAGCGGGCTGCCTCCAGCTTTTCAAAGGCCAGGAGCAAGTCCGCTTCACCATCCTTGATGAGAGGGGACCAGACTTTAGGAGCCAGGCGCACGTGGCTGACGACGCTGCCGCCGCGCTGCGCCATGCCGAGCGTATCCGTCTTCTTAACGTCGAAGCCGGCGGCTAAGGCCGTCTCGCCGATAATGTCGCTGGCCAGGACGACCCCTTGACCGCCCACCCCGGTAACAAGCAAGTCCATTTTCTTCACTTTACTGCTCAATACTTTACTTATTAAGATTGTTTATTAAACTCATTGAGGTGGTCCGAAGACTCCGTTCTCTCTCCCCACTGTGGGAGAGAGTTAGAGTGAGGGGGACATTCATCCTCATCTCACCCTCACCCTGCCCTCTCCCATCGAGGGAGAGGGGTGAATAAATATTATTAATATAGCCTCCTATATAGAAATCGCCTTTTGCGGGCATAACTGTTCGCAAATGGTGCAGATATCGCCGGCACAGAGAGTCGGCTCGATAAAAACCTGTCCATCAGCGCTCTGGATGGCCGGACATCCCAGGCGCAGGCAGACGCCGCATTGATTGCACTTTTCGATATCAACCTTCCTGAGGTTGGCGCGCTTTCTCACCTGCATAGCGCAGGAGCCGCGGACGATGATGACGGATACTTCCGGCCTTTCCAGCGAGTCCCGGACGCCTGCCCTTAATGCCTTCAAATCGAAGGCGTCGATGGCTTTAACGTCCTTAACGCCGATGCCGCGGCATAAGCTCTCGATATCCACGGCAAAGGTCTCCTGTCCCTGGGCGGAGATACCCGTGCCGGGGTGCTCCTGGTGGCCCGTCATGGCCGTGGTGCGGTTATCCAGTATCAGGATGGTGATATGCCCGTTATTGTAAATAGCATCCACCAAGCCGGTGATGCCGGAATGCATAAAGGTGGAGTCGCCGATGACAGCCACCACCTTGCTTTTCACGCCGGCCTTTTCCATGCCCAGCGCCTGCCCGATACCGGCACCCATGCAGGCAGTGGTATCCAGGGCGTTAAGCGGCGGGTAGGCGCCCAGCGTGTAGCAGCCGATATCCCCGGTGATTATCAGCTTCGGTTCCTGCGGCTCGTTGTTTTTCGATTCAAGTAATCTTGAGCGCTGGCCGAGCGTGTTCAGGACGAAGTAGATGCCGGTATGGGGACACCCCGGGCAGAGTAAAGGAGGGCGGTGGGGCAGCCCTTGAGCCGGAGGTAAGACATTGTCCTTTTCCGAATCGGGCAGCAGGCCAGCACCGACGCTGCTTTCGATAACGATACGCGTATTCAGTTCGCCCACCAGCGGGATAAACTCTTTGCCGGTGACCTCGATGCCCATCGCCTTTATGTTCTCCTGAAGAAATGGGTCCAGCTCTTCGATAACGATAAGCTTATCTACACGGTCGGCGAACTCTTTTATCATTTTTTGCGGCAGCGGCCAGGTCATGCCCAGCTTGAGGAAGGAGGCTTCCGGGAAGACCTCGCGGGCGTACTGGTAAGCGACACCGCTGGTCACGATGCCGAGGTCCTGCTTGCCCCACATAATTTGATTTAACGGGAATGTCTCCGTATACTCAGCCAGCCTGAGCAGGCGCTTCTCCACAACGGCATGGCGGGGTAAAGCATTAACAGGCAGCATAACATATTTCTGTACGTTGAAATGGAAAGCCGGCTGCGGGTTTTTCACCGTGCGGCGGCGTGTAATATCTACCGCTGACTTCGAATGGGAGATGCGGGTGGTGGTGCGCAGCAGCACCGGAGTATCGAATTCCTCGCTGATATCGAAGGCGTAGCCCATGAGGTCGTAGGCTTCCTGGCTATCGCCCGGCTCCAGCATAGGCACCTTGGCCAGCCGGGCATAGTGCCGGTTGTCCTGCTCGTTCTGGGAGCTGTGTATCTGAGGGTCGTCGGCACTGACCACCACCAGTCCGCCGATGATTCCCGTTATGGATGCCGCCATGAAGGGGTCGCTGGCCACGTTAAGCCCCACGTGTTTCATGGAAACCATGGCGCGGGCACCAGCATAAGCCGCCCCCATGGCCACCTCCATAGCTACCTTCTCGTTGGTGGACCACTCGGCGTAGATATCCTTAAAGCGGGCCAAATTTTCCAGTATCTCGGTGCTGGGGGTGCCGGGATAAGCGGTCGCCACCTGCACGCCGGCATGGTAGGCTCCCAGGGCCAGTGCCTCATTTCCCGATAGCAGTTGCAGAGTCTTTTCCATTATTATCACGCAATTCAATATAATAATTTTAGTATAATATCATAATACATAATAATTATGCAAATTACTACGCATTATTATAATATATTATTAATGTGACATATGTTACAATTCTACCATACATAATAGTCTCAGGACAATTGGTGGTTTTGAAAATATATTGACAAATTAAAAATGCTTTGCTATAGTGCTAACTGAAAATCATTTTCAGTTGGAAATCTAAAATGGTTTATTCAGAAAAGAAGATTGAAAGCGCGCTGAGACAGCACGGTTATAAAATAACCCCGCAGCGGCGAGCTATCATCAAAGGCATTATTAAAAGTCGAGAGCACCTGACTCCAGCGGCCATACACGAGCGGGTATGCCGTGAGCACCCCGGCATCGGGCTGGTGACGATTTACCGCACTCTGGAAACGCTTACGGAACTTGGTTTCATCTGCGAAATGCACGCCGGGGGAAATTGTCGGAGCTACCTGATGCGCCGACCTTCCGAACATCACCATCACCTGATTTGTTCCGACTGCGGCAAGGTTATTGATTTTACCGATTGCGACCTGGGTGAACTGGAACGCAGGCTTTCCAGAGAGACCAGTTTTAAAATAAACGGCCATCTTCTGGAGTTCCTGGGACAGTGCCGGCAATGCCGTAAAGAAGCAGTGATAGGATAGGAAGAGGATGTTGAAACGTATTGGCCGGGAACTATGGCATCATATCCCTTTTACCGCCGCCGGGGCGGTTACCGGCATTGCCGCCATGGTTGTTATCAGCCTGTTGCATGTCAGCACCGGGATGTCCGAAGCACTTTTTTACACTTTCCATCCTCTCCATCTCCTTTTCAGTGCTATCGTCACCACGGCGCTTTACCGAAAAAACAGAAAGAGTCCCTTCTGGTTAACCATTCTCATTTGCTATGCAGGCCCTATCGTCGTGGGGACATTGAGCGATGCCATCATCCCCTACATGGAGGGGAGCGCCATTAACATCAATATTGGGTTTGAATTACCCTTTATCGAGACGGCCAGAATGCCCTTCATCGGCATCCCCGAGTGGATTCCAGTCAATTGCGCCGCCTTCATCGGTATCGCTATCGGCTACTTCAAACCCAGCACCAAATTCCCCCACATGTGGCATATTCTGATAAGCACCTGGGCATCATTACTATATTTCACCGCCTTTGGGACAGCTAGCTGGCTGCATCTGCTGCCTCTTTTCTTAGTATTCCTCTTTCTGGCTGTCTGGATACCCTGCTGCTTCAGCGATATCGTCTTCCCGCTCTTATGGACGGGTAAAGAGCCTGACCACCATTGAGAAAAAGCCAGGAGTCACCTATACTTCACTTTAGAAATATGAAGCGTATTCTCGCAATATTGGTGGCGGTACTGGTGCTGGCGGTGATGGTCATGCCTTCGGGCTGCCGGAGTCCCCATCAGGAGAACGGCGAGGGTGACAGGGCAGCCATAATCGACCAGCTTTATATCCTCGAGGCTAATCCGGAGTTTATTGCCGGAGCCACCCGGATTCTGCAGTCCAGCGGCTTTAAAGTCGATGTCTGGCAGGGCGGTGATATTACCGTTGATTTTTATCGAAAGCTGCCTTCGCTCGGCTACAAGTTTATCGTTTTAAGGGTTCATTCCGGGTTGCTGCTGAGTCTTGAGGAAGGGAAGGTGGTACCGCTGGAAACAACCTACCTGTTTACCGCCGAAAACTATACCAAGACCAGATACGTTGCCGAGCAGTTGACCGATAAAGTATCCAATGCCATGATGCAGGAAAATTTTCCGCTGGTTTTTGCGGTCAACTCCGAGTTTATCAAAGCTGCCAGGGGGAAATTCGACCGTACCGTAGTTCTGGCGATGGGGTGCGAGAGCTATCACTATGATGATATGCCGGCGGCCTTCGTGGAGAAGGGCGCTTCGGTGTATGTCGGCTGGAGTGACGTGGTCACTCTGGAATATGTCGATAAGGTTATGCTGGACCTTCTGGGCAATCTCTGCACCGAGAATATGACTCTGACGCAGGGAATTACCAGGACAGCGGCCGACATGGGAAATGACCCGTACTTTGATTCTTATCTGAAGTATTATCCTTCCGAGAGCGGGAATATGACGATAAGGGAGCTAATCCGGCAGGAATGAAAGACGTTTGTCACATGCCTGATAGGCGCTGCCGTTTCTTGACAGGCAATGCCGCTTGAATTACTCTAACAGAAGGCAGTGGTAGTTAGTCAGTCTGAAGACAAGGCAGGTAAGGCTTGATAGAAGCACCTCAGTGGAACAAAGAAAAACTCTGTCAACTCATCCGGACGAAACTAGGCAAAAATCTCTTTATCGTGGTCTCCAATCGCGAGCCTTACGTTCACACCATGTCCGGCGATAAGATAAAGTGGGACCACCCGGTCAGCGGGCTGACCGAGGCGCTGGACCCGGTGCTGCGTGCCTCCGGCGGTACCTGGATTGCCCAGGGTGCCGGTGATGCCGACCGGAAGGTAGTTGATGCCATGGACCGGGTGGCTGTGCCGCCGGATAATCCGGAGTACACATTGAGAAGGGTGTGGCTGACGGAAGAGGAGATGGCCGGTTTTTATCTCGGCTTTTCCAACAAGGGGCTCTGGCCGCTGTGCCACATTACTTTTATTCAGCCCGTATTCAACGAGGCCGATTGGAATGCCTATAAGAAGGTCAACAGGATTTTCGCCGATACGATTATGCAGGAGGTAGGCAGCCGCCGGGCGGTGGTGTTTGTGCAGGACTACCATTTTGCCATGCTCTCCCGCTATATCAAGGAGCATCCTTCCTTCAGGAAGGACAACCTGACCATCGGCCAGTTCTGGCACATTCCCTGGCCCTCCTATGAGGTATTCCGTACCTGCCCGTGGCATGAAGAAATACTCAACGGCATGCTCGGTAACGACCTGCTGGGATTCCAGACACAGTCGTACTGCCATAACTTTATGGAGTCGGCGGAGCGCACGTTGGGAACCGGCGCCGACCTGAAAAAGAAGGCAATAATCCGCCAGGCTGAAACGACTTTCCTGGAGTCTTTCCCCATCAGCGTGGACTTCGAAGGAATCTCCAGACAGGCGGGGACGGAAGCGGTGGAGCAAGAGATGGAGAGCCTGCGCCTTGAATATGACCTCGAAGGTAAATATCTCGGCGTCGGCATGGACCGCCTGGACTATACCAAGGGTATCCCGGAGCGACTCCAGGCACTGGATAAGTTCCTGGAGGATAATCCCCGATACAGGGGGAAGGTGGTCTATATTCAGGCCGGTATGCCCAGTCGGACCCAGATCGGGACTTACAGGGATATAGAGCAGAGAATTGACGACCTGATAGGTGGCATTAACAGTAAATACGGCACCGCATTCTGGAAGCCGGTGATTCCCATGATGCGGCAGCTGGCGCCGGTAACGCTGAACGCCCTGCGGCGCCTGTCCCACTTCTGCGTGGTCAGCTCTCTCCACGACGGCATGAATCTGGTAGCCAAGGAATATGTCTCCGCCAGGATTGACGGTGATGGCGTCTTGATTCTGAGTCGGTTCACCGGCGCTGCCGAGGAGTTATCCGACGCCCTGCTTATCAATCCCTATGTCATCGGCGAATTTGCCGAGAAGATAAAAGAGGCTATCGAGATGCCGGAGGCGGAGAGGCGAAGGCGCATGGAGAATATGCGAAAAACCGTAGCCACCAATAACATTTATCGCTGGGGGGCCTCGAATTTATCCAGACTTATCTCGATAGCGGGGATTTCGTGAAACACCTGTTTCAGTCGTGGCAGGCTTTCTCAGCCGATTGCCGGGTAGCGTCCCACATCCTGCTTCTTGCCGATTATGATGGCACCCTGGCTACTATCGTGGGGCGCCCCGCGGACGCGGTGCTTTCGCCCGGAGTCCGGGACAGGCTCTTGATGCTGGCGAAAAAGCCCACCTACAGCGTGGGTGTCATCAGCGGTCGCTCCATTGAAGAACTCAAGGCTTTGGTGGGCATCGAGGGCATCTATTATTCCGGCAACCACGGGCTGGAAATAGAAGGCCCCGGCTTCAGCTTTGTCAGCCCTGAGGCCGAGGCAGCCCGCCCTGTTATCGCAGGACTGGCTCGTGAGCTTGCGGTAGCCCTGAACGGCATTACCGGGGTCATCATCCAGGATAAAGGTTTTAGCCTGAGCGTGCACTACCGGCTGGTAAAGCCGGAGGACGAAGATGCCGTAACCAGCGCCGTTCAACGGATTACCGCGCCGCATGTCGATAAGGGGGAGATAAGGGTCTACGCTATGAAGAAACTCTGGGAGATAAGGCCACCGATAGACTGGGACAAGGGTAATGCGGTGGAGGTCATTGCACGGGAGTTAAAGACAATACTAAAACAGGAGAGGTTGCTGACTATCTACCTGGGCGATGATACTACTGATGAGGATGCCTTCAGGGTTGTCCGCCCTCCGGATGGCTGGAGTATTTTTGTGGGGGAGGAAAACCAGACGTCGGCAGCCGAGTATTTTCTGAATTCAACGGCAGAAGTCGAAACATTCCTGACGCGGCTGAGTAAATTGGAATAAAACCGGGCAGAACCAGCGTCTATGCCATTGTCCGGACTGATTTGCTCTTCGGTTTGATAGTCTCACCGCTCTTGACCTCGGATTTGGGCAGGTCACCCTCGCCGACGGCATCGTAGACGATACAGTTGCGACCAATTTTATAGTCGGCAGGAATTACCGTCCGTTTTCCGATAATAGTCAGCCCGGTATTTAAAATATCAGGGTATAAACGGTTGATACGGTAATCGTCGCCAAAGCCGATGCGGCAATCAGGCTCGATGGTTACTTCTTTATCCAGTATGGCATGGTCAATAATACAATTCCGGCCTATATGGGTGTTATTCATGATAATAGAATCTTTAACGATGGCGCCTTCAGCAACCTGCACTCCCGGCGATAAAACGGAGTGCTCCAGATGTCCCTCGATTTTACAGCCGCTGGATAACAGGCAGTTGGTGACAGCGGCATTATCGCCGATCTTGGTCGGAGGGCTGTCCGTTTCTCTAGTGTATATGGGCCAATCGGTATCTGCCAGGAACGATTGAGACATCGACATTATCTCCATATTGGTCTGCCAGTAGCTATCCACCGTGCCGATATCGCGCCAGTAACCATCGAAAGTGTAGGCGAAGATGCGGCCTTTGGTCACCATCCTGGGGAATACATTTCTACCGAAGTCATGTCCTGTCCTTGTCTCCAGCCACTGGCGAAGAGTTTTGATATTGAAAATATAGATACCCATGGAGACAAGGTTGCTCTGTGCATCCTTGACCTTTTCCTGGAAGCGGGTTATCTGACCCTTTTCATCCGTAACTACCGTGCCGAACCGGTACAGTTCTTCTCTGGGCATGGGGGTTACCGCCAGGGTAACATCCGCCTCGTTTTGACGGTGAAATTCGAGCATGGAAGAATAGTCCATCTTGTAGACGTGGTCACCACTGAGAATCAGAATTTTATCAGCGTCTTCACCTTCAATACGGTTGAGGTTCTGGGAAACGGCATCAGCCGTCCCTTTATACCAGTCCCGGCCTTCTTCGCGGGCCAGATAAGGTTGCAGCAGCCGTATGTTTCTATCCAGAGCTGCCAGACCCCAGGGCGTACCAATACCGATATGCTGGGTTAGCGACACCGGCTGGTACTGAGTGAGGACGATGATATTGTGTACTCCCGAGTTAACGCAATTACTGAGGGTATAATCGATGATTCTGTATTTACCGGCAAATGGAACTGCAGGCTTGGCGCGTTCCTTGGACAGGACGCTCAAGCGCTCCCCCGTACCACCTGCCAGAATAACAGCGAGCAACCGGTGCATAACTCTCCCAATCAGCGATGGGTTACCCCGGATAAGGCGCGTGTCCTGTTATAAAAACTATAATGGTAAATCTAATATAACCAGACTCTTTCTTGATATCCTGTCTACCTTTTTGCTCTGAATTATGTTATACAATACACCCTGCAGATGTCAACTGTTAGTGGCCTGGCGACGGTCGGATTTTATTTAACGATGGAGATATAATATAATTTGAATACGATATAAGGAGGTAGCGCTCATGGCTGTTCAGAAAGTGGTGAAAAATACCGCTGCAATATTTGCCATAACGAGGTAACCGTGACCAAAGCTGGCGGCGGCTCACTCGTCTGCTGCGGCGCCAATATGGTGAAAATTGATGAAAAATCTCGGTCCCGGGGATAGGTGAATGAATTACTTTGCCTATGCATCAAATTTAAGTAAAAAACAGATGCAGGAACGCTGACAGGCTGAGCAAAAGCCCAAGTTTGTGGCTACCCTGCCCAACTATAAGCTGGTGTTTACCGGATGGTCGCGAACCTGGCATGGTGGCGTTGCCACGATAAAGCCTTTCCGCGGGGAGAAGGTACACGGCGCCATCTACGAGGTAAGCGAAGCCTGCCTGAGACAGCTCGATAAATGTGAGGTCGGCTATACCAGGTTTAACGTTATCGTTTTCGATGAAGATAATCAGCCTGTCTCTGCGGTGACCTATGTAAAGTCGGGTCAACTGGAAGAATCTCTACCTTCGAAAGAGTACGCGGCTATAATACGGCAGGGATACCGGGACTGGGGACCCGCCTGACCGAATGCTCATAGACAAATACCACAACAGCTTCAATTCTCTCCAGGGGAAAATACCAGACAGCCTTTATATAGATTTGAGTGATATTACTATTGTATTATCTGCTACAGAATTTGTATCATATCATCATAAAGAATAGTCCTTAGGCTGGCGTATCGCATCAATAACTTTATTGCCAGTTGTCCAATATTGTTTATTGATTTTTACCTTTGGTATAATGTGTTATGTTTAATCGATATCGGAGATAAAAAAGGAGGGCTATGACCTCTACAAGCTATGATGTTAAGGACATGGCTTTAGCCGGGGCCGGCAAGCAGCGGATAGAATGGGCTTACCGGGAGATGCCGGTGATATGCCTGATACGGGAAAGGTTTAAAGCGGAAAAGCCTTTAAAAGGTATCCGCATCTCGGGATGTCTGCACATAACCACGGAGACAGCCAATCTGGGGCTGACCCTGAAAGCGGGGGGAGCCGATGTTGTTCTCTGCGCCTCCAACCCTCTCAGCACCCAGGACGATGTGGCGGCGGCTCTGGTGGAATACGGCATTCCCACCTATGCTATCAAGGGCGAGGACGGAGACACCTACTATAAGCACATTAATGCGGCTCTGGACCACAAACCCAATATAACAATCGATGATGGCGCCGATTTAGTCACCACGCTGCATACCAAGCGGAGCGACCTTCTTAAAAACATCATTGGGGGCAGCGAGGAGACCACCACCGGCGTTGTCCGACTGCGCAGCATGTATAAGGCCGGTCAGTTAAAGTATCCTCTCATTGCTGTGAATGATGCCGAGACCAAGCACCTCTTCGATAACCGTTACGGCACCGGGCAGAGCACCATCGACGGCATTACGCGCGCTACCAATATCCTCTGGGCGGGGAAAAAGGTGGTGATATGCGGATACGGCTGGACCGGGCGTGGCGTGGCCATGAGGGCCAGGGGACTGGGAGCGCATGTCATCGTCATCGAGGTTGAGCCTGTCCGCGCCCTGGAGGCGGTCATGGAGGGCTACCAGGTGATGCCTCTGATGGACGCTGCCAGGGTGGGCGATATCTTCATTACCGTTACCGGCGACAAGAATGTCATTGATAAAGCACATTTACAGGTGATGAAGGACGGCGCCATTCTGGCCAATAGCGGGCATTTTAATGCCGAAATCAATATCCCGGTCCTGGAGAGTTTATCCAAGAGCAAACGCACTATCAGGAGCTTCGTCGAGGAATACGCCCTGAAGGATGGACGCAGCCTTTACCTGCTGGGCGAGGGACGGTTGATAAACCTGGTGGCGGCGGAGGGGCACCCGGCCAGCGTTATGGATATGAGCTTCGCCAACCAGGCATTGTGCATGGAGTATCTGGTCAAGAATAAGGGCAAGCTCGAGATTAAAGTACACACGGTGCCTGAAGAAATCGATAAAGAGGTAGCCCGTTTGAAGCTCAAGGCGATGGGCGTGGCTATAGACACCCTGACCCCAGAGCAGCGGAAATATTTAACAAGCTGGGAAGAGGGGACGTAAGGGGCTGACCAGTTATAGGAAAATGGAGGAAAATGATGTCAAACAGTTTTTCTGCCTCGTCAAAATACCTGTTTACCTCGGAATCGGTAACCGAAGGACACCCGGATAAAATCTGCGACCAGGTGGCGGATGCTATTCTGGATGCGATTATGGAAAAGGACCCTTACGGGCGAGTTGCCTGTGAGGTCGCTACCACCACTGGCCT
>JBGPRB010000065.1:0-13292 GCA_041489355.1 Dehalococcoidia bacterium
TCTCCTTAATTTTCAATTAATATGTTCGGGTCTCAGCTATATTAATACTTTTATCAGGAAATCATCAACTTATCAGCTTGAACAGTCGCCCCCGACAAGGTAAAGTAATAGTGAGAGAACTGCTGGTATTCAGGAGTCTTTATGATGGATTCAAAGCAAATCGATAGCCTGCGCCGCATCGTCGGTAGAGAGAACGTGCTGGCCTCAGTGGAAGAGCTGGTCGCCTATTCCTATGATGCCACGAATATGTGGAAACATTTGCCGGACGTCATCGTGCTGCCGACGAATACCGCTCAGATATCGGAAATCCTGAAGCTGGCTAATGAAAATCATATTCCGGTCACGCCACGGGGCGGCGGCACCAACGTCAGCGGCGGCTCCATACCGATTAAAGGCGGCATCGTCCTTTGTACCACCAGGATGAACCGGATTATCGAGATAAACAAGACCAATTTGAATGCAATGGTTGAGCCCGGTGTTGTCCTCCAGGACTTTCAGGCCGCTCTGGCTAAAGAGGGCCTGTTTTTCCCTCCCGACCCCCAGAGCTTTGCCGGCTGTACCATGGGGGGCGTGGTGGCGGAGAACTCCGGGGGGCCTTCCTGCCTGAAGTACGGCGTGACCAAGCAATACGTGCTCGGTATCGAGGTGGTGCTGGCGGACGGCAGAATAATGAAGCTGGGCGGCGTTACTCCCAAGAACAGGACCGGCTATGAGCTGATGATGCTTTTTACCGGTTCCGAGGGCACACTGGGCGTTATCAGCCGGATAACACTCAGGCTTCTGCCGGCGACTAGGGCAAATAAGACTATCGTGGCTGTTTTCAGCGATGTGGCTGTGGCCGGGGAGACGGTGACCGCCATTATCGCCAGCAGCGTCCTGCCGTCGAAGGTCGAGTTCGTCGATAACTGGACGTTTGAGAAGTTCCGGGGGCTTCTGCCTGATAATATTCTCGATAGTTCGCAGGTCATTCTGCTCATTCAGGTGGATGGCCTTCCACAGACTGTGGAAGCCGAGGCGCAGCAGGTCGTGGATATCTGTAAAAACACCGCGCGTGAGGTCAGGGTGGCTAAAGACAAGGCGGAGGCGGATAGGTACTGGCAGGCCAGGACTTCCCACTTCTCCGATATCTCCAGTCGCGCTCATACTATTGTCAATGAGGATATATGCGTGCCGCGTGATAAGATAGCCGATTTTATTAAAATCAGCCAGGAGAGCGCCAGACGCTATGATGTTCCTATCAGTTTTGCCGGGCATGTCGGCGATGGCAATTTCCACCCGGTGGTGCTTACGGACAGCCGTGATAAAGAGCATTATCAACGCGCCCTGAAGTGCGTGGATGAAATCATCGAGACGGCCCTCTCTCTGGGCGGCGTCCTTTCCGGTGAGCATGGCATCGGCCTGGAGAAACAGCGTTTCCTCAAGAAGGCCATGGACCCGTTAGCTATAGATATTATGAAGAAAATAAAGGATGTCCTCGACCCCAACCACATCCTCAACCCCGGTAAAATCTGGGAAGAAAATTCACATGAAAGCTAAGCTCGACTACGAGCAGATAGACAGGTTCAAAGCCGACCTTGATAAGTGCACCAAGTGCGGCTTCTGCATGTCCTCCTGCCCTGTTTACCAGGAGGAGAAGGTCGAGTCGTCGGTGGCGCGCGGTAAAATTATGCTTATCAGGGCGCTGCTGTCCGGTGAGCTTACGCCTACCGACGAAATGGCGGAGCAGCTTAACCGGTGCACGCTATGCATGACCTGCGCCCAGAACTGCCCGGCTGGCACTCAGGTGCCCTCGGTAGTTACCGCCGCCCGGGCGGATAAGGTAACGCAGAGGGGTTTATCCTTCCCGTATAAACTGGTTTTCCGCTGGCTTCTGCCCAGGCGCCGACTTTTTGGATATGTGGTGCGTCTGGCATCGTGGTTTCAGGGCATCTTTCTGCCTAAAACGGAGGGGACGATAAGACATTTGTCCCTTTTTCTTTCGGCTCTGGGCAAAGGCAGGCATATACCGCAGATAGCGCCCAAATTCCTGCGCCAGTCGGTCCCGGAAATTAATAAACCTCCCGCGGACGTTAAAATAAAATATACTGTCGGCTATTTCACCGGCTGCATGACCGATTTTGTCTTTCCCGAACTCGGTAAAAAGATAATTAACTTTTTAAACAGGAACGGCGTGGAGGTTATCGTACCGCGGACTCAGGGGTGCTGCGGGGCGCCGGTATTTCTCGGCGCTGGCGATTTCGCCACCGGACGTAAATTGGCCGATACTAACGTGCGGGCTTTCAAAGACCTCGAATATGTCGTTACCGACTGTGCTACCTGTGCCTCGGCGATGAAGGACTACGTCAAGTTTCTGGCGGATACTGATGAGAGAAAGAGGGACTACACAGAGTTCGCTACTAAAATAAAAGATATCACTGAGTTCCTGGTGGACGTACTGCAACTGCCATCTTCCGCCTACCATGTAGCCCCGGAGTTCAGGGGTAAGACCGTGACCTGGCATGAGCCCTGTCACCTGGGCCGCTACCTGGGCGTCAAGGAGCAGCCGCGGCGGATACTAAAATCGATTCCCGATATCAACTATGTGGAAATGCCTAACGCCGATAGGTGCTGCGGTATGGCCGGGACTTTCAGCATTAACTTTTACGATTTATCGAAGAAAATCGCCGATAAAAAGATTGCCGATATAAAATCGACCGGCGCGGATATCGTCGTGACCGATTGCCCCGGGTGCCAGATACAGCTTATTGATAGCGCCGCCCGGCATGGCATGCCTCAGAAAGTCCTGCACATCATGGAACTATTTGAGTAAATATTGACTGAGCAGGGCTGTTAGTTAGCGGCAATCGGTTACTTTATCCGACTCTCCACTGCTTTCCAGTTGATATTCTTGAAAAATGATGCTATGTAGTCGGCCCGCTTCAGTCCGTAGTCAATCATATAAGCGTGCTCGAAAACGTCCATTATCAGGATGGGGCGGCAGCCGGCCAGATGGCCGACCTCGTGCTCGTTAATCCACTGGTTGAACAGGCCGCCGGTCACGTTGTCCTGGTAAAGTACCACCCAGCCGATACCTCGCATTGCCCCCGTGGCTCGAAAGTCCTGCTCCCAGGCATCGTAGCTGCCGTAAGCTTCGGCCAGCTTTTTCGCTAGAGCGCCGGACTTGTCTAGGGGGGTCTTGCCTCCCAGGTTCTCGAAATAGTATTCGTGCAGGCGCATCCCGTTGAATTCAAAACCGAAACGGCGCTTCAGTTCAGCGTATTCCGGGGTGGCTGTCTTGCCTTCTTTCAGCATCGCCGCCAGTATGTCTACCAGTTTATTGGTATTGGTCACGTAGCCCTGATAAAGGGTGAAATGGTTCGTCAGCAGAGTCTGGCTGAAACCCTCCATGCCGATGAGTTTGCTGTAGTCCTTAGCTATGTAAGCCATCGTTCTTTCTCCTTTTATCTGTTTTGTCATTCCCGCGAAAGCGGGAATCCAGAAACTCTCTACTGTCATTCTGACCCTTCGGCTGAAGGGGAAGAATCCAGGGGAAGGGTGGTCTGGTCCTTCCTGAGAAGGAGGGGTCAAGCCCGAGAATGACTTTTATCAATAATTTCATATCCTGCACTGCCTTAGAGAATCAGCTGATGCTGGTAAGGAATTTCCTCGCCTGGTAGTCCCACTCCCTCGATTCCAGTTCCACGGAGCTACCCTTCTTGCTGGTTGAGGCAGTGACTCGCACGCCGCCGCCGCCTCCCTCGAAGTAAGCGCAGCATTGTTCTTGTTCCTTGATCTCCAGCCCGTAACCCTTGGGTCCGAAGAAAGCCACGGCGCGTTTGACGGCCTCTTCCGGTTTAAGTTTGGATTCTGATGCGATTTTTAACATGTTACTCCTTTCATTCATTAGTATCAGGCAAGACCGGCGTCTTTATGCTTGCTGGTGATGGTATCCGCCAGGTTATCCAGTGCCTGGAAATCGGCTTCTTTGGGGAAGCCCCTTGCCAGCACGGGCGATAAAATTTCCACTTTGAGATTGGGGAGCATCGCGGCGATTTGCTCCACCGCTTTACCCCCCCAGCCGTAGGAACCGATGATAGAGGCGAATTTAGCCTTTGGCTTCAAAGCATTGGCCAGGAAAGCCGCGTGGGCAACGTTGGGATGCGGTCCGGTCAGGACAGTGGGCGTACCGATGACAATCGTGGCGGCGTCTACCAGGGCCCCGGCCAGCTTTCCGATGTCGGTTACCGCCAGGTCGAATTGCTTCACCGTCACGCCTCTTCGGGATAACGCTTCGACAAGGTAGGCGGCCATCTTGCGGGTGCTGCCGTGCATGGAAATATACGGCAGTACGACGATATTCCCCGGCTCGTCGTAGGCCCAGCTGTGGTAAGCTTCCAGGATGAACTGCGGTTTGTCATGCATCGGGCCGTGGCTGGGCGCAATAATATCGATAGCATAGTCCTTTATTTTCTCCAGGTTCTTCTGGATTTGTAAACGGAAGGGCATCATGATTTCGGCCCAGTATCTTTTGGCGGCTTCGTATTCCTGCCCTGCATCTCTGACGTACATGTCCGTGGTGGCTATATGAGAGCCGAAGAAATCACAGGGGAAAAGTATCCTGTCTTCCCGGAGATAGGTCAGCATTGTCTCCGGCCAGTGCACCCAAGGGGCGTGGATAAACTCCAGGGTCCGGCCGCCCAGCTCGATCGTTTCTTTATCCTCGACCGTCTTGAATCTATCTTCAGCGACCATAAAGCGGTCGATGAGCATGCCTTTACACCTTGGCGTGCAGACGGCTTTTGCTCCCGGGTACTTCTCCAGCACCTGGGAGATTGTGCCGGAATGGTCCGGTTCGGCATGGTTGAAGATAACGTAGTCGATACGGCTGATGCCGAGCTGGTCCAGGTTACTAAGCAATACATCCTTCATCGGTGGGTTTACGGTGTCGATAAGGGCTATCTTATTGCTGCCCTTGACCAGGTATGAATTGTAGCTGGTTCCGTCCGGCAGCGGTATCAGGGAGTCGAACAACCGCCTGTCCCAGTCGATGGCCCCGACGCAGTAAATGTCTTTCTTTATCTCTCTCGGTTTCATAACCCTCCTTCTTATTTAATTTCTACGACCCTTCCATATATTCAATCACTATCATATAAGCTATGCAATTGCGAAATCATAAAATGAAAGTGGAAAACATTACAAATTTATGACATTGTGCCAAATTTCCGGGAAATGACAATGACATATTTTTGTAACTTTTCATCCCCTGATTTTATAACTTCGTTATTATCAAAGAGTTAGAATTTCATTACAAGTTTTTTCGTGTCAGCTGTTTTATCTAAAAATAAAAGGCTATCTGTATACGGAGGGGAAGCTAAGATGGGAAAGCTGAAGATTGAAGGGTGTCCGCGGTGTAAGAACGGAAAATTATCCCTCGAAAAAGACTTCTACGGCTGGTATGAATACTGTCTCCAGTGCGGCTATACGCGCGACCTGCCGAAATTCGATAAGGCCACTGTAAAAGTTAAGCAACGCTGAATAAGGGTGGGGGAAAATATGGTAACGGTAACTCTGGTACAACCGGAAGGAAAAACCGCCAGCACGGAATTTCTCAAACTCAGTCCCTATTTTGCCGGACTTGACGACCGTGTTCTGGAGAGAATCGGTCGGTTAATGAAAACACGGGTTGTGGAGAAGCACAAGATAGTATGGCTGGAACAGGAACCCGCCAGAATGATTTATTTCGTGGCATCGGGGCTGATTAAATTATTTAAGACCTCACCCGGCGGTAAGGAGCAGATTCTCAGGTTGGTCCATCCCGGCGATTGTTTCGGCCATGCCGGCATCTTCAATGGTGGTAGTAACCCTGAAACCGCCCAGGCAATGGTGCCCGCCGTACTTTATGGACTGACCTCCGGTGACCTTGAGGGCTTGCTCGGGGAATATCCGCAGCTTGCCCGTAATACCATCAAGCTTTTAGCCACCGAGATGCACCACTACATGGCTCTGGTCGAAGACCTTTCCCTGAGGTGCGTCAGCGGCAGGTTAGCCAAGATGCTGCTCACCGATAACCATAAAAGCGCCTGCGATACCTCCTTGGTTCTAACCCGCGCCGATATGGCGGCTATGACCGGCACCGTGCGTGAAGTAATCGGGAAATCTCTGAAATCCCTGGAAGATAAGGGAGTTATCCTGTATGACCGCCATAGCATCGTCATCAAGGACCGGGAAGCGCTGAAAGAGATTATGCGTTCGGTGTAGATGTAGCTTTCGTCCGCTTCTCAACTACCACCTTTACCTCCTCGCGAAAAAACGCTAAAATATAAGTATCAGAATGTCCCCCATAAAGCCGAGAAATCGTAGATTAGCGGGCGAGAATTTTGGATAAAAAAGTCCTCGACTGGTTGCTGGAAGGCCCCGCCTGGCTCAGGTATGCTGTAGAACTCCAGCTGCTGGACGCACAACCGGATATCACACCCGTACTTCAAGATAGCGCTATTCAAAAACTGGTAAACAGGCTTAAGGGCAGCGTTACCGGTATCCCCGCCCTGAAAACCGGCAGGGTGCATTATACAGAGACCGGGAAAGCCTACTGGGACCTCTTTTTTCTGGCGGACATCGGGCTCTCTATCCGTGATTTGGGACTGGACGGCGAAGCGGAAGAGGTATTCCGCTTTCAGTCGCAGGACGGTTCTTTTACTATCCCACCGAACGTCCAAGACAACTACTTCTGCATGTCGGCGATTCTCCTCTCTTCTTTAGCTAGGATGGGCTATCGTGATGACCCGCGATTAGTAAAGTATATCCGTTTGGTTATGAATTCGCGGTGCTATGACGGCGGCTGGCATTGCTACGATGATGGTTCCGGTAGACTGGAGATGGAGTCCTGCCCGATGGACAACCTGAACATACTCATGCTGCTTGGCCAGTATGAGACGTACCGGCGGGACCGTGTCCTCGGGAAAGCCATCGATTTGTTGCTGGAGCATTGGGAGAGGAGAGCAAATCTGCACGGCTTCGGGGTCGGCCGCCGCTTCATGAGTCTGCAATATCCGGCGGTAAAATACGGCATCCTGCGGGTTCTTGATGTCCTTTCGCTGTTCCCATATGCTGTCAACAGCCGGTCTTTTCAAAGTATGCTTGCTTTCGTGTATGGTAAAGCCGTTGCGGGCAGATATTTTGCCGAATCTACCGATATGGTTTATACTGATTTTGACTTCGCTCAAAAGCCGGAGCCGAGTCGGTGGCTCACCTTCCTGGTCAACCGGATAGATAGACGGGTAGGGGGATAGCAATCTATATTATTAGAGAAAGGAATCTGCCTTGTACCGTATTGAGGTCTCGGTAAGAGAAGGGTTTGCCGACCCGCGTTCCGAGGGGCTGCTCAAGGACATTCTTGACCTCGGTATCAAGACGGTCGACCGTGTCCGGGTCAGCAATGTTTACCTCCTTGAAGGAAAGCTGGACGATAAAGAGTTGCTGGCTATCTGCCGTGAGCTTCTCACCGACCCCATTGTCGAAGAATTTTCTTACCAGGAGAGTCCCTGCCCTGATGGCGCCCGCCTTGTTGAAGTCGCTTATAACCCCGGTGTCATGGACCCTGTCGAAGATAGCGTTAAAAAGGGTATCAGAGATTTGGGTATCACTACCATTACCGCCGTCAGGACGGCTAAAAAATATTTGTTCTGGGGCGACTTTTCCGATGATATTCTCCAGTCCATCTGCGATAAACTGCTGGTCAACAGCATCGTCCAGCACATCGTCGCCCGGAAAGAAGCCGTGGCGTTGCCCCCAGCCACCTATAAATTCCGCCTGGAAACGATAGATATCGCCGGCATGGACGATGATGCCCTGATGGCGCTTAGCAAGGGCAGGTTCTGGCTGAATCTTGAGGAGATGAGGATAATCCAGGACTACTTCCGCAGGCTGGGCCGCCAGCCGACCGATGTCGAACTGGAGACCCTGGCGCAAACATGGTCGGAGCACTGCATCCACAAGACCTTTAAGGCAAAAATTACGCTCGGTAAAAAGACCATCGACAACCTGATGAAAAGTACGGTCATGAGAGTCACCCGGGAGCTGAATAAACCGTGGTGTCTTTCTGTCTTTAGAGATAATGCCGGCGTCATCGACTTCGATGGACGCTATGCCGTCTGCTTCAAAGTGGAGACGCATAATCACCCCTCGGCGGTGGAGCCTTACGGCGGGGCGGCTACGGGTATCGGCGGCGTCATCCGTGACCCTCTGGGAACGGGACTGGGCGCCAAACCGATTATGAACACTGATGTCTTTTGTTTCGGCCTGCCTGATTTACCCCATGCCGACCTGCCCCGGGGAGTGCTGCATCCGCGCCGTATCTTTAAAGGTGTCCGCGCCGGCGTGGCTGACTACGGCAATCGCATGGGTATTCCCACCTCTAACGGCTCTATCTTCTTTGACGAGCGTTACGTGGGTAACCCCCTGGTCTACTGCGGCACGGTGGGTATCATGCCCTCGAATATAAGTCAGAAAGGTAAGCAAATGCCTGGCGACCTCGTCGTTGTGGTGGGGGGCAAGACGGGACGCGACGGCATTCACGGCGTTACCTTTGCCTCCGGCGAGCTCGATAAAGAGTCCGAGACGCTGTCCTCCAGTTCTGTCCAGATTGGCAATGCCATCGTGGAAAAGAAAGCCCTTGATGCCATCCTTCAGACACGCGACTTGGGTCTTTACACCCGTATCACCGATGTCGGCGGGGGTGGGCTTTCCTCGGCGGTGGGTGAAATGGCCGAGGAAACCGGCGTGCGCGTCGACCTGGAAAAAGTCCCCCTGAAATACGCCGGCATATCCTATACCGAGATATGGGTCTCCGAGTCACAGGAGCGGATGCTGCTGGCCGTGCCGCCCGATAAGGTCGAGCGGATTCTGGCAATTTTCCGGGGCGAGGACGTTGAAGCTATCGTCATCGGAGAGTTTACCGATGACCGCCGCCTCAAGCTTTTCTATAATGGCAATCTCGTTGGCGACCTGGATATGGCTTTCCTGCACAATGGTCTTCCCCAGCTTGAGCGTGAGGCCCTGTGGCAGCCGCCCCGGCACCCCGAGCCGGACTTCCCCCAGCCGCCCGACCTCAAAGAAGACCTGAAAAAAATACTGGGTTCCTGGAACGTTTGCAGTAAGGAATGGGTTATCCGCCAGTACGACCATGAAGTGCAGGGCACCAGCGTGCTCAAGCCTCTGGTGGGCGTAGCTAATGACGGCCCCGGCGATGCTGCCGTTATCCGACCGCTGCCCGATTCCGATAAAGGTATTATCGTGTCTAATGGCATTAATCCCAAGTATGGGGATATAGACACCTACTGGATGGCCGCCTCGGCCATCGATGAAGCCCTGCGACAGGTTATCGCCGTCGGTGGCACCCTGGAAGAGGTCGCCCTGCTGGACAACTTCTGCTGGGGCAACCCGGAAAAACCCGACCGACTCGGCGGGCTGGTGCGGGCGGCACAGGCCTGCTACGATACTGCCATCGTCTACGGAACGCCTTTTATCTCCGGTAAGGACAGCCTCTATAACGAGTACGAGACGGGGAAGGAAAGCATCTGCATACCGCCGACGCTCCTCATCTCCGCTATGGCGGTAATGGATGATGTCAATAAGGTCGTTTCCATGGACTGCAAGCGGGCGGGCGACCTTATTTATATTATCGGTGCCACTTATAAAGAGCTGGGCGGTTCACACTACTACGCAATTCGCGGCCATGTGGGCAATAGCATTCCGAAAGTCTATCCTGAAAAAGGTAAAAAGCTCATGAATGCCCTGTCGGCGGCCATGAATAAAGGGCTGGTAAGCGCCTGCCATGACTTAAGCGAGGGTGGCATCGGGGTGGCGGCGGCGGAGATGGCTTTTGCCGGTGGACTTGCCATGACCATCAATCTGAAGAATGTCCCGCTGGCTGAATCGATAGACCGTGACGACTTTATTCTCTTTTCCGAGTCCAACACTCGCTTTATTGCGGAGGTAGCCCCGGAAAAGAAGAAGGATTTTGAAAAAGCCATGTCCGGCGTTGATTTTGCTGAAATCGGTCAGGTGATAGATAATAATAAATTCGATGTTTACGGTCGTAATGGTAAGGTGGTACTATCCGCCTTCATTGACGAACTGAAAGAAGCGTGGCAGAAACCCCTGCGATGGTAGCAGATAATTTGAATCAAAAAGTGGAGTATGTAAAATGAAAAAGGACTCTACAAGGACAGAACCTTATAGCGTCCCTTTTCGTCGAGATTCTATGTGTATTATAACCCATAATCACCCATATGTCAAATGTAAAATGTATAAAACAGGGTAAAGAATAGCTTAAAATTAATAAGGAATAAATATGTCAAAAGTAAAAACACTCATGCTCCGCGCCCCCGGTACCAACCGTGACGGTGATACCCGGATTGCCTTTGAACAGGCTGGTGCTGAGGTCGACTCAGCGCTGGTCAATGAACTTTTGCGCAGGGAGAAGCGCCTGTCTGACTATCATATCATGGTCATCCCCGGAGGTTTCACCTATGGAGATGATATATCCGCCGGGAAAATCATGGCCAATGAAATCAGGTTGAGGCTGGGAGAGGATATTCAGAAGTTCGTCGGCGATGGGAAGCTTATCCTTGGTATCTGTAACGGCTTTCAGGTACTCGTGAAAACGGGCATTCTCCCAGGTCCGCCGATTAAGGGCGTACAGCCGGTTACTCTCACCAATAACGATTCCGGCAAGTTCGAGTGTCGGTGGGTCTATCTAAAGGTCAATGAAAAAAGCCCCTGTGTCTTTACGCGCGGGATGCGGGGCATGTATGTCCCCATTGCCCACGGCGAAGGCAAGCTGGTCACCGAGCCGGGTGTGCTGGAAAATCTGAATATCGTCGTGCAATACGTCGATGAAAAGGGTAAAGCGCAGGCGGGCTATCCCTGCAATCCCAACGGCTCTGTTAAGGACATCGCCGGTATCTGTGACGCTTCCGGCCGTATCTTTGGCCTGATGCCGCACCCGGAGGACTTCATACGCTGGACGCAGCACCCCCGCTGGACGCGAGAAAAACCGCGGAAAGTCGGCGATGGCCTGCAGGTATTTATCAATGCCGTAGCCTGGGCGAAGGGTATTTAAATAGCCCGGCGGTCTCTGGCTGTACGGACGGAAACGGGCTTAGCTTTCAACCCCCTGGTCTTTCAGATAGTCGATAGCATCCTGGATGGTTACTATTTTCTCGGCGGCCTCATCCGGTATCTCGATTTTCCGTTCCGTGGTGCTGAATGTCTCTTCCAGGGACATGATAAGCTCGACCAGGTCCAGTGAATCGGCGCCTAAATCCTCAACAAAGCTAGCTGTGTTTACCACGTCCTTTTCCTCGACGCCAAGCTGTTCCACAACTATCGCTTTTATTTTATCAAAGACAGTTGCCACTTTTCCCCCCTTTTTAAGAGCTTTTTAGCGGCTGGTCAGTGCACTAACCGACCCCAGGACCCCGTTGACAAATTTGGACGAGCTATCACTGCCAAAAGTCTTGGCCAGCTCAACCGCTTCGTTTACAGCTACTTTAACCGGTACTTTATTATCGAATAAAATCTCGAAGATTGCAAGTCTGAGTATGTTTCGGTCGACTATCGCTATCTGGTCTACCGGCCAGGCCGGGGCAAACCTCCGGATATTGCCATCGATTTCGTCCTTGTTCTTGATGGTGCCGTTTACCAGAAAGCGGACGAACTCTTTGTTTTCCTCGGACAGGTTTGTTTCAGACAGAAGGCGCTCTGCCACTGTCTCGGGACGGCGTACCGCGGCATCCACCTCGTATAAAGCCTGCATGGCGATAGTCCTGGCCTTGTGTCTTGTCCCTGTCATGATTGTTAACGTCCTGAGCACATATTATATCATAATGCTGAAGGGGCGAGAAACAGTCTTATACTGTCCTGCTTGACACTGTGAACAAGGAATTGCTACACTTCTCTTGTTTCCCCCGCCTAGGCGGGCGGATGGTACAAGGTATTAGCCGTGAAAAAAGTTGGCATCCTCTATCACCCCAGGGTTGAAATTACCCGGATTAAAGCCAGGGAGCTGGAGGGCTTTTTAAAGTCGAAAGGGGTTTCCGTATGGGTGTGCTCTGCCTGGGACAGGGATAATGCCCGCCTGAAGTTAAACGGCACCGACCTGCTCCTGACGGTTGGCGGAGACGGCACCATTCTGCGGGCGGTGCAGGTGGTAATTCCGGGGTCGACGCCGATTACGGGCATAAATCAGGGAAAGCTGGGCTTTATGACGGAACTCGATGCCGATGAAGCTATTGAAAAGCTGCCGTATCTGCTCGATGATAAAGGCTGGATTGACGAGCGAGCGATGCTTCAGGCGGAGCTGACTGTCTCCGGTCAGGAGCCGCGATTATTTCATGCCCTGAATGATGTTGTCGTGGCGCGGGGTGAAATCGCCCGGTTAATCAGGGTCGAGGCAAGTATTGATGGACAGCCCCTGACCATCTATAAGACCGATGGCATCATCGTGGCGACAGCTACCGGCAGCACCGGCTACGCGTTGGCGGCCCGGGGACCCATCCTCTATCCGCAGTCGCGCGACTTCCTGCTGGTGCCGGTAGCCCCTCACCTCAGTCCGGCTTATCCCCTGGTCATATCGGAGAAGGCCGAGGTTGTACTGCGTCTTAGCACATCTCATACCGCCACGCTGAGTGTGGATGGACATATAAACTTGCCTTTATCGAATGGTGACGCAATAATTATAAGGCGGAGTCCCCATATAGCCCGGTTTTGGAGAATCCGCCCCGAAGCGTCGTTCTATAGTTCTCTGGAAGATAAATTGAAAGGAAAACAAGGTGAGTCAGGTAGAAAAAGCTAAAATCCCGGATGTCCCCCAGATACATAAGTTGATTAACGACTTTGCTGATAAAGGGCAGATGCTGGCCCG
This sequence comes from Dehalococcoidia bacterium, assembly GCA_041489355.1. Taxonomy (GTDB): domain Bacteria; phylum Chloroflexota; class Dehalococcoidia; order Dehalococcoidales; family RBG-16-60-22; genus JBGPRB01. The sequence goes on from JBGPRB010000065.1 coordinate 12,905, forward strand.
GCCGTTGAGTGAGATATATGAGGGCATACGCGACTTTTTTGTTATCAGGAAAGGTGAGAAGGTGATTGCCTGCGCTGCGCTGCATGTCAGCTGGTCGGATATTGCCGAAATAAGGTCGGTCGCCGTGGCCGAGGACAGCCAGAAGAAAGGTCTGGGAGCTAATCTGGTGGCAGCCTGTCTCCAGGAAGCTGAGGACCTGGGTATCAAGACCGTCTTCTGCTTTACCTACAAGCCGGGATTTTTCAAGCGGCACAATTTTGTTGACATCGATAAGATGGAGTTGCCGCGCAAGGTCTGGACCGACTGCTTTCGGTGCCCCAAGTTCCCCAACTGCGATGAGACCGCGTTAATCTATCATGCCGAGGAGAAAGCCCGGATTGGTTGAAGA
>JBGPRB010000066.1:0-13290 GCA_041489355.1 Dehalococcoidia bacterium
AAATATTGTTTACTAAAATTGTAAACAATAGCCTGCCGGTTGTATGTGATATATATCACATGCTTTTTCAATGATAAGAGTTAATATTTAATTGAAGATGTGGAAAATTCCACCGATTAATAAGGAGGCAATCCGATGTGGTACATGCACGAAGGCGCGGGCTGGTGGATGGTTTTCGGGGGACTGTGGATATTGTTTTTCTGGGGCGGTCTTATCGCCCTTATCGTGTGGGGAATAAGCAGGTTGACCAGACACAGCCGCGCTAGCGGTAAAGAGAGTCCGCTGGATATAGCCAGAGAACGTTATGCCCGGGGCGAGATATCCAGGGAAGAGTTCGAGCAGATTAAAAAGGACTTATAACCGAGGGTATTCCCTGTCTTTTCCCGGTGATAGCAGCTCATCCAGTTTGGCAGGGCTGAAACCTATCACGATGTCTTTATCATCGATGATAATGACAGGCACTCCCATCTGTTGTGTTTTTTCTATCATCTCTTTAACGGCGTTCCTGTCCGCGGCTACGTCATGTTCTTCGAAGGGGATTTTCTTCTGCGAAAGATACTCTCTCGCTCTGGTGCAATAGGGTCAGGTCGGGGTGGAATAGAGGACTACTTTCTTATCTGCCATCTGTCCGTCCTTGCTCTATAATTTCCACTTGTGAGCTTCATCATATAATTATATATTTGTAATGTCAACAAACCAGTGCGGCGGTGTAGACAGCGTTCAAGCGGCAAGCTGAATAGCATCAATATGTGATATACTTTTGTAGACAGGAAACGTACCAATGGAACTTTAATCACATACATTTAATGCTATTGTCGAGTAAAATGCGTAGTAATAAATAAAAACAAATCAATAATGATATTATTTAAAAAGTTAGACCGGGAGGTAGATTATGCCAGAGGAACAGGATACGACGCTCGGGGCATTACAAACGGCTCTACAGATGGAAATCGATGGCAAGGAATTTTACCTGAATGCCAGTAAAACGAGTAAAAACAAACTGGGTAAGGAATTGCTGAAGACACTGGCGGCGGAAGAAGACATACACCGGGCAGTTTTTCAGAATATATATAATACCATTAAAAACAATAAAGGGTGGCCCGACCAGGAGAAATTCCGCACTGACGGCGGACGGGGTCTGAGAACGGTCTTCGCCAGGGCACTGGAGGAAATGGATAAAGATGTAAAAGCTATCCCCACGGAGCTTGACGCTGTGCAGACGGGTATGGATATGGAAAATAAGACCCTCGATTTCTATAAGAGCCGGAGCGGTAAAGCCACTTATGACGCTGAAAGACAATTATATGAGGACTTAGCTATCCAGGAGGGCGAACATTTCAGGGTCCTTCTTGACTACTTTGAGTTTCTCAAGAACCCGGCAGCGTGGTTTGTCCAGAAGGAACACCCTTCTCTCGATGGTGGTTAGGGGTGCTGTAAAAGTTATAAAATCTGGCGAACAGAGGTGCGAAATATGTTGAAAATCAAAGACCTGTCTGTAGCGGTGGAGGGCAAGGAAATCATCCATGATGTCAACCTGACCATACAGACCGGCGAGACGCATGTCCTCTTCGGCCCCAACGGCGCCGGCAAGAGCACGCTGCTCATGGCCATCATGGGTTTCCCCAAGTATAAAGTAACCAAGGGCAGTATCAGCTTCAAGGGCAGGGACATCACCGGCCTGGCCTTGGATGAGAGGGCCAGGATGGGCATTGGCATGTCCTTCCAGCGACCGCCCGTGGTAAGGGGTGTCAAGACCCGGGACATGGTGGCGGCCTGTCTCAAAGCGCACGGGGACGGTGAAACCGTGGAAAAGCTGGCGGAGAGGACCGACCTTAAAGATTTCCTGGAGCGGGACATCAACTACGGGTTCTCCGGGGGAGAAATCAAGCGCTCAGAACTGATGCAGCTACTGGCCCAGAAGCCGGAATTAACGCTGCTGGATGAACCGGAGTCGGGCGTGGACCTGGTAAATATTGTCCTGATTGGCGAGCTCATGAACGACCTCCTGGAAAAGAACTGCCCGATACAGTACCGGAAATGCATGGGCCTTATCATCACGCATACGGGACATATCCTGGACTATGTCAATGCCCGCACCGGCTATGTCATGTGCGACGGCACTATCGGCTGTGTGGGCGACCCTCATGAAATGCTGGCGACAATCAGGGAGAGGGGCTATGACGAGTGCATAAAGTGCTATCTGGGGAGAATACCGACAAATGAGTAAAATTAAAGCGTCCAAGAACTCCAAGGATAAAGCTAAAGCGGCGGCCGGTAAAGCGGCCGCCTACGGTGAGGATATAGATTTAAACAAATACGTCAGTGCCGGCGAGGAGCATCCCTACCAGGCCGACCCCTCCCAGCTCCCGGCCAGGACGAAGAAGCAGATGTTGAGCGCCGGAGTCATGCTGGATGATGCCAGCCAGAGGTCGGGGACATACCTCCAGATGGACAATACACCCATCCACAGCTCCGTCAGGCAGGACGGCGTGGAGGTAATGGCGGTCAGCCAGGCCCTGGAAAAGTATGACTGGCTGGCGGACTACCTGTGGAAGGCAGTAGCCGTGGACAGCGACAAGTACACCGCCAATGTCGAGTTGAACCAGAGTGACGGTTACTTCATCAGGGCTTTACCCGGCCAGAAAACCGTCTTTCCGGTCCAGGCCTGTCTCTACCTGGCGCAGGCGAAGCTCGTTCAAAACGTGCACAATATTATCATCGCCGAGGAAGGCTCGGAACTCCACATCATTACCGGCTGTGCCACCGCTACTAAAGATGAACCCGGGATGCACATCGGGATTTCCGAGTTCTATGTCAAGCGGGGCGCTAAAGTCACCTTCACCATGATACACAGCTGGAACCCCGAAACAGCGGTACGCCCCCGCACCACCACCATTATCGAAGAAGGCGGCCTTTTCCTGAGCAACTATCTGCTGATGAAGCCGGTCCATTCATTGCAGATGTATCCCACCTCCAGATGCATCGGCGAAAATGCCACCGTGAGGTACAACAGCATCCTGGTAGCCGGCAAGGGTACAAATATAGACGTAGGTTCGCGGGTATTTCTCAATGCTAAAGGTGCCCGGACGGAAATTATTTCCCGCGCTATTACCGTCGGGGGGAATATTACCGCCCGCGGTTACATAGAAGGGAATGCCCCGGACGTAAAAGGACACCTTGAGTGCCGCGGCCTGATTCTGGGTGAAAAAGGCACCATTTACGCTATCCCTGAGCTTAAAGGCAATCTGGTCGGTATCGACCTCTCCCACGAAGCCGCCGTCGGTAAGATTGCCGAAGAAGAGGTGGAGTACCTGATGGCCAGAGGCCTTACCAAAGACGAAGCGACGGCAACTATTGTGAGGGGTTTCCTCCGGGTGGACATAGAAGGGCTACCCCCGATGCTGAGCGCGGAGCTGAAGCGGGCAGTAGAAGCCAGCGAGAAAGAAGTCATGTAGCGGGAGGCAGGAAAATGAATTTAAACGCTCTACATAAACTCGGCTACGGCATGTATATCATAAGCTCCCACAAGGGCGACAGGCTCAACGGGCAGGTCGCCAATACCGTATTCCAGATAACCTCGGAGCCGCCGACGGTCGCCGTGAGCATTAACAAGAACAATCTGACGCACGAGTTCATCAAAGACAGCAAAGTATTTTCGGCGTCGGTGCTCTGCCAGGCGACACCGCTTTCCTTCATCGGTGGTTTCGGCTTTAAATCCGGCAGAGACGTGGACAAATTAAAAGGCGTTGTTTATAAGGTCGGTCAGACCGGGTCTCCCGTAATCCTCGATAATGCCACCGCCTATCTTGAAGTTGAGGTTATCCAGGATATCGATGTCGGTACGCACACCATTTTCATCGGCAGGATTGTAGCGGCCGAAGTCCTTACCGAAGACCCGTGCTTGACATACGAATACTACTACCAGGTCAAGCGGGGGACCACTCCCAAGACTGCCCCCAGCTATATAGCCAAGGAAAAAGGAGGCGATAAATAAGATGGCGAAGTACGAATGCACTGTTTGCGGCTATATCTACGACCCGTCATTGGGAGATTCCGATGGCGGCATCGCCCCGGGGACACCTTTCGAGAAACTACCCAATGACTGGAAATGCCCTATCTGCGGAGCTGCCAAGAGCGAATTTAAGAAGGTCGAGGATTAAGTATTTCGCCGTGCGGGATAAAAGCGGCCAGTACCTTGGCACGCTGGAAGTCGGCCAGGATATCACGGATATAAAGAAAATTGAAGGCGAAAAAAGACTGCTGGAATATTAACGAGATATCGGGATGAAGAAGTGGATTAAGAATTATATCCTGTTCGTTATCATGTTCCTTTTGGCGCTCGTCCAGGCGGTATCCGGTTTTCTCCTCTGGCTGGTCATACCCGGAGGACACAGGGGCTTCGGCATAAGCCGGGCCGGTCAGCTAGCCGATGCCACTATTTTGTGGTCGAGATACACCTGGATTGAACTGCATGACTGGACGGCGGTAGCGCTGGTAGTCATGGTGATAATACATATAGCACTTCACTGGAAGTGGATAGTCTATATGGCAAAGAAATCTCTGGGAATTCAATCATGAGACGGAGGTGACCGATGGAAAAGAAAAAAATTATCGAACTGCTGAACCTCGACCTTCAGGACGAGCACGGCGCCATCATTCAGTACCTGAGTCATGCTTACGCCATAGGTGAGGGTGAAATGGCCTGCGAAATCGAGGCCATCGCCCGGGACGAAATGAGGCACCTGGACTGGCTGGCAGAGACAATCGTTGAGCTTGGCAGCCAGCCCAGCCTGAAAAGGGGCACCATGAATATGGCGGGGAAAGCGGTGCCCGACTGGATGGGAAATAACGTTAAGCTGGAAGAGGGCGCCATCAATAGCTACCAGGCACATATCAAGGTGATTGACAATCCTAAAATTAAGAGGTTATTAAAACGTATTCTTGCGGACGAACGGTCGCATCGCGGCAAGTTCGAGCATTTTATCGAGAAAGCCAAAAAAGAAGGCATGAAAGACCTGCGGGGAAACCGCAAGGACAGCGTCGCCAAAACGCTGGACTGGGGTATCGGGCATGAGTATACCGTTGTCCTGCAATACCTGTTTCATTCTTACATGACCAAAAACGCCGAGGCTAAAAAGCAGCTGGAAGACCAGGCCATTAACGAAATGCAGCACCTGGGCTGGCTCTCGGAAGAAATGGTAGGCGGCGGCGGCAGTCCGAAAATCGAGCATACCAAGCCCGACCAGTCGACCCGGACGGCGGATATGCTCGAGGCGGACATCAAGATTGAGAAGGAAGTGGCCGAAGCCTATGATAAAGCCTCTAAAGAGGTCGACGATGCCGGCCTGAAGGAACTGCTCATCCGGATAAGGGACAACGAAAAATACCATATCGATGTGTTTAACGACCTGTTAAAGGGAGAAGAAGGCAAATAAAGATGTAACTCCTGAGTAATGCTTCTAAAGGGGGGAATGGTATGGGTAAATATATCAAAGCCGGCAATACCGGCGAGTTCAAGGACGGAAGCAAGAAAAAGGTAACGATTGAGGGGCAGGAAATCCTGCTGGCCAGGGTCGGGAATAACTATTACGCTATCGGCAACCGCTGCGCTCATATGGGGGGCGACCTGTCGATGGGGGTGCTGGAAGGAAACATTGTCACCTGCCCCCGTCACGGTTCGCAGTTTGATGTCCGTGACGGGAAAAACATCAGGTGGATGAAAGGGTCCGGGCTTTTCGCGGCAGTGGGGAAAACTCTTAAGTCTCCCAGACCGGTGCCGAAATATAACGTCAAGGTTGAGGGCGACACCATATTAATCGAGGTCTGAAATCCAGCGCTGCCTTCTTTCGGAATAAAGGAGTTTACCAATGGCCCAAAAAGTAATTATGGGGATCCTGGTGGTGTTGCTGGTCCTCATGGGAGGCATGGGATATTATTTTTACACGCTCGACCAGCATATCGACCAACTCGGGGAGCGGCTAACGGCTTTTGAGGCAGAACAGGCGTCCCGGATTAATTCTTTAAGCATGGCTTTCGGTAATCTGCGGATAGAAACTCAGGAGACCTTCAGTTCTCTGGAAGCTCAACTGGAAGAAACCAGGGCGGCGGTTGACGCTGCGAATAAGGACCTGGCAGCGGCAAAAGCTCTTATTAACAGCGTGGAGAGTGAAATCAGCGGAGTATCATCTAATGTTGAAAGTCTGAACGAACGCATCACAAGCACCGAAACCGATATATCGGGTTCGGTAATTAATGCCGGCAATGTCTATGAAAAGGTCAGCCGGGCTACGGTCAGGATTACTAACGGACAAAGGGTCATAGGTTCTGGTTTTTTCTTTGATAATGAAGGACACGTAGTTACGGCGCAACATGTTATCAGCGCTCTGACACAGATATATATAATTATGGATGACGGCAGGGTTTCCAGGGCAACCGCTACCGGCTCCTGCCAGTACAGCGATGTCGCTGTGCTGAAACTGGAAATCAGTAATTCTATCGAACCGCTACCTTTCGCTGATTCCAGTAAGGTACGCATCGGTGAACCGGTCATCACTCTCGGCAGTCCGGCAAATAGCGATATCCCGCTGGGCATGAAGGACACGCTCACGTCCGGCATTATCAGCCAGGTCAACCGATATGTTGACGTCGAGGGCTACTTGGTAGCCAACATGCTCCAGTTTGATGCTGCCGCTAATTTTGGCAACTCAGGCTGTCCTCTGGCTAACTCCAGCGGCGAGGTTGTCGGCATGGTAACAGCCAGAATCGCCCCGAACCTGGGGGATGGCATCTACTTTGCCGTATCATCCAACAAAGTAAAACGGGTGGCTGAGGCAATCATAAAAAGCGGTTCCTTCGCTTATCCCTGGATTGGCGTAATTATAACCGACCTTACTCCCCAGATGGTTAAGGAAAAGTCTCTGGAGACAATCAACGGAATACTGGTAGCCGACGTTATTAGCGACGGCCCGGCTAAAGCAGCCGGTATCCAGAGCGGCGACATTATAGTGGCCATTGACGGGGTTTCGGCCAGAGATACTGCCGACCTTACGTCTTACCTGGGAGAATACAAAAGCCCCGGGGATACAACGGTACTTAATATATTACGCGGCACCACGAAAATAGAGATATCCGTTAAAGTAGGGACACGAACGCAATAGCCGGCAGCATCAGGAGACTTTACCGTATTTAATGAAGGCGCCGACCTTTTTTCTCCTGACCAGCGCCAGACCGAACCACAGCATTATCGCCAGCCCGACCGCTTCCGGTATGTAAACAGCCGGGTTTGAGAATAGCTCATGGAAAATATTCGATAACCAGTCAGCAATACCGCCTTTTTCAAAAGTAAAGCCGAACAAAGGCCAGAGTAAAGTGCCTGGCACACGCCACATTTCATCGAGCAGCAGGTGCGTAAACGTGCCGGCGGCAAGCGCAAGCATCCAGACCTGGCGATAGCGTTTATGGAGATAAAAACCTATGGCGGAAAGCAGGACAAGGAAGAGGAGCGTATGGGAGAATATCCGGCCATTGTCAAAGGTATCCTTGAAAATATATTGCCCTACCGGCTTATCGATGATATCCGGCAGGAGAGACCCGACCAGCAGAAACCTGATATCCAGGTAGCGTGATAGCGTAGCAAACCATGATGTCCTGGTATACCGGCTTTTCGCGGCACCGGCTAATAACGTCGCCGCACCCAGTGTAACTCCAGCGTGTCCGAATAAAAGCAACTCGAAATAACCCCTGCAAACTAAATTTTTCTGGAAAAGTTGCATAATATACTATTAGCTATAATATAATAAATAGTCTTTCTTAGCGAATTATGCGAGGTTACAGGCGAGTATGAAGGTTATCGGGCTTACCGGCGGTATCGGCAGCGGCAAGAGCACCGTTACGCAATTCCTGGCTGAGCTGGGGGCGGTTATCGTGGACCTGGATAAGGTGGGGCATGAGGCGCTCAGGAAAGGGAGCCAGGCATGGGAACAGGCAGTCAGCGAGTTCGGTAAGGATATTCTTACCGCCGGCGGCGAAATCGACCGACGTAAACTGGGCAAGATTGTTTTCAGTAATCGTGAAGCCCTGAAGCGCCTGAACCAGATAGTACATCCGGCTATCGATAATATTGTAAAAACGAAAGTCGAGAAATACCGCCGGCAGGGGGTCAAGGTGGTAGTGCTGGAAGCAGCAGCGATGCTGGAAGCAGGTAAGACTAAACAGGTCGACGAGCTATGGGTTACCATAGCCCCGGAGGTCACGGTGCTTAAGCGTGTTATAGAAAAGGGTGGCCTTTCCAAAAAGGAAACCAGGGCTCGGATAAAAGCACAGCTATCGAATGAAAAGCGTATCAGGCAGGCTGATGTTGTCATCGATACCGACTGCACGCTGGATGAACTTAAAGACCGAGTGGCAACTGAGTGGCAAAAGCTGCAGGCGCGGTTATAATATTACTCCGGCAAAAACGATTGAATGGGACTGATATGGCGAATATTGAATATACAGAAACGGACAGGCAAGAGCTGGATTTGATAGTCCCCTTGTGGCAGAAGCTGAACGAACACCACAGGTTACGCTCTTTATATTTTCCCGGGCATTATAACAGGATGACATGGGACCTGAGAAAGAAGCAGTTGCTGGAAAAGTCCAGGGACGGCGCTATCCGTATAGACCTCGCCAGAGATGGGAATACGGAAGCTTTAATCGGATACTGCGTGAGCACCATATCCGAAAAAAGACAGGGTGAGATAGATTCGATTTATATTGAAGAAGGCTATCGACGACATGGTATCGGTGATAATCTTATGAAAAGAGCTTTAAGCTGGCTGGATGACCTTTCAGTTAAAGGAAAGATGCTTGAGGTTGCTTCCGGGAACGAAGAAGTATTTGCTTTTTACAGCCGATACGATTTTTATCCCAGGAGTACTATCATGAGGCAAGTTGAGACTAAAGAGGCACATTCTTCCCCTTCCGCCGAAGGGTCAGAATGACAGTAAGAAAATGTTTGACTCTCAGCTATAAATTTGGTAGAATATAGTTTTTGGGAGGCCTAAAATTTACGCGATAATTGAAACAGGCGGCAAACAGCATAAAGTAACCGAGGGCCAGACCATAGACGTCGAACGTCTGGATGCGGCCGAGGGTGGCGCTGTCGAACTGGACAGAGTGCTGCTTATCGGCGATGGCGATAATGTCACAGTCGGTAAGCCATTCGTTGACGGGGCGAGGGTGATGGCCACGGTAAAGCTCAATGGTAAAGGCGATAAAATCATCGTTTTCAAGTACAAATCCAAGGTCCGTTATCGCCGGAAGAATGGACACCGCCAGCTTTTCACCAGTCTCAATATTGACAAAATACTTCCGCCGGGAGCGGAATACGTCAAACCGGTGAAAAGAACACGGCGCAAGAAGAAAGAGGAGACAGCAGATGGCGCATAAAAAGGGAGCTGCCCAAAGCCGTAACGGCCGGGACAGCCAGAGCCAGAGGCTTGGTGTCAAGAGATTTGCCGGGCAGGTGGTTAATGCAGGGACCATACTGGTACGCCAGCGCGGCACGCACATTCACCCCGGTAATAACGTGGGCGTGGGTAAAGACCATACCCTGTTTGCCCTTATCGACGGCATCGTTAAATACGAGCCGACCAGCAACAATCGGAGAAAGGTCAGCGTTACGTTAGCTGAGTAGTATGAAAGAGAAGATTCATCCAAAGTACTATACCGATGCCGAGGTAATCTGTTCCTGCGGGAATAGATTCACCACCGGTTCCACCAAGAAGCAGCTCAAGGTTGAAGTATGCAGCAATTGCCATCCGTTCTTTACGGGCGAGCGGCGCATGCTGGATACGACCGGGCGCGTCGAGCGATTCAAGAAGCGCTACAAGATTGAAGGTTAGCCATAAAAATTTTCGGGGGAGTAAGGAGTCCCGATAAATCGGGGCTCCTTTTTCTTTAGACGGTATGGCGACTAAAAAAAAGTTCAACTATGGCGGCCAGGCGGTTATCGAAGGGGTAATGATACGCGGGCGCAGCTCTGTGGTTACCGCGGTACGCCGACCCGGCGGCGAGGTGGCTATCGATGTCAAACCGATGCCGTCTATCTATACGAACTGGATGAGGCGAACGCCGCTGATACGGGGCGTGGTCGTCCTGATTGAAGCTATGGTGCTGGGCATCAAGAGCCTGCTCTATTCATCTAATATCGCCCTGGAAGAAGAGGAAGAAGAGATTAGCACGAAGGCACTCTGGGGCATGCTGGCTTCAGGAATGGTCCTGGCGGTCGTCCTATTCTTTATCGCCCCGCTTTTCCTTACCAGGCTGGCGAACGCCTATATACCCAACTCCCTGGTTTTTCATATCATCGAAGGCGTGATAAGGCTGGCCATTTTCATCGCTTATCTCAAGGTGATGTCGCTCCTGCCCGATATCAGGCGGGTCTTTGCCTACCACGGTGCCGAGCATAAAGCCGTGAACGCCTACGAGGCCGGCGTGCCGATGGAGGTGAATGCCATCAAGAGTTACAGCACATCCCACGTGCGCTGCGGCACCAGCTTTCTGTTCCTGGTGTTGATAATCGCCATCATACTCTTTGCTTTTGTGGGACGCCAGGCCCTGTGGCTTATGATACTATCGCGTATTATCCTTATCCCGGTTATCATGGCGCTCGGCTATGAAGTTATCTATTTCGGCGCCAGACATACCGGCAACTGGTTCGTCAAGATTATCCTGGCTCCCGGGCTCCTGTTACAGTCGCTGACGACCGGGGAGCCTGACGATACGCAACTGGAAGTGGCCATAGCGGCCATGAACAAAGCGGTGGAGGTTGACCAAATAGAAGAAGCGGCTCAGGCTTCTTCCTGAGTCTTTGGCAGGTCGTCTTCGGTCAGTTCCTGGAAAAAGCAGGTCTTATGTCCGGTATGGCAGACCGGGCCGGTGGGGTTCGCCTTTACCAGAATGACATCGCTATCGCAGTCCTGCCACAATTCACGGACGATGAGTTTATTCCCCGAGGTTTTTCCCTTATGCCATAGCTCCTGCCGACTCCGGCTGTAAAACCAGACCTCCCTGCTTTTCAGGGTTCTCCGCAGGGATTCTTCATTCATATAGCCCATCATCAAGACCTCGCCGGTATCGGCATCCTGGACGATAGCCGGGATAAGTCCCTTTTTGTTATATTTAAGATTACTCACCACACTCACCTTTTCAATATACTTCTTCACACCTGGTCTACCTCGGCAAGCGCCTGCTTCAGGTTGATATCGCCGGTATAAAGGGCCTTGCCCACGATGGCACCCTCGGCGCCGAGTTTCCGGAGCATCTTTAAATGGTTGAGCGACGAAATACCGCCGGAGGCGATAACAGGTAAGCCGATGATATCAATCATCTCGGCAATCGCCGAAAAATTAGGTTCCGTCAGCGTACCGTCACGGTTGATATCGGTATAGATAAAGCGTATGACGCCAATCTGCGCCATGGATTTAGCCAGGTTCACGGCAGTAATGTCATTATTCTTTACCCAGCCGTGCGTCGCCACGAACTCTTCGCGGGCATCGATACCGACGATTATCGATTCACGAAAGCGGCGGCAGGCCTCGGCAACCAGGAGAGGATTTTCTACAGCAGCCGTTCCCAGGATGACACGCTCGATGCCGGCTTTGAGCAATGCCTGTACCGTTTCAATATCGCGGATACCACCGCCGAGCTGGATAGGTATTAACATAGCTTTGGCGATATCCCTGATAATTTCCAGGTTGCGGATTTCCCCGGAGGCAGCGCCATCAAGGTCGACGATGTGAAGTCGGGGCGCCCCCATGGACTGCCATTTCAGAGCCACATCAAGAGGGTCGTCGGAGAAGACTGTTTCCCGGTTGTAGTTACCCTGGTAAAGGCGGACACACCTGCCATTCCGCAGGTCTATGGACGGTATAATTTCTATTACAGGCCTCTTTCAATCGTCAACAATGGTGAAATTATAGCACCTCGACTATGTTTAAGCCAAGTTGTGATTAAATTGTATACCTAACCACATTGACAAATGGAGAATATACGTGATAAAATGGTAGTGACCATCGACCATTATGGCGGTGAGTTTAGAGCATTTGTCCTTAATAAACTAAGTCGCTTGGATCGGATACGACCGAGACGGCAAGAACTATAGAGCAATGAATTTGCCCTCTCAGTAATATCTGAGAGGGTTTTTGTTTTAGGAGAGGGATGCTCAAAGTTGGTTTTATCGGAGCCGGAACCGTAGGAACCGCCCTGGCGATTCTTTTAAGCCGCAAGGGCTATGCGGTGACGGGCGTGTATAGCCGGAGCCGGTCCTCGGCCAGGAAACTGGCCAGAGAAGTCCCCGGTTGCCGTGTACTGAACAGCAGCCAGGAAGTAGCCGATGCCGCGGATCTCATCTTCATCACAACCCCCGATAACGCTATCGCCGGAGTAGTCTCCCAGGTAAAATGGCCCGTAGGGCGGAGCGTCGTCCACTGCAGCGGCGCCGATTCCACCGATATTCTGGAGCCGGCCAGAAAATCCGGGGCCATGGTAGGTTGTTTCCATCCCCTCCAGACCTTCGCCGGCGTCAGGCAGGCTATAGACAATATTCCCGGCTCGACATTCGCCATAGAGGCCGGGGAACCTCTGCTGGACACTCTCAAGGATATGGCGGCGGCTCTCGACGGACACTATATTGAACTGAAAGCCAGCGACAAGGTAGCCTACCACACCGCCGCCGTGTTTGCCAGTAACTACATGGTAACGCTGGTCAAGATGGCCACCGACCTCTGGCAGACGTTCTCCATCCCCTCCGACCAGGCTACCCGAGCCCTCCTCCCCTTAATCCGCGGCACCCTGAACAACATCGAAAATATCGGCATACCGCAATGCCTGACCGGCCCGATAGCCCGCGGCGATATCGGCACAGTGAACAAACATCTTAAAGTCCTGCGTGAAGAAGCCCCGGCTTTACTATTTCCTTACAAAGAACTCGGACTGCAGACTATTCCTATTGCCCTGGCCAAGGGCAAAATCGATAAAAAGCAAGCCAGCGAACTGGAAATCGTGTTAAGAGCGAACTGACAAAATACGTTCAGGGAGAAGTCAAATGAGAACGATGTTAAAAAGTAAAATCCACCGGGCCCGCGTCACCGACGCCAACATCGACTACGAAGGCAGCATCACCATCGATAGGAAGCTCATGGCGGAGGCCGATATCCTCCCCTACGAGCAAGTGCATGTCCTCAACATCAACAACGGCGCCCGTTTCACCACGTACGCTATCGAAGGTAAGGAAGGCAGCGGTGCCAT
>JBGPRB010000067.1:0-13248 GCA_041489355.1 Dehalococcoidia bacterium
AACAAGAGACGGCACCAGCTACAGCCCCAGCCCCAGCGCCGAGTCCGGCTCCCGCGCCAGCTCCGGCTCCAGCGCCGGCACCAAGTCCGGCTCCAGCGCCAAAACCGGCGCCTGCACCGGCTCCAGCCCCTGCACCGGCAGCTGGCCAGCCACAGTACGGTGACACGTTTATCCTGTTATCGGATGTAGGTTTCACCAACATGAACCCCCCGGCCGATGCTGGCTCTTTGCTGACCAGGACTCTTGTCCCCTGCCTAGAGCCATTAATCCGGATAGGTGTGGATGGAAAACTCAAGGGGCATCTGGCGGAATCCTGGGACGTTTCTCCCGATGGTAAATCCATCACCTTCCACCTGCGCAAGGGTATCAAGTTCCATGATGGCACCCCCTTTAATGCCGAGGCTGTCAAATATAACCTGCAAGCATCCGCGGCATCAGGCCTTTGGGGCATGGGTGTCCTGAACTTAGCGAAATCTTATGATGTTCTTGATGACTATACTATTCGGGCTAATCTTGACGGGTTCAATTACAATTACATGACCGCGCTGGCTGGACTTGCCGGTCTGATGGCATCGCCCACAGCGCTACAAAAACCTGCATCAGATGATATGATACCCAAGCTCCACATGGTAGGCACCGGGCCTTTCATTTTCGATAGCTTCAAGGCGAATGACTTTGTCAAATATACGAAAAACCCGAATTACTGGCAGGCGGGTAAGCCTTATCTTAATGGGGTTATCATAAGGCACATCCCCGACCGAACCGTCGCGGTGATGGCTTTCCAGGCGGGCGAGATCGACGAGTTGCAGACAGGACTCCAGCTTGCTACGTCGAATATGCTGGAGGCTCAAGGGTATAAAATATATTCAGATCCGTTGCGGTTCCATTTTGCCATGATGTGGGACAGCGCCAACCCGGCTTCTCCCTTTGCTAATAAAAAGGTACGGGAAGCTGTTCACTATGGCGTTGACAAGCAGACTCTGGTTAACGGTATCGGCGGCGGCGCCAAGAGAGGGTTTACCGCTCTGTATCAAATGGCTGAGCCAGGTGACCTGTGGTATTGCCCTGAGCTACCAATCCGCAAATACGATCTGGCAAAAGCCAAGCAGCTGCTGGCCGAAGCCGGTTACCCGAATGGCTTTAAAACAAAGCTCCTTTCAGACACCTTTGCGGAGATGAACTTTATGGAAGCCCTGTTAACCGAGCTTAAAAAGATCGGCATCGATGCTACCCTTGACATTGCGGATTTTCCGAGGATAATGTCTGCAGAGATGGGCGGGTGGGAAGGCCTATTGCATCCGGGTTTCCCGACCTTCGATACTATGCCGGGTCTTAACTCCCGCTGGGGCGACCCGGCCATGTTTGTCAGTATGTACAAGCCGGAGGGATGGAACAAAATGTGGGCCTCGGTAATGTCCGAGATTGACGATAACAAGCGCGTGGAAAAGATGAAAGAAATAGTCAGACTCGATTATAACGAGTGCTTAACCTTTACCTGGAGGGCGGATGCTCCTTTCGGTGTAAACGCAGGGAATATTCATGGCTTCGCACTTCACGAAGGTGGTGCCATGGACATGTGGTGGCCGGAAGACCCCTGGATAGAAAAAGAAAAGAAATAAATAGAGATAGCTGAAGAAAGAATAGATACATACCGGTGGAGGGGCCGGAACCCTCTGGCTCCTCCACCGGAGGAGAACTTGGAAAAATCAGTCCAAGATTGAACCCATTACTACAGACAAGACAGGGTTCTTTCCAGGTTCAGGGAGTGTCAGTCCTGCGAGGCTAACTCTGACGGCGGGGCACCTTTTTGAACCTGTTGTTCTTAATCTGCAGGAAGCAATTCACTGGCGGGAGGTCTTAATTGGTAGGGTACATTATTCGCCGGTTATTCATGGGACTCATTGTCATTATAGTAGTGACGATCCTGGTATTTCTGCTGATACGGCTTTTACCGGGCGACCCGCTTTTAGTGTATCTAACCCAGCAGCAATATAGGGATACCCTTTACGACCCCGCCCAGCTGGCACAATTGCAACAACGGTTTGGGCTGGATAAACCGCTGCCCGTGCAATATATATCCTGGATAGGAGGCATGTTCCGCGGTGATTTTGGAGAATCAATTACTTATCAGCAGCCGGTGTCGAAGCTGATTAGCCAACGTATGCCGGTGACCTTATATCTGAGCATCATTGGCGCTATATTCGCTACAGTTGTTGGCATAGGTTTCGGCATAGTCTGTGCTCTAAGGCGAGGCACGTGGCTGGATACCGTGCTTACCTTCCTGGCAAACATAGGCATAACTGTACCCAGCTTCTGGGCAGCCATCCTGCTTATTTATCTGTTTGGCCTCAAGTTACACTGGGTACCCATCGGGGGTTACACATCACCCTTCGAGGACTTCTTGTTGAGCACCCGTCGGATAGTATTGCCGGTTTTCTGCATGGCGCTTTTCGGCCTGGCGGCGAACACGCGACTGACGCGGTCATGCATGCTCGAGGTCATCGCCCAGGACTACATTCGCACCGCCTGGGCTAAAGGCTTGAAAGAGCGGGTTATCGTCCTCAGGCATACCATTAAGAACGGCTTGATTCCGATAGTCGCTAATACAGGGTTCCTGGTCGCCGGCCTGTTTGGCGGTTCAGTGATTATCGAGACTTTATTTAACATTAACGGCGTCGGCAGATTACTGACAACAGCTCTTCTCGGGCAGGATTATTTGATTGTTCAGGCCAGCACTCTGCTTTTCGTCGGGTTGATAACATTGTCTAACATCGCGGTAGATATTTCATACGGCTGGCTTGACCCCAGGATAAGATATGAATGAGGAGTCCCGATATGGCAGATAGTTCACTACCCGGAGCCCCGCCTGACGAAGCTACCGAATGGGATAAGCCTGAAAAAAAATACAGCGAATTTAAGCGCACCGTATCCGTATTCTTCGGGCGCCCGCTGCCTATCGTTGGCCTGGTAATTATCAGCATTTTTATTATCATCACCATTTTCGGCCCCTGGATAGCTCCCTACGACCCTCTTGAGATGGATGTAATGAACTCGTTAGCGCATCCCAGCAGTCAACACCTCCTCGGCACTGACGAAATTGGCCGGGATACCCTGAGCCGCGTGATTTATGGCGCGCGAACTTCACTGTTCATCGGTATTGTGGTCATCAGTGTATCTGTAGCTATCGGTGTCTTCCTGGGCCTTGTTGCTGCGAATTCCCGTGCGGCAGTGCATCATATAATCATGAGAATTACTGATGGCCTGATGGCCTTCCCCAGTATATTACTGGCTTTACTTGTTGCCGGGTTGCTGGGCGGCGGTCTGCAGAATATCATTATAGCTCTGACCGTTGGTATGATAGCACCAGTCATCCGTATAACATGCGGGATGGCCCTGTCTATCAGGGAAAATGACTATGTTATCGCCGCACGGGCCATGGGTACAAGTAATATGCGTATAATGCTGAGTGAAATCTTACCCAATTGCTTTGCCCCGATACTGGTGATGATGACGATGGGTATCGGGTCTGTTATCCTGGCAGAGGCGGGGCTAAGCTTCCTGGGGGTAGGTATCACCCCACCGACACCGGTCTGGGGCCGCATGGTAAACGACGGCTATAAATTTCTTCTTACCAATCCCGAGCAGTCTTTTGCCCCCGGCCTGGCAGTGATGCTGGTAGTCTTCGGTTTCAACATGATGGGGGATGGCCTCCGGGATGCACTTGATCCAAGGCTAAGAGGTGTGGTCTAGGAAACCCGAATCAATAAGGAAAACGGCATGAACACTCTATTACAAGTTGAAAATCTCAAGACCTATTTCCGAACCTACCGGGGGATAGTCAAAGCGGTGGACGATGTCTCCTTTTATGTTAATGATAAAGAAATAATCGGGCTGGTGGGAGAAAGCGGCTGCGGCAAGTCCGTAACCATGCTCTCCGTAATGCAACTGATTCCCACGCCGCCAGGCGAGATAGTCGGCGGCAAGGTTATCTTTGAGGGGCAGGACCTGCTCCAGTACAAAGCCAAAGGCGACCAGATGAGTTCCGTCCGCGGCGGCAAGATAGCGATGATATTCCAGGAGCCGATGACCTCGCTTAACCCGGTATTAACCATCTCCCGGCAGGTCACCGAGACGCTGGAGTGCCATCTCAGTATGGACTCCCATACGGCGAGGCTGCGAGCCATCGAACTTCTGAAGCTGGTGGGCATTCCTGAGGCTGAAAACCGTATTGATTCCTATCCTCACCAGTTCAGCGGAGGCATGCGCCAGAGGGTGATGATCGCTATGGCGATTTCCTGCAACCCCAGAATTATTATCGCTGACGAGCCCACCACCGCCGTGGACGTCACCACACAGGCGCAGTTGCTGGACCTGATGAAGGAAATGGTGGACCGATATAACACCTCGCTTGTCATCGTTACACATAACCTGGGCGTGGTCGCCCGCTATGCTCAGAGAATTTATGTTATGTACGCCGGACGCATCGTGGAATCAGGCCTATCTGATGACATATTCGAAAATCCCCGCCACCCGTATACCATTGGCCTGCTCAAATGCGTACCCCGCTTGGGCGAAACAACAGAAAAAAAGAAGCTGATACCCATCAAGGGTTTGCCCCCCAAGCTTATCGATATGCCGCCATATTGCCCATTCCTGCCCAGGTGCGAATACAAGATTGATAAGTGCAAGAAGGAGCCGGTTTCTGCACTGCGAGAGGTGGGTAATCAGCATTATATATCTTGTTTCGTCGATACCCAGGAGAAGCGATGACAATAGAGCCGAACGATTCCGTAGTGCAGGTAAAAAATTTAAAAATGTACTTTACGATTACCCGCGGGCTCTTGCGCCGCAAGGTGGGTGATATTAAAGCTGTGGACGATGTCAGCTTTGTTATCAAGAAAAATGAGACCCTGGGGCTGGTGGGAGAAAGCGGCTGCGGTAAGACCACCACCGGCCGCTGTATTTTAAGACTTTATACTCCCACCGCGGGCTCCATTATATTCCTCGGGCATGATATATCTACCCTGCCGGAGCACCGGATAAGGCCATTACGCCGTCATATCGGTGCGATTTTTCAGGACCCTTATGGTTCACTCAACCCCCGGCACACAGCAGGCGCGATTGCCGGCAGGCCTTTAATAGTCCATCGCATGGTCAACAGCAAAAGCGAATACGACGATAGAGTTGCTGAACTTTTTAAGCTGGTCGGGCTTGACCCCAGCATGATGGACCGCGTTCCCCATGAGTTCAGCGGTGGTCAGCGGCAGCGCCTGGGCATAGCGCGTGCCCTTGCCTGCAGTCCCTCGCTCGTTATCTGTGACGAGCCTATTTCCGCGCTGGACGTTTCGATTCAAGCCCAGATAATCAACCTACTTGAAGAGCTGCAGGAAAGACTGGGCTTGACCTACCTCTTTATCGCCCATGACTTGGCTGTCGTCCAGCATATCTCCGACCGCGTGGCGGTGATGTACCTCGGGCGTATCGTGGAGATATCTAATTCACAGGAGCTTTATAAAAACCCGCTGCATCCGTATACCAAGGCTTTGCTCTCGGCGATACCGATACCGAACCCCGCCCTGGAAAGGACCCGCCACCGCGTGGTGCTGAAAGGCGAAGTGCCCAGCCCGGCTAACCCACCAACCGGATGCCATTTCCATCCGCGCTGTTTTCTGGCAATATCCGAATGCGCCCAGGTAAACCCACCCCTTAGAGATTTAGGCAACGGTCACGAGGTAGCCTGTATCAGGGTGTAATGTTAAGAGCGAAAGGAGCAATTTCGCCGGTCGAACAATAAAATAGAACTGATCAGAGAATGGTTTATTACTGGTTTCATATTTATTGGATAGGCGGGCTCTGCCAGGGGAGAATCAGGTGAAGTCTGGTGCTAGTGCCCCTACCATTGGCAGCCTGATGCACAATTGGTCAAGTGGTATCCTGCCTGTCCATGATCCCTGATTAAATCCGGTCCGCGATGCCATTTCCACCCCGTTCTGCCCTATCCTGCTTACGGGCGTATTACTGATATTAACAAGGAAATCTTATTTAAAGGAGTAAGCGATGGTTGGAGGCTACATGGGAAAGCTCCTGTGGGTAAATCTTTCCACGGGAGAGATAAAAGTTGAGCAACCTGATGAGAAACTCTACCGGGATTTTATCGGTGGTTATGGCCTGGGCGCCAGGATACTCTACAGCCGCCAGAAAGGTGGCGTGGATGCACTAGGACCGGATAACATCCTGGGTCTGATTACGGGGCCCCTTACCGGCACGCCGGCTATCAGCGGCACCAGGTATTCAGCTGTAGGGAAGTCGCCGCTAACGGGGAGCTGGGGAGATGCTAACTCCGGAGGGCATTTCGGTCCCAGGCTCAAGTTCGCCGGCTATGACGGTGTGTTTTTTACCGGCATAGCGGATAAACCGGTTTACCTGCTGTTGAACAACGGTAAAGCCGAGCTGAAAGACGCCAGAGAATACTGGGGTAAAGATACATATTACACAGAAGACACGCTGAAAGCGGAATACGGTAGCGCCGCTGAGGTTGCCTGTATCGGTCCGGCTGGGGAGAAACTCTCCCGTGTCGCCTGCATTATCACCCGTAAAGGAGATGCCGCCGCGCGCTCGGGGCTGGGAGCGGTGATGGGTTCGAAGAAATTAAAGGCGGTGGTTGCCATGGGCGACCAAAAAGTGCCCCTGGCCGATAGCGCAGCTGTTGATAGGCTGAGAAAAGAGCACTGGGAATATTCAAAAATGGGGATGGGTGGCGGAATGAACATGTACGGCACTTCCGGACATGGAGATACATCGGCGCTGAGCGGCGACACCCCTATTAAGAACTGGGGAGGCATCGGGGTTAATGAACTGCCTGATGTCACCGGTCTCAATAAAGATAAGATGATTGCCAACCTGGACCATAGGACGGGCTGCTGGCAATGCCCGGCGGCTTGCAAGGCTGTCCTGAAAAACGGTATCCAGTATCCCTATCCGGCCGGAACCAAGAGACTGGAGTACGAGACTATAGGCGCTTTCGGGGCGAACTGTAAGAACACTAATGCCGAGTCCATAATTATGGCCAGCCATCTCTGCAATAGCTACGGCATGGATACCATATCAGCTGGAAGCATCATCGCCTTCGCCATGGAACTCTACGAGCACGGTATCATCACCAGAAAGGATACCGGCGGTATCGACCTCAAATGGGGCGACCCCGATGCCCTCGTCGCCATGACGGAAAAGCTGGTAAAACGCGAAGCAATCGGGGATATCCTGGCCGAGGGCGTTAAAATCGCTGCTGAGAAAATCGGTAAGGGCGCTGAACAATACGCCGTACATATCGGCGGGCAGGAGCTGGGTATGCACGACCCGAAGCTCAGCGGGCGCCCCTTCCAGTTTCCCCGCCACCCGACGGCTACTGTGTACAAGATGGATGCCACACCGGGCCGCCATACCGGGGCATTCGGGACTGACGGCTTTGAAAGGCACCTCAATAACTCCATGGGCACCTGTCTGTTCCTTTTCCTGTCGCCGTTGCCCAAAGACCCCACATCCCCCCTCCCCTTCGCCGCCAGCATGATGAAGGCTGTGACAGGCTGGGACCGTTCCCTGGATGAACTACTTGAAGCCGGTGAGAGGATTGGAACTATGCGGCACGTCTTTACCCTCCGGGAAGGTATCAATCCCCGGGAGCGCTTCGTGCATAACCGGATAATCGGTCGGCCGCCGCAGAAAGAGGGCCCGCTGGCCGGCGTATCGATGGATATCGAGGAGGAAACTGCCTGGAACCTGGGCGCCCTGGACTGGGACCGGGTTACGACCAAACCCAGCAGGAAGAAACTGCTAAAACTTGGGCTGGATGACGTGGCAGCAGAGCTCTGGCCGCCGCCAGCAGGTCCTGGCTTCGGTCCGTCGAGATGATACGACCTGACTCATTATGATACCGGCAGCTATCTCCGGAGTTAAAGCAAAAGACGGGGATAGTCCATTGCTAAAAGGGGGTTAGTGTGCCAAAAGGGATAATTGTTTACCTCTCCTATACCGGAAACACCAGGCAGATTGCCCGGGCAATATACAAAGGTATAAGTCCGCTCATGGACAGGTGCGATATCGTCAAGCTGCGCCAGACCAACCCGGCGGACCTGGCGGGTTACGACCTGATAGGCATCGGCAGCCCGGTACGACTTGGTCAAATGCCCGTCGAGCTCAAGGAATTTATCGCCAGGATGGATTCATTGCAAGGAACACACTGCTTCGTTTTCAATACCCATGCAGCGCTACCCGTGGGCTTCATGAAAGAGTGCGTGACCGCCTTGAAAGAGAAGGGGTTAGTGGTTATCGGTTTTAGAAACTGGTACTGCGCCGTATATCTCCCCTATGTTCCCAAGCCGTATTTCACCGATGGTCATCCGGATGAAATCGACCTCAAAGAAGCCGAGGACTTCGGGCGGGAAATGGTGTTGCGCAGTCGGAGAATACATCAAGGCAAGAGTAACCTTATCCAGCGCCTGCCGGAAGGTGAAGAGTACGATAGGATTTACGGCGCTCAAATGACGGGCGCTTTGCCCGTGGATGTCATGAAAGCACGAGCGCAGGGATTCAGTATCGACATGAACAAGTGTACCCGGTGCAACTACTGCGTGGAACTCTGCCCTACGAACAGTATCGATTTATCGGTAAACCCGCCCGTCTTTAAGAAATGCGACCAGTGCTGGATGTGCGAGCAGACCTGCCCGGAGGGCGCCATATCATTCAACTACGCGCCGCTCCACAAATCCCACAACGTTATCGTGGAACAGAGATTTGTCCCGGCTCTCAAGCTCGCTGAAGAACTGGGCCGTTTCCGGCCGCTGGTGAAGCCTGAAGAAATCGGGTGGGAGACACCGCTATTTATCACTAAGAAGCCGCCGCGTTTTAAAATAACGCAATAATTTGATGGTTTTATTCACGGTGAACTAATGATATCGCCTTAAATAAAAAATCTAAAAAAGAAGGGGAATGTTTTATGGCTAAAGAAAACCTGGAGTTGAAAGTTAAAGCCCTGGAGGAGAAGCTTACGGCCGTACATGATATACAGGAGATAGAAAAGCTGCAAAGGGTGTACGGTTTTTACCTGGATAACCGCATGTGGGATGATGTTGTAGATTTATTTTCTGATAATACTGAATCTCTAGAGATAAGCGATAGCGGCGTCTACCTGGGGAAAGCAGGCGTGAAGAGGTTTTTCAAGGAATTCCTGGGTAGGGGCGGCTTGCCGCCGATGCCGGGAGCCCTGGGTACACATATGCAGCTCCAGGGAGTGGTCAACCTGGACCCGGGGGGTGTTACCGCCAAGGGAAGATGGCAATGTGTCATATTGCTGGCTACGCCACTGAATAATAAACTATCGGCAGGGCTGGGTCACGGTGTCTACGAGGATGAATACATTAAAGAAAATAACATCTGGAAATTTAAAAAAATGCATTTCTACCTGGTATTCCGGACCCCGCTGGATGAAGGATGGGTGAAGACACCGGTGGTGCTTTCCATGGCTAAGGGCAGCGCTGATTTACCCGCCACTGTCTATAAACCGTACCCGTCTGGATATGTTATCCCCTATCACTATAAGAACCCCGTAACCGGAAAATAGAAAGGAGACTATAAAATTGGCAGATACCAAATACGGGAAGTATGTTGTTTCCAAGCCAAAGATAGTGGAACAACTGGCGCATCATTCCAAGGAAGCCGCTTACCCCTGGAAGTTCCCGGCAGAAGTGTACCTGGATGGCGAAATAGTACCGGGATGCCCGGTGTGGTTCGATATTAACTGGATTTTTGACACTCACCTGCCATCCGTTCCAGACTGGATTAAGCCGCATAAACACGAGCAAAATGAAATCCTTCTCTTTGTCGCCACTAATCCAGAGGGTAACCTGGGTGGAGAAATTGAGATATCAATAGGCAAGGGCAAGGACAGAGAAAAACACGCCTTCAGTCACACTACAGCTGTCTTCATCCCGGCAGGACTAACGCATTGCCCCATCGTTTATAAAAGTGTTGATAAGAAAAAACCGCAAATGATGATGGCTTTACTATTCAATCCGGAATACACCTAACCAGGGTACGAAATACGTAACCTGTCCGCTACCTGTAAATATCAGATTCATGTAATCAGGACTTGAAAAGGAGCCTGTTAATAAAAAAATCTGCCAGGGCGTTTCGTAAGGTAGATTATTTTAATTTAGTTATTCCTCCCGCGGTTAATCAGGGTAGGCGGCGATAGCGTCTACTTCAACCTTAAAATTCTTGGAGGCAAGCCCCTCGACCACAGCCAGGGTTCCGGTACTGGGTTTTTCTTTTAAACCGGGCGCATATTTATAGCATTCATCATGGAACTTCCGGATCACCTTTACCGGGTCGGCGGAACCTTTTTTCATGTAAATGGTGTGCTTTACCATGGCGCCGATATTTAAGCCGAGCTCTTCAAGGGCGGCATTCATCTTACGCACTACCACCTCTATCTGGACAAAAATATCATCATCCACGTCACCGCCCTTGCTAAAATCCATCGCCTCTGTGCCGGAAAGAAAGATGATTTTCCCTACCGATAAAGTCTTACTGATGTCCATCGACATTTCACCATATAAAGTACGCTTAAAGTTGTCCATGTTGTTCCCTCCTTTGTCTTTGTTATTCCGGGCTTTTATATCTATTTTTCATAGCCTGTATTCTTCATATTCATACCGGCAGGGCTGTCCCCAGGCAACGTACATCAACTTGTCCTCCGGGACCATGATTAACGAGGCCAGCGTCTCTCCCCGGGGCATCTGGGGGTTCATATGGGCGCAAATTGAGTTGGGGTAGTTATTATGGTCAGCCATAAATTCCATCATCGATTCGACCGTAAGGTCTCCGTAGTGCTTTTCCATGAGTCTTTTTATCCGCTGCACCCGAATGTAGCTGTCACCTTCCATCAAACCGAAAGTGCCGTCACCCCTTTTCAGCCTTTCCGTGAGGTAATGGTTGGAGTGAACGAGCATATCGCCCTCGGGATACAGCACGTTAAAGTCATCGGGCCTGGTCTCAATGGCGATAATGTCCCCTTCCGCGCTGGCGAAGGTATAATTCAGGATACTGCGCCCCGAGGCGCAAACGACCCCCAGAGCGTCGCCGATTCTCCTCTGTCTCATCGCTCTGGAAATGACACAGCAACAGGGCACGTTAAGGGCCTGGTCATTGACCGGACTTAACATGACGTTTAACGTCATCGCCACTCCCGCCGAGTTCAGCAGCACCTCACAGGCGCCGCCAAAGACCAGAGACAGCTGCTCGAAATTGTCACTATATTTTTTCCTGACCAGGTCTATCGATAAGCCGGCATTAAGGTCGAAGTTCTGGCCAATGATAGTCTTGCCGCCCTTTGTCGCCTTGCCGGTAGCGGCAAAAGACGTACAAAGACAGGTTATCCGCTGGTAATATAAGCCTAACTCAAATCGGCACATCAGCATTAAAATCTCATCAAAAAGGACGCCGGCGCCTTCCGCCTGTCCCTTCATCATTTCCATCAGCTCCGGGTCAAAGCGCTCTACCGAGGGCAGGTATTTACGAGTGTTGGTCAGGATTTCCGCTTTACTTACTTTCCGCATCATGCCTATATTAGCGATAAGCTCACTAATCGATTTGACGATATTATCCCGGCAAGCTGCGCCGTACTGCTTCCCGATTTCATAGGGGGTGCCGCTGCATTCATGAACTGGTAACTTCCTGCTATCTTTCATTTGCCTTCCCTTCAATACCATTGCGTCATGTTACTTGCCATCTTTACCTGGCGTCATAAACACTTTTCCCGCCGGCAATAGTCATCAATGTCCGGATATCCTTTATTTTGTGTGGCTCAACACTCAATATATCCTCATCAAGAATACAGAAATCAGCCACCTTACCGGGCTCTATGGAGCCCTTGACCTGTTCCATGTGGTCCTGCCAGGCTCCTTCTATGGTGTACATCCGGATTGCCTGTTCGCGGCTAATGCGCTGGCCGGAGCCAGCAGACGAGTCTCCGGGTATGGACTCCCTTAAAACGGCTGCCTGTATCCCCTGTTTCCAGTCCGGGAGGGTGACAGGAGCATCAGAGCCGCCGGAGACATGTACGCCTGCCTCCATCAGCGTTTTTAAGGGCAGCAGGTTCGCGGCACGTTCTTTGCCAACGGAAAAAGCTATAGGACCGGACATGACATTTGCCAGCGCCGGCTGTACCGAAACACCGATATGATATTCAGCCATGCGTCTGGCGCTTTTCCCTGGAACGAAGTCACCATGAATGATGTAATGGCGGAGGCCCTTTGGCTGCTCCTGCTCCGCCCTGACGAAACCATCGATACAGGCATCGATGGACCTATCGCCGGTAGCATGAACACCTATTTGAAAACCGAGTTTGTGGGCATGGGCGACGATATTCCTCAACTCCTGGCAACGCTGCTCGTCCGTCTGCCCCGAAAAAATAAGCGTCCCGTTACCGCCGCCCGCATAATCTTCATACATCCAGGCGGTTTTCATCGGCGGTATGCCGTCGGCAAAAAGCTTGATTCCGGCTATCCTCAGCCATTCATTGCCAAAACCAGTGTGTATCCCGATTTCCGGCAAACCATTGAGCAGTTCCTCAGGATGGTAGACACCGTAGGGAGTAAAGAGCAGCAAGATGCTAACCCTTACCGTGAGTTTGCCCTCATTATTCAGGTCGTTATAGAGGCTGATACATTCAGAATCCCATAGCCCTCCATAAACCAGAGCTCCGGCCGGACCCAGACTCGGCTCGGTGATACTGGTTATCCCCAGAGCATTAAGGTCATGCATGGCGGTGAGGAGCGCCTGTCTCTTTTGCTCCCTTATCAAAAGAGGCACAGTGCCGGTCACCAGATCGTCCGCGAGCATCCCCCGCACTAAACCGGTAAACTCGCCGGTGCCCGGGTCTTTGACAACCTCACCACCGCGGGCCAATGGGGTGTCTTTATGGATTCCTGTCAGGCTCCAGGCCCTGGTGTTAAATAGAACGATACGTTCGCCGCGAAATGGAATAGCCCCGATGTAGACAGGGTTATCCGGAGATACCCGGTCTAAATCCCAGCGTGTGGGGTACCGGCCCGAGTTTTGCTGGCACTCGTTAAGCAATACCGGGTCGAGCCCCATACCCCGTATCCACTCGCCGGCTTTAGCAGTCTTCGCCTTTTCGCCAACAATATTAACCAGATCATCGATTGATTTTATCGCCGGGTAACTGACATC
>JBGPRB010000068.1:0-13173 GCA_041489355.1 Dehalococcoidia bacterium
CACCGCCCACCGCGACGACGCCATCGCACTGGCCGTCCTTGAAGGCTTTATAGGCTTCCATGACCTGGTAAACCTTGGGATTGGTAGTCACTTTATCATAGATTTCCGTAGATACGCCGGCGTAGTTTATGACACCCTTCATTTCTTCAACGATGCCCGTTCCTTTTAGCCCGGAGGTGACAATCAAAGCCTTTTTCATGCCGGCAGCTTTGCATTCGTCGCCTACCGTCTGATAAGCTCCCCAGCCCAGGGCTATCCTGGGAATGGGGTTGGTATAAATGATGGGGAATTCAAAAATTTCCTTATTTATCACGGTTATCCTCCTCGATTAGTTCTTTAAATATATTAAGATAATACGAAGTGAATCATCAAGGGACTTTAAGCAGCACTTTGATATTGGCCTCCTTGTTTCTAATCAGTTCCTCGAATCCCCTTTCGACGGCATCTTTGAGAGGGACGATGGAGGTAATCAGAGGGGCGGGGTCGATTCTTTTATCCGCCATTAAGTCGATGGCTGTTTTACCCTCGTGCACGTAAATGGAGTTGCCCACCATCGTTTTCTCGCTGAATGTTATGGTACTGAAGTCGAACGTGCCGGGTTTCTCGAAGATGCCGACGATTACGGCAATGCCGCCCCGCCGCGTCAACTCCACGGTAAGCTGGGGGGTATCCGGTTGGCCGACGCATTCGATGGCGGCGTCAGTCCCCGGACCGCCGGTCAGTTCCTGTAATCTCTTAATGGGATTACCTTCGTCGAGATAGATAACAGCCGTAGCACCCATCTTAACGGCCAGTCCGCCTCTGCCTTTATGCTTGGAAACTACATACACCTCGGAGGCCCCGGCGGCTTTCGCAGCCAGCAGGGCGCAGAGTCCGATGGTGCCGTCTCCCACGATAGCCACCGTGTCCCCGACCTGTACATGGGCCTGACGTATGGCGTGAAGGGCCACCGCCAGAGGTTCCACCATGGCTCCCAATTCATCGGAAACGGAGTCAGGGAGCTTGTAGCAGGAGTAAGCCGGGTGGACGAAATACCCCGCCATGCAGCCGTCCACGTGGAGGCCGGTGAATAGCTGATTCACACACAGGTTGTAAAGGCCCTTTTTGCAGACGTAACACTCGCCGCAATAGTAGTTGCCGACGCCGCTGACACGGTCGCCGACCTTGAAGTCCTTTACCCCTTTCCCTAAAGCCGCCACCTTCCCGGCGAACTCGTGGCCGACAGTTATGGGGACTTTATCCGGGGGTATCATGACGGGGCCGTAGGCATATTCCTTCAGGTCCGTACCACAGATACCGGTCAGTGCCACCTTTATCTTAAGCTGCCCCGCCCCGGGAGATGGTTCGGGGACATCAACGTAACGCAGGTCTTTTCTGCCGTACCACCGCAGCGCTTTCATGGTCACACTCTCGGATATTCACTCTGAAAATAATTGGGGGATACTCAGGTAATTATTCAAGAGTGGGTGAGATTTGTCAAGGATGGGGGTTCTTTAAAACTCCCCCATCAACCTCTCAATCTTTAGCGGGTCTATGGGCTGCTTCACCAAAGGCATCTCTTTCAATTGCGGCAGCTGTTCCTCGTAGACTGGTCTTTCCTGCTTAAAAATAATCCCAATCGGTATCCGGTCGCCCCATTCCTGCGCTTTTATGAGGGCGGCGAAAACATTCAGCCCTCCGTAGGCAAGTGTCTTCGCCAGTATCGCGCCGACGGACTGGACGCCCTGCCCCACCTCCCCACCGACCATAATATTGAAATCACCCGTCATCTTACTACCTCCTGGAAAGCTGGTTTTTATCGTAGTATAAGGCAATCAATGGATATTATGCGAGGATGGCTTTAAATATTGATGTAATTTTTATCACGTTCGGTAAGACCCTCTCCGTAGCACAGGTTAGCAACAAGATAGTTAAACTGTTATAATATTCAAAAAAGATAGTGGTGTGATATATGGATGAAAAAGTTGTTAAACAAATAAGCGGTACTGCCGCTAAAGTAAGAGAAAACGTTGAGCGTGTCATCGTGGGCAAGGGCGAGGTGGTGGAACTGGCTATCGTCGCTCTGCTCTGCGAGGGGCATATTCTCTTCGAGGACGTGCCGGGGCTGGGCAAGACTGTCCTGGCAAAGTCGCTGGCGAGGTCGCTGGGGTGCAGCTTCCGGCGTATTCAATGCACGCCTGACCTGTTGCCTTCGGACATTACCGGCACCTACGTTTTTAATCAGAAGACCTCGGACTTCGAGTTTCGCCCTGGTCCGGTGATATCGCAGGTAGTGCTGGTGGACGAAATTAACCGGGCCACCCCCCGAACGCAGTCGGCGCTGCTTGAGGCGATGCAGGAACACCAGGTTACCGCCGAGGGGGATACCAAGCCGCTGCCCAGGCCGTTTCTGGTAATGGCGACACAGAATCCCATCGAGCTTGAGGGCACTTTCCCCTTGCCCGAAGCCCAGCTTGACCGATTCCTCATGAAAATACAGATAGGCTATCCTAGCGTCGAGGACGACCGGCTTATTCTGTCGCGATTTCGCCAGTCCGACCCGCTGGATGAGCTATCTTCGGTAGTCTCTGCCGATGAACTGCTCAAAATGCAGAAAGCCTGCCGGGAGGTGCATGTTGCCGAAGACGTTGAGGACTATATCATCCGCCTGGTTCATGCCACCAGAAAGCATGCTTCGATAGAGCTCGGGGCCAGCCCCCGGGCGATGCTGGCGCTTTGTAACGCATCGCAGGCCCTCGCTGCCATCCGTGGCAGGGCTTTTGTCACCCCGGACGATATTAAATATATGGTCACCCCCGTATTTATTCATCGTATCATTCCCAAGTCGGAGAGCCGACTGCGCGGACATAAGGCGGAACAGACTCTCAAAGAGATAATTGATTCAGTGTTCGTACCGGTGGAAGAGGAAGGCGTTGCCCGAGAGGGATAGGGTATGCGGGGCGACTACTGGCTTTTCACCGCGGTACTGATTCTGATTATCAGCCTGGCACTGCACCAGGTGCCGCTCGCATTGATATCCCTGCTGTTTATACTGACCGGCGTCGTATCGCGGCTGTGGAACCGCTATTGCCTCCGTCGTATCGAATACCAGCGCCGCCTGAGTCAGTACCAGGTTTTTTTCGGTGATGAAATAGTCTTCGAGATAGAGATAACCAACCGTAAGCCTCTGCCCCTGCCGTGGCTGCAGATTGAGGACGAACTGCCGGAGAAAGTAACCCTCCTCAAGGGAAAGACAACCATAACAAGTGAAGACCGTGTTATCCTCAATAATGTGTTCCCCATCAACATGTACCATCGGGTAAAACGCCGCTTTCCCATGAAGTGCCTGCAAAGAGGTCTCTTTATCTTCGGGCCGACGAATATCCGCTCCGGCGACCTTTTCGGCTTCTTCCGACGGAATATGAAAATCGATAAGCTGGACTACCTTCTGGTATATCCCCGGCTGGTACCGCTGGAAAAGCTGGGTATCCCTTCACAGCAGCTCTTCGGTGATATCCGTTTAAAACATCACCTCTTCCAGGACCCGGTGCTCACGGCCGGAGTGCGGGACTATCATTCCGGCGATAGCCTTAAGCGGATACACTGGAAGAGCTCGGCGCGGCTCGGCAAGTTGCAGACCAAGGTGTACGAGCCGACGACGACGATAGACATCAGCATTTTCCTTGATGTGCGCACGCTAAGAGCGCCTCTCTGGGGGAGCGTCTACCAGCTACAGGAACTGGGTATTATTGCCGCGGCATCGATTTCCCAGGATGCCCTGAAATCCGGTTATCGCATTGGCCTATATGTGAACCAGATAACGCGTTTCTCAGAGGGCATGGTCATGGTGCCGCACAGCCAGCATCCCGACCAGTTGCTGCGGATACTAGAGGTCCTAGCGCAGTTACATCAGGTCGAGACGATACCTATAGTCCGGTTTATACGGGAGGAAGCCAGGAATCTCCCCTGGGGCAGCACTCTGTTGGTTATCTCGGCGCAGCCTGTTGATGAACTGGTGGCGACATTGCTGGATTTGAAGAGGGTGGGGCGCAGTGTGGCGCTGGTCAAGGTGGGCGGTGCGGAGCCGGATGTCAATACCGGCAATCTAAAAGTTTACCATATCAATGACGATATTGCCTGGGACCTGGTGAAACAGATTGGCTTGAAAGAAGCATAAGGTGACAGGTAGAGCATAGTGGCGAAAAGATTTGGAAATTTCGACTGGTTGGCGGTTGTTTTTTACCCGCTGGCGGTAATCCTCATGGAAGCCTTCTGGGTTTCTCCCTGGCTGGGCTGGCTGGGGGTCTGGCCGGTTTATCCTGAGCTGCGACCGGTATTACATCTGGCCTCGGTTATTATCGTGCTGGTAGCTTCTCTGGTGGTGACCAGGGTATTGCTCAGACAAAAATTGCCGATGTGGTCAGTCCAGAGTATCGTTATCGGCCTGGGCCTGGTTACGATGCTGCTGGTGCTGGGTGTTGAGTATGCCGATGGCTATGTATTCCTCAGTGGTCGGTGGTTTGTCCATATCGGGCAGGTACTGGGGGTTACTTTTGTCCATGCCAGCACCATCGTCGTCGCTCTGCCGGCAATGTTTTATCTCTGGTGGCGGGGAATTATCCTGGGGCAATCGACCTCCTATTTCAAAGATATCTACCGTTCCTTCCTGCTCGGCATGATAGCCCTCATCGTATTGATTATTCTCTGGCAGGTCAGCTCGGCATCAGGTACGTTCCAGAAGCCGGGACCGGGTATCGGATTAAATGTGATAGCTTTCTTCTTCTTCGGACTGATGGCCATAGCTATCTGTCATCTCTACCTGATACGCAGCACGATGCCGCGGGAAGAAGCGGCGCTGACTTCGGTATGGCGATGGTTGCCGATAATGCTGGGTGTTATCGGCGGTATGGTTCTCATAGGTTTCGGCCTGGCCTCCGTCTTCTCCAACGAGCTTTTCGAGAGCATCGGGCATGGCGCCGGAGTCGTCTTCGACTTTCTAGGGAAAATATTTCAATATATTCTCATTCCATTCAATTACCTGTTCGAAGGCATATTCTGGTTGTTACGCTTTCTATTGAACTTGATACGTAGCCCCCAGCCATTTCAACCCGAAGGTTCCGGTAATATGACTATTCAGGGGATGCCGGCAATTACGCCAAGCAAGTTACCGCCGGCGGTGACAGAGGCGATTAAATGGTTTGTGATAGCCCTGATTATCGCGGTTGTTATTTTTATCCTGGCGAAAGCTATCTCCCGCTTTCGTACCAGGCGCGTCCAGGAGGAGATAGAGGAAATCCATGAGTCTCTCTGGAGCTGGCGCGGGCTCAGGGACGATTTACGGGAGCTTCTCAACACAATGGGGCAGAGATTCAGGAGGAAACCGTCTGACTCTCCGCAGTATCATTTCGACGAGAACGCATCGGGCAGGCTGGACATCCGTGAGATTTTCCGTCATTTGCAGTGGGAAGCGGGTCGCTCGGGAATGTCCCGCCGCCGCCATGAAACAGCCAGTGAGTACACGAGCCGCCTGCAGCGGATGGTACCGGATAGCGGCGAGCCGTTGACCCGGATTACGGATATGTATGTAAATGTCCGCTATGGTGAAGTAAATGTCCCGGAAGAGCAGGTGGATAGCGCCAATAGCCTGTGGCAGACTCTCTGCGGACTATTACGGAAGCTCAGGGTAGACTAGCGGGCGATTGACGTATGGAGTTATTCAGGCATCATCCACCGTAAAAGCCATCACATCGTCAATGGAGTCGGCGTCGCAGAAGAGCATGACCAGCCGGTCAATGCCCAGGGCGACCCCGCCGCATTCGGGGAGGCGGGCTACCGATTCCAGGAATTTATCGGGTACGGGCATCTGCTGCTGCCGTTCTCTCTGGATTTGCTCTATGGCTTCCTGGAAGCGTTTTTCCTGTTCCTTTACGTCTATAAGCTCGCTGTAGGCATTGGCCAGTTCCAGGCCGCCGATGAAAACCTCGGCCCGCTCGGCAACAATGGGATCATCCGGCTTGAGGCGTGCCAGCGAGGCCATGGCGGCAGGGTAATCTATTAGAACGGTGGGTCGGTTCGTCTTAAAGCCGGGGAGCACCCTGGTCACGAAATCCGTGTCAAATCTCAGGGAGTCGTGTTCGTTGACCGGGTCCCAGCCGGCTGCATTTATATAAGCTTCTCTCACCGTAGACCTGGGCCACGGCAGGCTGATGTCTATATCCTGACCCCTGTATTTGATAATGTTTTTGAGTCCGAGTTTAATGGCCAATGTAAGTATAAGCTGCTCAATATCCTGAATGATTTTATTGTAATTGGCGCCAGTACGGTACCATTCCAGCATGATGAATTCCGGATTATGCCACCGGCCCCGTTCGCCCTTACGGAAGCAATGACTGAACTGGAATATCTTTTCATAGCCGGCGGCGAGCAAGCGTTTCATGTGCAGCTCGGGAGACGTTGAAAGGAAACAGTCCTCGCTCTGGAAAGGAATAATGAATGGCTCCGGAGCGATTGCGGGTGCGCGGATGGGAGTCTCTACCTCCAGGAAACCCTGCTCTCTGAAGAAATCGCGAATATAACCGTAAATTAGAGCCCGCCGCTGCAAGTTAGGTCCCAGGCGGGTAAGTCGCTCAGGCTCATCCTCTACCATGCATCACTTTCCGGTAGAGACCCGTTCGACGTAGTTACCGGAGCGGGTGTCCACTTTAATGACATCGCCCACCTTGATAAAGGACGGGGTATCGATGCGGTAGCCCGTTTCCAGGATGGAGGACTTCATCTGAGGGGTAATGGTAGCGGTCTTGGTGGATATCTCAGTTTCGATTACTTTGAGGTCGATGGTTATGGGCAGGGTGACATCGATAGGCTCGTCACCATACATCAGCATAACGACCTCCATGCCTTCCTTCAGGAAATTCTTTTTAATGCCGAGCAGCTTTTCGGGGACGGGGTGCTGGTCAAAGGTTTTGATGTCCATGAATACGTACTGGTCGCCTTCTCTATAGAGGTATTGCTCATCCTGAGTGTCAAGCCTGGCTTCATCGAGCTTTTCACCGGAGCGATAGGTACGGTCGATAATACCGCCATCGCGCAGGTTTTTCAATCGGAGGCGATAAACGGAGCGTCCTTTCCCGGGTTTGGTAAACTCGGCTTCTTCAACGTTATAAAGAACGCCATCTATTATTAACTTACTGTTCTTACGTGCGTCCGAGATTTCCATCTATTCTCCTTCTGGATTAGACAAGTTTTTTAGTAAGTTTATTTGGTTTATTAGTTATATAGATTATAGCACCAATTCTAGCTAATCGTTGCCATCCGCTTCGCATTTTTAATCATGACGTCAGGATTAGGGTTTGGTTTTGGAACAGAAAGGCCGCGCTCTTTAAGGATGGTGACGTGTTCCTCCATTCCCCATTTTGCCTTGTATAGGCAGTCTTCAACGGAATGTCCCACGCCGGAAAAGCCCTCTAGGTCTGGCGAATAAAAAGTAAAGAATGAGGGGTCTTCGGTAGCTTCTATTACCAGGGAATACTTCAAATCTATCATGCTATTTTCTCCTCCCTTTCAGGCCGGCCGCTTTTATAATGGCTTCGCAGGTACCTGCCGGGATTTCTCTAGAACCATGATAATCAACCCGTATCAACTTGTCCAGACCCGATTTACTATAATAACGTATCGAACCCTTTTCTCTTATAAGCTCAAATCCGTTTCGCTAGAGAAGTCTGACCAGTTCACTGAATTTCATTATATCGAACTACCACTACACGATAATCGTGTTGTTTATGTTTTTATCGTAACATCTGCTGTCGGTGTTGGTCAACATAACATTAACGCACGCTATTTATATCTTATGCCCGATGCGCGCCCCGTCGGCTATGGCGTTGACTATCAGGCCGGGCTCCCCACAGCTACCGATGGTATAGATTTCAGGGGACTTTCCTTCCAGGCTTTTTAGAGCGCCGGTATTCGGCAGGAAGGGCAGGGTGGCTATTATCGTATCGGCTTCAAGGGTTTTCCTCTCGCCTTCTCGGGTGGTGATGACCAGCCCTTTATCATTAATCTCCTCGTATTTAGCTTCGGTGAACCTGACTATGCTTTTTCTTTCCAGCCAGGGCAAAAATCTCATCAGGTCCTCCACAGGTATCCCTTCGCCGAGGGTTTTACCGTCATGGACGATGGTCACTTCTCTCCCACGCTTAATCAGAAACTCGGCCAGCTCGCAACCGTGTATGGCCCCTCCGATGATGACCACCCTTTTCCCGATGGGCATCCAGATTCTTGTCAGCCAGAGTAACGCCTTCGGCCCCAGGAATCTCAGGTAAAACTTAAGCTGTTTGTGCAGTTGGTAGCTGCCAACGACGTTCCGCCGATTGCTGCCGGGAATATTAAGGGTGTTGTGGACAGCGCCCGCGGCTAATATCAACGCATCCGGTTTAAACTCGTCAATGGACTGAGCATTGACCTCTTTCCCCAGCCTCACTTTGACACCCTCTTTGTTAAGCTGGATTTTGAAGTAGCGAACCAAGTTTAACAGTTCGTCAAGCTCTAGTTCCTTCACCGTGGCTGCCAGGGGTATCAGCCCTCCTAACCTGGAGGTTTTTTCATAAAGATTCACCTCATGCCCTCTTAAAGCGGCTACCCGGGCTGCCTCCATGCCGGCCGGGCCACCGCCGACCACCATTATCTTTTTCTTCTTCTCGGCGGGCTTGACGGCGTATTCCCGCTCTCTCCCCAGAGAGGCGTTCACCTGGCATTCGAGGAGCTGATTTTTATTACGAACGTCTATACAGTGAAGGCAGCCGGTACACGGTCTGATATCCTCCAGCCTGCCGGCGATTACTTTATTGGGTAGTTCGGGGTCGGCCAGCAGACGACGTGTCATACCGACGAAGTCCAGCTTGCCCTGTCTTAAGAATTCCTCCCCCAGCACAGGGTCGAGCCGGCCGGCGCAAAAGACAGGCACCGAGACCACTTTCTTGACGGCTTCGGTAAGGGGGATTAAGGCGCCCTTTCCTTTGCGGCTCCAGTCCAGATCTTTAGGTAAGGACTCCGGCGGTTCGGGATAGAACATCTTTTCCGGTTGAATCAGGCCGTCGCGGTGATGATAGCTGTGCGCCCGGCACTGGATGGCATCGGCGCCGGCTTCTACCAGAAGCTTGGCTAATTGTACGCCTTCCTCAATAGTGGTACCTTTTTCGTGCCGGTATTCCACGATATTGATAAGGCAGGTAACCGGGAAATCCTGTCCGAGGCGCTTTTTGATTTCCCGCACAATGTCGCCCATGAAGCGGGCCCTGTTTTCCAGGGTTTTATAGCCGTATTCGTCCTCCCGTTTGTTCCAGACCCGCGACAAAAACGTGTTAATCTGATGGCAGGCGCTGCCGTTAATTTCCACGCCGTCATAGCCGGCCTTGGCGGCACGTTCGGCGGCTTTAGCCCAGATATCGATGTACTCTTTAACCTCGGCATGGCTCATGCCTCTGGGAACGGCGAATCCCGGACCGGGCAGCTCTTCCTGCGTCAGCGCGGAGGCAGCCTTGGTATCGCGCTTGGGCAGGAGACCGGTCGGATTCCAGGGGCCGGCGTGCTGGAACTGTATAAATACCGGGCAGCCATGCTTGTGTATGACTTTGGTTAATTCACTATAGCTCGGGATATACTTGTCATCATCGAGGTGGAACTGGACCGGCGGATGCTGGACCCCCAGGGGGTATTCGACGCCGCAGGACTCTGTAATGAGGAGGCCTACTCCGCCCTTAGCCATGGTCTCATAGTAAGCCAGGGCTCTGTCTCCGACGTAGCCGCTAGGCTCGATGAATGACGTCCCGTTGGCGGTCTTGATGATACGGTTGCGCGTACGTACTTTCCCTATGTAACCGGGTTCGAGTAGCTTTTCAAATCTCTGGCTGCTTATTGATTTACCTCTTCCTGTTATTCTTAACCGTCTTTATCTATGTTCGCTACTCTAGCACAAGTGCAGGAACTCCTCGACGTATTTCATGGCGGGTTTGAGAACCTCGATGGAATGACTCAAAGCTTCCTGCTCATCGGGAGCCAGCTTCCACTCCAGAATTTTATGTACGCCGCCCTTCCCCAGAATGGCCGGTACGGACATACTCAGCGCCTGACAGCCGTATTCGCCGTCCAGTGTCACGGAGCAGGGAATCATCTCCCCTTTATCCTGGGCAATGGCGCGGCATACTGCTGCCAGACCCACCGCCGTAGTCCAGGCCGCCGTACGTCCTGTCTTCTCCCTCAGTTCCCCCAAAACCTGCTGTCCATCGGGCACCTGCTGGCGTATTTTCCGCTTGATATCTTCGCTTACGGAAACAGGCTGGCCGTTTACCCGCACCGAGCTGAAAAGCAATACCTGGCTGTTGCCATGTTCGCCGATAACCGTGCCCTCGACCTGGCTGGATTCGACTCCCAAAGCCTGAGCCAGCCTCATCCGGAAACGGATGGAATCGTTGTAGGAATAGCCGATAAGCTGGCAGCGGTCGAGGCTGGAGGCAAGGTGGACGGCGTAGTTGAGGGGGTCAACCGGGTTGGTAGCCATAATCACAAGTGCGCCGGGGCAATGTTGCTTTACCTTTCCAGCAATGTCCCGAATGAGAGGCAGATTCTCGGGGAGCACCTCCATGCGGGAGATGAAGGTCTTCGCCGAGCCTGCCGCCATGATGACAATATCCGAGCCAACCATGTCCTCATAGCCGCCGGTGCGCACCAGCATATCCTGCCCGGTTACCGCAGTGTTCAGGTCCATGGCATGAAGCGTAACCATATCCTGTCGTGGAGTATCAATCAGCACCAGTTCATCGGCCAGCCTGTGGACGGCGATATTGAAGGCGGCGCAGGAGCCGACATTGCCGGATGCCCCGATAATCGTAATCTTCATAAATAGCCTGCCTCCGCCAGTTTATTTTCCAGCTCGGTGTTGCTGGGCTCAACCAGGATAGAGCCGTCAGGAAAGACTATGGTCGGGACGCTCTTATAGCCTCCGTTAACTTTTTCTACATAGGTGCTTAATTGTTCATCCTCTTCGATATCATGCCACGCGTAGGTAATTTGCTTTCTGCTAAAAACCTGTTTGACCCTTAAGCAATCGGGGCACCACTTCGTACCGTATACCTGTATTTGCGCTTCAGGCATCGCCTTACCACCGATAATAGTTGTGGAACCCTTTCTGAATTCCTGTAATTATGTCCTGATATTATGTTACCAGATAATAGTTGCTATTGTCTCATCCGTGTGGTCTAATCATCTTCAACCAGTAGCTGGCGTGCTTTCCTGAGCCAATCCAGGAGCGGAAGCTTTCTGCCGCAGGCATTTTCACAGGTGCCGCATTCATTACAATTATCAAGATGATGTCGTTCGAGGCGATAAATAGACCGTGCCGTCGCGGTATCTCCGTACATGATGGCATCGTTGTAAAGCTCGAAGATGCGCGGCACATCGATGTCTTGAGGACACGGCATACAGATGCGACAGGCCGTGCAGGGGATGGGTCTTAAATTACGGTAGGCATCCCTGACCTGATTGATGAGAAGTTCCTCCGATACCGTCATTCTTTCCGGTTCGATGCTGTCAGCCAGGGCTATATTTGCCTTTACCTGCTCCATGGTGCTCATATCGCAGACGACGGTCGATACCTCCGGGTGGTTCCAGACCCAGCGCAGTCCCCAGTCAGCCAGGGTGCGTTTTGGTTTGGCGCCTCCCCATATACCGGCCACGGGCTCCGGCGGCTCTCTGGTGAGCCTTCCCCCCAGGAGCGGCCTGGAGACGACAACCCCCAGCCCCTTTTCCGCGGCGTATTTGAGTCCGCCGACGCCGGGGTGGTGGTCAACGTCCATATAGCTGTATTGAAATTCACAGAGAGCCCAGTTATCGTAAGCCTCTACTATATCCCTGAGGAACTGAAACTGGTCGTGGAAAAAGAACCCGATTTTACCGATTCTCTTATCAGCCATGGCTTCCTCTGCCCGGCGCAGGATATCCAGTCCCTGCACCCTGGGCCAGGTATCCCGGTTCAGGCCCCCCAGCAGGAAAAAGTCTACCATGTCCGTCTGTAGCCACTTAAGCAGCTCGTTGAGGTAGCGCTCGAAGTCATACGAGGGATTGATTAATACGGACGGCAGGCTGGCAGCAATCTTGATTTTCTGTCGGTAGCCGTCTTGAAGTGCTTCCCTGAGCGGGCGGGACAGGCTTCTATTATTCTTCATAACGAATGGGGAGCCTACGTCCAGGTAGTTCACGCCGCGGTCGATGGCATAGCGGAGCATCTTAACGGATTCGACTTCATCTATGTTGGCCGGGTCATTGTTTATCAGCGGCAGCCGCGCCACACCGAAGCCCAGCGTCGATACTTCCCAGTCCAGCCTGCCGAACCTGCGGTATTTCACTTAACTCCCCCTAATAGACATGATTCTCCATACAGCAGGACTAATGCAAGTTCCGTGACATTGCTGTATGGAGAATCAATTATTCACGTTAACTGGTTCTACGGAGTAACTTTTATTTAGCTTCTACCCAGGGAGAAGCGTGTTCGCCGCTGAGACAGACCACGATAAAGCCATAAGGCTTATCTACCCATCGGGTGATGAGCGGGAGGTGGGGGAAAGCCGCCGGGCAGATGCCTACGGTTGGTGTGTTGAAGATGTGCCTTTCGTAATCCTTGCCCATGCCTAACTCAAGCTCGGCTCCCAGGAAATTCAGATTATCCGGGTCAAGGCCGACGAAACAGAGTATTTCTTCCTCGGGATGGTAATGGGCTTCGCCGCCGCGGTGCCACTTGCCGCACTGGCTGTAAAGTCCCCAGGTGAAATTGACATCGAACCCTTCAAGGTCGGAACCATACAGCCAGACTATCTGGTCGCCGTTGCCTGGCCCCACTCCTCCCTGAGCCGGCCTCATGATGCCGTCCCTCCCGATAACATTCGAAAGGCGGTCGGCTACGTTAGCCGGGGCGATGTTGACGGTGGTAATCATCTTCTTGATGAGGCGGTTGTATTTGGTGCCTCTGGTCGGCTTGGCGGCTCCTTTTACAGCTTCAGCTTTATATTCGGTTGCCAGCCCGATAGTGTAGTGGACGATAGGTTTGCCGATTTTTTTTACGGTTACGGGGCCGTGCGGTGTGCCTTTGGGAACCAGCACGCAGGTGGGTTCTTTAAATGTATGCTCTTCCCGTTCTTCACCCAGCTC
>JBGPRB010000069.1:0-13061 GCA_041489355.1 Dehalococcoidia bacterium
CAAGGGCAGCAACTACCCCAAAATCGAGGTCCACCGCAGGGAACAGGGTAAGGAATTGCTGACCGACCCGAAGAATTTACTGGCGGTCATCACGGATGAGCCGCTGGATATAGATGTTCCGCAGTTCTCGCGGGATAACGTCGCTGGAATAGCCGACATTATTGAAAAAACGATAATAACCCAGAACGGGGAAAACGACCTGGAACTGGTTATTAACGGCGCCCCTACCTCCATCAGTCCGTCACTTAAAGACCTGTTGACACGCACACTGGTTGCCATGATACCCAATCCTCAAGGCAATGGCGAAGTTAAAAGCCTGCATATTTCCCTGAGGAGGAAGCATTGATATTCGAAGCCGCTGATTTTGTCTTTAAGGTGCCGTCCGTGGTAGCCAGGGC
Source organism: Dehalococcoidia bacterium (assembly GCA_041489355.1). Classification (GTDB taxonomy): domain Bacteria; phylum Chloroflexota; class Dehalococcoidia; order Dehalococcoidales; family RBG-16-60-22; genus JBGPRB01. Next base: position 399 of record JBGPRB010000069.1, read on the forward strand.
CAGGCGTGTCCTGATTAAGCCCAATGCCTCCTATCCGCTGCCCTACCCGGTTACCACCAGTGCCGATATGCTGGCCGCCATCATCTCCTGTATCCGGCGGGTGAGCGACGCCGATATCCTTTTACTGGAAGGCACTCCCGGCGGCATACCCACCCGGCCGATATATCAGGCGCTCGGTTATAATTTCCCGCGCGTACTCACGCTGGATGTCAAGGACTGCATCTTCGTTGAGGTAGATAATCCGCTGCCCAAACCGTTCGCCATACCAACATTCTGGGTGCCCAATGTCATACTATCCAGCGACTACCTGATAACGGTAGCGCCGCTGAAGACATATAACGGCACGGGCAGTTTTTCCATTATGAACCTGCTTTCGCTACTGCCGAGCAGCAAGTATCACGGGGATGCTTCATTGGGCTGGGAGAACCTCTACAGCCTGGGAATAGACAAGGTACTGGCCGACCTCTATTTCACTCTCCCCTTCGACCTGGGTATCGTCGAAGCCAGACAGAAGTTCGCCGTCAGACAGGACCCGAGCGAAGGCGATGTCGAGGAATACGATAAGGTATTTATCGGAGAACCTTATGAGGCTGACCGGGAAGTCGCTGACGAGCTGGGATTAAAAGTCGGTTACCTCGACCTGATAAGGTCGGCCAAGGTAGAGCTTCAGGCTTAGTCCGGTACATATGGGTGATGACGCTATGGACAAAGAAGAAAAGAGTATCGAGCTGGCAAAGTCGCGCTGGGCCATTTCCCTGGACTGGTTTCCGCAAAATAACCGTTCTATTTCGGTTCTCATCAAGGACTATCTATGCCCCGAATGTACCAAAAAAATAAGCGGCAAAGGAAAACAACCATCGCCGGAAGCTCTTATTTTGACTATTCACAAGTGCTGCTCGAAGAAAAATGACTTCATAAATGACCGGTTACCCATCATGGAGGGTATCTTCCGTCTTTTCCTGCGCAACGGCAACAGCGACATCAGCCTGGAAGAACTCGGCCATGAGCTTGGCCAGTTACGCGGCGGTGATATATACCGCACCTCACCCGAGGCCCTGTACCGCATCCTTAAAAAAGATGGGTACTACGGACTGCAGGAAGTAAAAGAAATATAGGCTTGATTATTTAACAATGTCACCTCGGGCTAGACCCGGGAAACCAGGCCACCCCTCCTCCACTGGATTCCAGCTTTCGCTGGAATGACAAAAAATTATAGCTGAAAAATCCAAATAGGCCGGACTAATACCTGATACGGAAGCCTGAAAAATTCCCCGTATATTCTGACCAGCCGGTTATCACCTCGTCAACTCTGGCGGCAGGCGGCCCTACCTTAAGATAACCGACCAGTCTCTCCAGCCGTTGCCTTTCGCCCTCCGCCCTGACCTCTACAGTGCCGTCAGGCCGGTTGCGTACGTAACCGGTCAGATTCAGTCCCGCAGCCCATTCTTCAACAAAGGCCCGGAAGAAGACGCCATGTACTCGACCACGAACCGTCGCCTGAAGCGACGCCATATCAGCCATTCACCACCACTTCCTGACTCTCCCGGTCCTTCTGCGGAAGGACTATCCCTCCTCTTCCTCGTCGCGCTTCTTCTTCCCCCTTTTAATTACCTCTACCTCTACCGGTGTCGTCACAATAGTAACCGGGGATACTTTCTTGGCATCCTTTTTCGCCTTTTTTTGCTCTCTCTGCTTGTAATCTCGTTTACCCATAATAACACCTCACTAAGGTACCTGAGGTACTCTTAAATGCAGTTTAGCAAATAGTGTCTATTCCGTAAAGTCGGCACCGAGACGCTCCAATGCCAGACGCGCGGCTTCTGTCTCGGCCAGCTTTTTGCTCTTGCCGGTGCCACTGCCAAGAACCTTCGCATTGACCATAACCTCAACTACAAAACTTTTATCATGGTCCGGACCTTCCTCGGACACCAGACGATAGGCAGGCGTCATTTGAAATCGGGACTGTACCAGTTCCTGTAACTTCGATTTATAGTCAACATAAATATTCTGGCGAGATATCTTTTTCCATTCTTCAACGAGCAGTTCCATAACCATATTTCCGGCGGCGGCCATGCCCTGGTCAAGATAAACAGCGGCAATTATGGCTTCTAGAGCCCCTGCCAGGTTAGGCGTCTTGTTCCGCCCTCCACTGGACTCTTCTCCCTTCCCCATGTAAAGATAATCGCCAAGCTTTATATCGCGGGCCACACGGGCCAGCGTATCCCGGCGCACCAGCGATGCCCGTAGCTTGGTCATTTTGCCCTCACTGAGGTCGGGAAATTCCTGATATAGCTTCTCGGCGACGATAAAGTCCAGCACAGCATCACCGAAAAATTCGAGCCTTTCATTATGGCCGGAAGTATAGGTGGGATTCTCATTAATATAGGAACTGTGGACCAGGGCCTGTTCCAGCAGGGACGGCCTGTTAAAAGTGACCCCCAGTATCTTCTGCAAGGCATCAATATCGGGCACGGGGAAATCCCCCTTTCAAGTAATAACAATAGCCCGTCGTCACTATGGTGTCAAATTGGCGGATGACGATTGTCTCTGACGAAGCTTCATGCTATAATTTACGTGTCATTGGGGAGTCGTCTAGTGGTAGGACAGCGGACTCTGGATCCGTGAGCGAAGGTTCGACTCCTTCCTCCCCAGCCAGATTTATATAACGGCGCATTCGTCTAGCGGCCCAGGACGCGTCCCTCTCAAGGACGAGATCACGGGTTCGAATCCCGTATGCGCTACCAATATCCTTTATATCCCTTATTTTAAAGCTAAATTGATATCATTATCAGTCGCCTTTTTAAGTTTGGCTACTAATTTGTTATTAATTAAATAATCCATGAATATGTATAGACCCGCTATTGACCATGAGAGAAGAAAGTGGCAGAATCCTGAAGCCATTCTAGCGGATATTGGCTTAAAACCTGGCTTCACCTTCATTGACGTAGGTTGTGGTGGTGGTTTTTTCACTCTACCGGCGGCCAGGATGGTTGGCCGGAGGGGAAAAGTGTACGGCCTGGATGTGGATAATCGGTCAATAACCAGCTTGAAAGAGCTAGCCGCTAAGGAAGAGCTAAAAAACCTTAACCTGACAGTAGGTCAAGCGGAAGAATCAGTCATATGTGAGCAATGCGCTGATATCGTCTTCTTTGGGATAGCACTTCACGACTTTCAAGACCCGGCCAGAGTTCTGGAAAATGCCAGGAGGATGGTCAAGTCCGCTGGTAAGTTGGTCAATCTGGACTGGAAGAAAGAGCCAATGGATTTAGGTCCTCCTTTGAAGATTAGATTCAGTGAAGACATGGCGGTTCGCCTGATTCAGACCGCAGGCTTCACTATAGAAACAGTCAAAGATAGCGGACTTTACCATTACCTGGTGGTCGCCAAACCGTAGTACCAGTGTCTTTCTGGATACTACGGACTCGTATCAAGATATGAAAAGTGATTTATATTATACTAGAGCAGTTTTACTAATGCAATTTAGCTCAATTATCAGTTTCACTATTTCCCGCTAATGTATTTTCTAATTCGATTTTCCCGCGTGTCTCATAAACAGATCAATAATTCATCAAGTTAGGTAAGAAAGTGCATATAACAGGGAAAAAGCAAAGTAAAAGTAGGTTTAAAACATCAGTGGCAAGAAACGGCAATACCCCTTTAAAAATAGCACTCATTGGAGCATCGATAACACCTTTCAGACCGAACAGGTTGATGCCGGCCGGCGGAGATATCTGCCCTATTTCTATCAATCTGACCATTATAACGCTGTACCAGATAAGGTTGAATCCCAGGGCTTGTACCGCGGGGTAGAAAATGGATATGGTGAGAATCAATATAGAAATAGGGTCAAAAAACGTACCGGCGATGAGATAGAATGCCAGAATAAAAAACATGATACCCCATCTTGGTATAGACAGACCGACCAAAAAATCACCGAAGGTGGTCGGAATCTGGGTTATCGCCATAAACGCATTGAACGTATAGGCGCCCACCATCAGGATAATAATCATGGCGGTCATCCTGGCGCAGTCCATGAGGGAATTCCAGAAAGCCTTGCGGCTCATCTGTCTCCTTGCCAGCGGGATAATCAGAGCACCGAAGGCGCCGATAGCGCCTGCCTCAGTTGCGGTACATACACCCGTGTAAATACTCCCCATGATGATAAGAAACAAAAGCACCACCGGCCAGGTCAGCCTTACCGATGTGAATCTCTGCTTCCAGGTTGTTTTCGGCGTGAGAGGAGCTAAATTGGGATCAATCTTGCTCCATACCACAATGGTACCCATGTAAAAGATAACGACAATGATACCGGGAACTAATCCCGCCATGAATAGCTCACCGACATTCAAGTCTGTCATCATCCCGATAAGAATAAATCCCATGCTGGGCGGTATCAGGATACCAAGAGTACCGCCGACCGAGACAACGCCGGCAGCCAGCGGCATTTTATACCCCGCCTTTCTCATCTCCGGATAAGCCACCTTGCCCATGACCAGCGAACCGGCCAGGGTGGTGCCGGTTATGGCGGCGAACAGACCGCAGGCGCCTATTGTGGCTATCGCCAGGCCACCTCTTAATTGCCCGAACCAGGTACGGGCCATATCATACGCATCCTTGCCTATCTGGCCCTCGGCACAAAATGACCCCATAAGTATGAAAAGAGGCAGCACTGCAAAGAAGTAATTATTTAATGTATCGAACGGCAGTATCGCCATATTGGCCAGGGCCGCACCCCAGCCGCCTATCATGGCGAAACCGATAAAACCGGTGACAAGCATAGAGAAACCGACATCCAGCCCTATCATGAGCATAGCTGACAGAATGCCAATACCTAAAAGGCCTATTACTGTTTGACTCATCGCTTGAATACCTCTTTAATGGTGTGGTAAAAGTCTATACAAAATATCACGGTTACCCAGGCGAAACATAAAGCCATTATTAACAAAAAGGGCCAGTATATGATACCCAGTTGAATGGTTCTGCCGCCTAGTTGGTTGTGTAGATAATGCCACATCCTCAAAGAAACTTGCCAGGTCACGATGGCGCACACGCCGATAGATATTAAATACGAGATGATATTCATCACAGCCTGGCCTCTCGGGCTGAAGCGTTTGGTGACAATATCAATCATGATATTCCCTTTAATAAGCTGGCAATAGCCGAGACCTAGGCAGCCTACTAAAACTACCATAAGTGAGACTATCTCGTAAGTGCCTGTAATGGGTTTCTTAAAGAAGAAGCGGCCGCAGATATCGGCAACGGAAAGGAACATCATTATTGCCAGCACGATGGCGCCGAGAGCTGTCATCGTCCGGCAAATCCACACAATGACAGGATGAAAACCTGTCAACGCCCGTTTATCTTCAGGTTTAGTTTCCAGGGTTACGTCCGAAGTCATTTAACCTCCTTTGCAGTATTCCCATCATTCGTAAAGACAAAGATGGTTAAGTACGGCGAAGTATCAAAATATCGTTGAAAATCAGTAATATCTTTAATGTGCTGTGGTAGATATCATACAATGACAGTTAATCCGCTTGAGATGTTCCCCCTTTCTTTTTTATAAAACTTGTTATATATTTATATGTAACTTTTAATTTGTATCTTTTGATTAATGTGATTGACGGAATTATATAACTTGTTGACAATTATTTGCAAGCTATTAGCGAAATATTACACCATTTTGCTAAAAAGTAAAAGCCTTGATATCATTTCTGCCATAAGGCCCGGTCAAATTAATGCTTGGTTTGAGTGTTCTTGCTACAGATATTTATAATATTTCCTGAAAAAATATTTCTCTGTAATCCCGATTATGTCTACAGGGGGGTTGACAGAAACAAGAAAAAAATATACAGTGTGAATTAACTTTACATGTTAATAATTTTAATAATTTAAACAAAGGAGGTGATGAAGTATAGGTTGATAGCTAAATACACAGCTATTTCGAGTGAAGTGTAACAGCAAAGGAGAAAAAATGAAAAAAAGATACTGGATGATGACAGTTCTCGTTTTAGTGCTGATGGCGGCACTTATATTGCCTGCCTGTGCCAAGGAAACGGTAACCCCAGCCCCAGCGCCGGCACCGGCTCCAGCTCCAGCACCGGCACCGGCACCGGTAGCAGTCAAGACAATGAAAATTTCCTATTCATGCCCTAAAGGGAAGGGTTACTCTTCGGGTGAAGAATGGTTCGGACCCGAGTTCGAGAAACGGACAAATGGGCGTTACAAGGTTGAAGTATATGGAATGTCCACCCTGGTACCGATAAGCGCCGTACTGGATTCGGTTAGATCGGGTATATGCCAGATAGGTTTGACCTCTTCAGCCATGTTTGCTAAAGATTTCCCATTATCGATGCTTTCCATGACCCCACTGATGGGATGGCCCGGCGCCGATGAGGCAATGTACCAGGCATCGAATGCAGCCTGGGATGAATTCTCCAAAGTCCCGGAAATAGCTACCGAGGTGAACAATGGCTTTATATACCTCACGAATGATGTACTCGCCGGGTCTAACCTGGTGATGAAATCAGCACAAGTGCACGTTCCGGCTGATTTCAAAGGCCATAAAGTCAGCGTAACTGGTGGCCTATCGGACGTGGTTACCTCGGGCGGGGGCGCGGCTGTGCCCATCGTGGGTCCTGACAATTACGAGAACATGTCGAAAGGGGTTATCGATGGCGGCTTCATGAGTTTGGTCATGGCCACCGATTGGAAAATCTCTACCTTAGCCGATTACTACTTTATGATGGACTTCGGCTGCGGCAATATGTTTGTTTTGATGAACAAAGATTTTTATAATTCTATGTCAGCAGAGGACAAGGCAATATTCGCGAAAACGCGGCAAGATATGCTAAGACCTCTCTGGGACTTTCAAGAGTCACAGTATATAGCAGCCCGGAAAACACTTGCAGATGCCGGTAAGACACTTACTATTCCTACCGCCTCTGATTTACAGGCGTGGAAAGACACTGTCTATTCGATTGTTATTCCTAAGTGGAAAGCAGACGCTAAATCAGTGGGTGTAAGTGAAGCGACCTGCCAGAAAGTCCTTGATCAATGGCTGGCAATCAGAGCTAAATATTGGAAACAGTATAATGTACCCGGTGAACCTTAAAATAGAAGTAATAAGCTTCAAGGCTATCATAAGTTTTCAGGCTGTTAGCTTAAGAGAAAGGCTTCGGAGGATATTATGCCTCTGGAGCCTTTTCTATAGAGAGTATAATATCATCGCATATTAATCTCTTGCCAAAGAGTGGACTGGAGACAAGTAACAATGAGCAAAACACCCGAACAGCTATATGAGGAAAGAGTCAAGAGGGTAGAGGACGCTATCCAGTTGAAAATACCGGATAGAGTTCCAGTTATATTTAGTGTCGGCTATTTCCCGGCAAAGTATACCGGGATAACCTGTGCGGACGCATTTTACAACCCGGGGAAATGGAAAGAGGCGGCTAAAAAAACCGTCATTGATTTTGAGCCGGATACATGCCTTGCTACGGGACCTGACTCGGGAGGCGCCCTTGAAGCGCTTGACTTCAAGCAAATGGTGTGGCCCGGCCACGGGACATCGCTGCACCATACCCATCAGTTTGTCGAAGGGGAATACATGAAAGCCGATGAATACGAAGCGTTTTTAGAAGACCCTACCGGCTTTATTATACGGAACTATTTACCGCGTACATGTGGCAACCTGGAGTCTTTCCAGAGACTCCCTCATCTAAGTATCCTGTTATTTTCCCCCACTGCTTTACTCGGTATGCCTGGATTCAAAAAGGCCATCGAGTCCCTATCAAAAGCCAGGCAGGAAGTGTTAAAACGGAACGCTGAAATAGGCTCGCTGGGAGAGGAACTTAAACAACTGGGTTTCCCCACATTCAGCCAGGCAGCTACGTTCACACCTTTTGATGTCGTTTCGGACCGCTTAAGAGGCATGCGCGGGTCTATGCTGGATATGTTTCGACAACCTGAAAGGCTCATTAAAGCTTGCGAAAAACTACTACCCATTTTGCTCGGGATGGCTGTTGCCACAGCGAAGGTGAGCGGAAATCCCAGGGTTTTTATACCTCTGCACAGGGGGGCCGAGGGGTTCATGTCGTTAAAGCAGTTCGAGACCTTTTACTGGCCCACCCTGAAGGGGCTATTACTGGGTTTAATAGATGCAGGGCTAACACCCTGTCCCTTCTTTGAAGGTGACTATACCTCACGCCTGAATTATCTTCTTGAGTTACCCAGAGGCAAGGTCCTCGGCTACTTTGACACTTCGGACATCATACGAGTAAAGGAGATACTGGGCAACCACCTGTGCATCATGGGCAATGTTCCGTGCTCATTGTTACAGACAGGCAGCCCCCAGAATGTAAAGGATTATTGTAAAAAGCTCATTGACGTTGTTGGCAAAGGGGGAGGTTTCATTATGGCCCCGAGGAGCGCCATAGATGAAGTCAAGCCCGAAAACCTCAAAGCAATGATTGATTTCACCAGGGAATACGGTGTATATCGATAATCAGATGCTCGAGGCACAAAGTGTCCCATCCTACGCAACGAATTACAGTCTTCATTTACCAGACACTACGCCAGCTCTGGCGGGACTAAGGCTATCTGGAAACCGGTATTCTTTGATATTCGGCGGCAGGATAAATATCCATGAAGATAATAGGTTTATCGACTCTTTTAAAGTTAAGTGGACAATGAAGTAAACCCGCCGGGATATAGACAACTGTGGTCTTGTTGATGATATGTTTTTCACCTTCCTCTCCAAATGAAATCTCGACTTCTGCCGGGAAGTCCCGTATATCCATCGGGTTACCTCCGATAAAACACATGTATTGTTCTTGCTCGTGTTTATGAGGTTCCTTTACCATGAGGAACGGCTCTGAAATGCAATTGTAGGCAATCCTGATGTTAAGGCCGGTTAAATCTTTAAGACGTATTTTGGGTGCGAAATTTCCTTCTACGATGGGTTCCTCAAAAAATAGTTTATCATATTTTGCTTTAGCCATTTATTTTCTCCTTCCTGTGTATTATTAATATCAGGTATTTCTCAGCCAATGTGGAAAATCATATTGCTGCTTCAATATTGTCAAGTGCGATGCCTGAAAATAATTGACAGCCCGATAATAAAAATACATAATAGCCACGACACGGTATTAATGATATTTAAGAATAAGAAGAAAGATTGATTAATCATGAAGAGTTATTTAATTTTAGTAGAACGGAAAAGGAGGTAACAATGATTGTAGAAGACAAGCTGGTAAAAATAGTCGGCGCTGGCAGGGTAATCCGCGAGCAGGCGACTCTAAAAGAATATTCCAGAGACATGAGTTTCGTTAATGCGGTAAAGCCGGCATGCGTCGTCAAGCCAGGAAATATGGAGGAAATAGAGAAGATAGTTAAGCTGGCTAATGAGACTCTAACGCCGCTGGTGCCGGTAAGCTCAGGACCGCCACACTTCCGGGGCGATACTGTTCCCGGCGTCGGAGGCGCTGTCATTGTAGACTTGAGCGGCATGAAAAAAATTATCAAGGTCGACCGGACTAACAGAGTAGCCATGTTCGAGCCGGGTGTAACATTTGAAGAACTGATACCGGCAGTAGCCAGGGAAGGGCTCAGGCTCAATTTGCCTTTGCTGCCACGCAGGTCAAAATCCGTTGTCGGCAGCCTGCTCGAGAGAGAGCCCGTCGTGATGCCCAAGTATCACTGGGACATAGGAGACCCGCTCGCTTGCGTTGAGGTAATTTTCGGCACCGGTGATATGTTCAGGACAGGAGCGGCTGCCGGACCGGGCTCGCTGGAAGAGCAGTGGGATGCCGGAGGTGCTCAGAAGGAGGCGGCGGGACCGTCTGCCTTTTCCCTGTATAGAGTTATCCAAGGAGCCCAGGGAACGATGGGCATCGTAACATGGGCATCGGTGAGATGTGAACTCATCCCCAGGCTTGAAGAGCCCTTCCTGGTTGGCTCTTCAACACTCGATAAGATACTGGAGATGGTTCACTGGCTGATAAGGCTGAGACTGGCTAACGAGTGCTTTGTCCTCAATAATTCCAATCTGGCAACTATCATGGCGAAGAAATTGCCCGATGATTACCGGGAAATTAAGGACACTCTGCCTTCCTGGGTGCTTTTCTTCAATATCGCCGGTTACGAATATCTGCCGGAAGAGAGGGTGAGCGGCCAGATAAAAGATATGAGGGAGATAGCCCAGCGGGTGGGCCTGGAACCGGTACAGGCTATTGGTAAAATCTCGGCCTCCGAGTTGTTGGATATAGTCCAGCGTCCCTCCGGGGAGCCGTACTGGAAGCTCCGCCATAAAGGGGCCTGCCACGATATATTTTTCTTGACTATCTATGACCATCTCCCCGGTCTGGTCGACACCATGTATGATGAGGCTCATCAGATAGGCTACCCGACTTCAGAGATGGGTATTTACCTCCAGCCGATAGTACAGGGGACCAACTGCCACTGCGAATTCAACCTGTTTTATGACCCGAAAAACCAGGGCGAGTCTGACCGGGTTAAGGAGTTATCTGACCGGGTCGTCACGAGCCTGATGGCTAAAGGGGCATTCTTTTCGAGGCCATACGGTACGAGCGCCAGGACGATTATTAATAAAGACGCTGCTACCGTAGCTGCCTTAAAAAAGGTCAAGTCCGTATTAGACCCCGGCAATATTATGAATCCGGGGAAACTGTGTTTTTAAAAAAGTTGTCAGTTTTCAGTTCACAGTAAAAAGTATTAAAGCCTACTGATAACTGACAACTGACCAACAAGGAGGGAAAGAAATGGCGCTGGAAGATTATAGAAGTGATATGGAAATGTGCTGCCGCTGCTCAATATGCAAATTCGTCCCGCTGGAGAAGCTAAAGGAAAATCAGCATTCCTATGTTTGCCCCAGCATAGCCAGATATAACTTCCATACCTATGCCGGCGGCGGCAGAATGGGCATGGGCGTAGCCATGCTGGAGAAGGAACTTGAATATGATGACAAGCTTCTTGAGGTGGTTTATAACTGCCAGATGTGCGGCGCCTGTGATATCTCCTGCAAGTACGCCATGGACATGGAAGTGCTGGAGCCGATAAACGAAATCAGGATTAAATGCGTCGAGGAAGGCCACACTGTCCCGGCTCTTGACGGCGTTATTAATAGTCTGCGGAAACAGGGCACCATGATACCGGGGGCGAAAGCCGGACGCGGAGATTGGGCTAAAGGGCTTGACGTGAAAGATATCACCAGGCAGAAAACGAAGGTCATTTATCACGCCGGGTGCCGTGTTTGTTACGATAAAAATATGTGGAAAGTGGCTGGGGCTGCCGTAAAACTTCTGCAAAAAGCGGGTGTCGACATAGGCATTGCCGGAGAAAACGAGTCATGCTGCGGTGGTCGGGCTTACCTGATGGGATACAAGGAAGAGTTGTTAAATCAGGCCAGACAAAACATGAAACTGATTAAGAAATCGGGCGCGAAAATACTGGTAACAGGCTGCGCCGATTGCTATTATGCCTTCAAGGTGCTTTACGATAAATTCGGCCTGAAAGGTGACCTGGAAGTACTGCATACCACGGAATACATTGCCCGATTGATAAAAGAAGGCAAGCTGAAACCGACCAGGAAGGTTAACGTCAAGGTCACTTATCATGACCCCTGTCATCTCGGCAGGCTGGGAGAGCCATATCTACACTGGGAAGGGAAACCGGTTCCCGGACATATACGCATATTTAACCCGCCGAAAGAATTCAGGCGGGGCACCTATGGTGTTTATGAATCCCCGCGGGACGTCCTCAAGAGCATTCCCGGCTTAAAGCTCGTCGAGATGGACAGGATAAAGGAATATGCCTGGTGCTGTGGTGCCGGCGGGGGTGTCAGGGAAACTAACCCCGAATTTGCCAGGTGGACGGCCAGAGAGCGAATAGATGAAGCTGAGTCCACCGGGGCGGAGGCTATCGTGACGGCCTGCCCCGGATGCGAGCAGAACTTTAACGATACTATCAAAGAATACGGTAGCAACCTCAAGGTATATGATGTCGTTGAGCTGCTGGAGAAAGCAATTTAACAAAGAGGAGAACGTTTAGCCATGGTTCAGTGTCATTCCAGGCTTACCACAATTGTCATTCCCACGAAAGTGGGAATCCAGTGATTCCACAACGTCATTCCCGCGAAAGCGGGAATCCAGTTGGGGGGAAAAGGAAAGTCTGGCTACCGATAAAGTCGGATTTAAATTGTAAAACAATCTCAAAGGAGGTCATTAAATATGGCTTTAAAGAGAGAAATTTATAGAGCGTTAGAAGATGTGGTGGGACCGGAAAATATATCCGAAGCCCCTTTAATACTTAATTCGTACGCTCAGCGGGCGAGGCCCAGGTTTGAAGCCGTGACTCTTCCTAAAACCACTGAGGAAGTCCAGGCGATAGTCAGGCTTTGTAACAGGTTCAAGGTTCAGTTTAAGGCATCGAGTACAGGCTGGGGAGCCTACGGTGATGCCGGTGGTCCGGGCGTCGTCAAACTGGACTTAAGGAGGATGAACCGCATCCTGGAAATCAACGAAAAAAGCATGTATGCGGTGGTTGAACCCTACGTGATTTACGCCCAGCTGCAGGCTGAGTTAATGAAAAGGGGATTGAACTGCAATATCACGGGGGCAGGCAGCAACTGCTCGGCACTCCCTCTAGCGG
>JBGPRB010000070.1:0-12855 GCA_041489355.1 Dehalococcoidia bacterium
CAAATCGATGAGGTAATCATGGGGAACGTCCTCCAGGCGGGGCAGGGTCAAAATCCGGCCCGCCAGGCAGCCATCTATGCCGGCGTGCCCAAGGAAGTCAATGCCTTCACGGTCAACAAGATTTGTGCCTCCGGCATGAAAGCGGTCGCCCTGGCCGCCCAGTCAATAAAGGCTGGCGATGCCGAGGTCGTCGTGGCCGGCGGCATCGAAAATATGAGCGCCGCCCCCTACTATGTCCCCAGGATGCGGTGGGGAGCCAGAATGTTCAACGCCGAGATGGTCGACGGCATGGTTCATGACGGGGTCTGGGAGATATTTTATAACTATCACATGGGCATGACTTCTGAAAACATCGCCGTAAAGTACGGCATCACCAGAAAAGAGCAGGACGAGTTCGCCCTGGAGAGCAACAACCGCGCCCTGGCGGCTACCAAGAACGGGACCTTCAAGGAAGAGATAGTACCGGTAGAAATTAAGGTCAAGCGAGAGACCAGGGCGTTTGATACCGATGAGCACCCGAGAGAGACATCGATGGAGCTGCTGGCTAAGCTGCCCGCTGTGTTCAAGGCTAACGGTGATGTTACCGCCGGTAACGCCTCGGCCCTCACCGATGCCGGCGCGGCGCTGGTAGTGATGTCCGCCAAAAAGGCGAAGGAACTTGGTGTTAAACCGATAGTGACCATCCGCGCCTATGCCACCGGCGGCGTCGACCCGGCTTACATGGGCCTGGGCGTCATACCGGCCACCAGGAAAGCGCTCAAGCTGGCTAATCTCACTCTGAAGGACATCGATTATATCGAGCTGAATGAAGCCTTCGCCTCACAGTCCATCGGCTGCATCAGAGAGCTTGATATAGATATGAGCAAGACGAACCTGCACGGCGGCGGGATATCGCTGGGGCATCCCATCGGCTGCACCGGCGCCAGGATTATCGTGACGCTCATGAACGAGATGAAGAGACGCAACCTTCAACTGGGGCTGGCGACACTGTGCATCGGCGGCGGCCAGGGCATGGCCATGATTGTGGAGAGAAAGTAAACAGAAATATTAGCACCGTCAAAATATGGGGGCGGCATCTTATCCAGATGCCGCCCTTCTTTTTATAAAATGTCGCCTTGACTATTTTGCCGCCTTGGCGCTTTCAACATAGGCTTTAAGTGCTTTTTCATCCACCTCAATCAGCGGAATAGATTCATAGTTCATATAACCGGCCGCAGCAATGGGTGATTGCAGGCTTTGAGAATATTCCTCGATGCTGCTGTATTCACCAATACTCACAAGGCGGTTCCCCCCGGGGTCCATGTAAAAATGCAATTTGTCACCCATCTTCTTTTTCAGTGCTAAAACATATTTGATAGCTGTGACATTTTGCTTAGTTTTTTCAGCCTGCGGAAGCGTTAAAAAAGCATCTTTTGTTGTGCCTATTGTTAAAAATTTCATCTTTCTCCTCCTTTATTAATATGTTATGAATAATGGCTGATTTTTTTGTTTACCTAAGATTCATACCACCTCCTCGCCATTTATTCAGGATTTTTAATAAAAAAGACACTGTTTACCACCAGAACTAATTCTGATGATTACCAGTGCCCTTTTCATCCGCTTCACCCTCACACACAAAAATAAATTGTTAATAAATTGTTAAAAACCAATTCATTATAACCTTATTCCCCGTGTTGTCAATATCCCTGATAACAAGGTATTTCTCTATGTGCGCCATTGTGTTAAAATAAATTATAGTTTTTGGCGAGAGGTGACTGGCGATGGCTATCTCCCAGGCACAGGAAAAAGATAAAGAACCAACCATTAAAACTATCACCTGGGGTGACCTGACCTGGACTGACATTGTCCAGCCGACAGAAGAGGCTAAGAAATACCTGGCGGAGCGCTATCACTTCCACCCCCTGGCGCTGGACGACTGTATCAGCCGCAAGCAGCTATCCAAAATAGACGTCTATCCGGGCTACATGTTCTTTATCTTTCACTTCCCGGTCTACGACAAGGAGACCCGCATCAGCACCAAGCAGCAGTGGTCGGTGTTCATCGGCGAGAACTATTTGGTCACGCTCCGGCCCGGGGAGCTCAAGACGCTCGACAAATTTTTCCGCGAGTGCGAGATTAGCGAGGAAGCGCGGCAGGAATATATGAGCCAGGGCTCCGGCTACCTGATATATAAAATGCTTGACCGGGCTATAGACTCCTATTTCCCGGTCCTGGACAAAATCCTAAGCCTGATGGAGGATGTGGAAGACATCGTTTTTGATGAAGAGGTAGAAACTGCCAAGGAAATCAGTATTCTACGGCGCGATATTATCACCCAGAGGAGCATTATGTTCCCGACACGCGCGATTTTTGCGCAGATGGAAAACAAGCTGAAACGCTTTTCTAAAAAAGATATGACCGACCTTTATGGCGACCTCATGGACCACACCAACAAGATATGCGAGACCCTGGATGAATGTAAAGAAGTTATAGAAGTATTCAAAGATACGGATTTTATCCTGGCCACTGACCGCATCAACCGGGTCGTGCGAATCCTGAACATCCTGGCTACCATTTTCCTGCCCTTCGTTGTAATTTCCAGCATTTACGGGATGAATATCATCCTGCCCGGAGGGTTGGAAAGGGGAAGCTTAAAATCATTTCTCATTCTGCTGGCTGTAATGAGTATAATTACCGGCAGCCTGCTTTTATTTTTCCGCCGACGCCGCTGGATTTAAGAAATGAATATCTCATATCGTCTGGTGATAATCATCGCTGTTTTTATCACCTGCCTCATTACCGCCAATACCATTGCCGTTAAGATAATCAGCCTCGGCCCGTTTACCCTGCCGGCTGCCATTTTCGTTTTCCCCATAAGCTATATCTTCGGTGATGTCCTTACCGAGGTCTACGGCTACCGGGTAGCGAGGAGGGTCATCTGGCTCGGCTTCATCTGCAACCTGATTTTTGTTTTCTTCGCCTGGATAGGGCAGATTTTACCCCCGGCTTCTTTCTGGGGCGACCAGGCAGCTTATAAGACTATCCTCGGCTACGCACCGCGTCTGCTGGCCGCCTCTTTCTGCGGCTACCTGGCCGGGGAATTCGCCAATTCCTTCGTCCTCGCGAGGATGAAAATCCTGACCAGAGGCCGCTGGCTGTGGAGTCGGACCATCGGCTCGACGATAGTTGGAGAGGGACTGGACACCGCCATATTCATTACCCTTGCCTTTATCGGCACCTCTTCTTTTGCGCCGGTGATGATACTGAATCACTGGCTGGGCAAAGTCCTTATTGAAACCGTCTTTACCCCGGCCACCTATGCTATCGTGAACTCATTGAAGAAAAGAGAAGGCATTGACACCTACGATTATCAGACAAAGTACAATCCTTTTATAATATCGGTAAAGGGGTAGCTAAAGTGAATATCCGAATTCTCGGCGCACACAATATCGAATCGCAGAGCAGCCGATGCATCAGCTTCTTAATCGACGATGTCCTGGCGATAGATGCCGGCTCCTTAACCTCCGGACTGACCTTTCCGGAACAGCAGAAGCTCAAGGCCGTCCTGCTCACCCACCAGCATTACGACCATGTCAGAGATATTCCGGCTCTGGGCATGAACTTCTACCTGTATGAGAAAACCATAGAAATTTATTCCATCCGGGCCGTCTATGAAGTCCTATCGGCTCACCTGCTCAACAATGTCCTTTATCCTGACTTCATGGAAAAACCCCCGGAGAAACCGGCGATACAGTTCAAAATAATGGAATCCGGCAGGACAGAAACAATCGCCGGATATGCGGTTTTACCCGTACCGGTAAATCATGCTGTGACCACCGTCGGTTATCAGATTACCTCGGCCAGCGGTAAGAAATTATTCATTACATCGGATACCGGGCCGGGCCTGTCCGATTGCTGGAAGCAGGTATCACCGGACCTGCTTATCATCGAACTTACCGCACTTAATAAATATACAGACTTCGCCCGCCAATCAGGCCACCTTACCGCTGACCTGCTCCGGCAGGAACTGGAGTCATTCCGCGAGATAAGAGGCTACCTGCCGCAGATAGTCCTGGTGCACATGAATCCTCTGGATGAGAAGCGAATAAAAACCGAAGTCGCCGTAGTCGCCAGGGCGTTGAATACCGAAATCCGGCTCGGTTACGAGGGGATGCGGATAGATATATAAAGATGGGTAGCAGCAGTTCCGCCAACGAGATACGATTCATCGTCGACCATAATGTGGGCAAGCTGGCCAGGTGGCTGAGAATGATGGGCTTCGATAGTCTGTTCTTCAGCGGAGATGATGACTCCGACATGGTCAAGCAAGCCCTGGCCGAAGGCAGGGTAATCTTGACCCGTGACACCGAAATTATGAAGAGACGGGTTATCAACAACGGGCGTCTCAAGGCAGTCCTGATTGAAAGCGAGGAACCGGAACAGCAGATTCAACAGCTCTTGGCAGCTATGGACCTGATAGGCCAGTCCCGCCCGTTCACAATCTGCCTGGAATGCAATCAGCCGCTTGTTGAAAAAAGCCTGGATGAAGTAAAGGAAAGAGTGCCCCCTTACGTTTATAAAACGCAGACCCAGTACATGGAATGCCCTGAATGCCGCCGTATCTACTGGCGGGGCACCCACTGGGCAGCGATGATGCATAAGCTGGAGAAACTGGCCAGAATGAATAGCAACTAACGATGTTCAGGAGGTGACACTATGACTGTTTATGAAGGGATATTAAAACGGCGGTCGATACGGAGATTTAAGAACAAGGCTATTCCCTATGAAGCCCTGGAGAAGTGTATTGACGCCGGCAGACTGGCGCCGAGCGGTCGTAACCAGCAGGTATGCGAATATATCGTTATTAACGATGCCAGAGTTCTGCCGGGGATATTCGAGAACATAGGAGGTTCGGCAAAGATGCCGCCGGAAAAGGGCGGCCCGAGCCCAGCCCAGACGCCGAAAGCTTACACCCTCATCCTGGTAAACAAGACTCTGGAGGGTGATGCCAACCGCAGAAGGATTACCCTTTATGATGTCGGCATGGCGGCGGAGAACATCATACTGACCGCGCTGGAACAGGGAATCGGCGCCTGTCCGATACTGATGTTCAATGAAAAAGACCTGAAGCTGATTCTGGAGATACCGGACGAATATGATATAGTCCTGGTAATCGCCATGGGTTACCCGGATGAAAGCCCGGTGGCTGATGTAGCTACCGACTCGGTCAATATATGGGTGGACGATAAGGGCTTGCGGCATGTCCCCAAGAGGAAGCTGGCGGATATCATACACCATAACAGGTTCGCCTAGCGGCTATCTCTAGCTTCAAAAGTATACCCGCGACAAAACGATATTTTTTTAGGGAAACGAATCGAGGCTGGGCAGCTTTGATTTGTTTTTGGAGTTATGTTAAATGATGTGGGGTGAATTAATGGTTACCTCACCCCCTTCGGCAAGCTCACTTCGTGGTGACTCAGTGGAACCAGGGCAAGCCCCTCTCGCTACGCACTCCCCTGTTAAATACAAGAGGATTAAAGAAGTGGGAAAAGCAGAAAAGTGGGGCTTCGCCCCCTCTCGCTGTGCACTCCCATATTTCTGAATTGTGGTATCGTATAAGGAAAGGCGATGATATCCCCCTCACCTTAATCCTCTCCCACGATGGGGAGAGGAGATAATCTTAAGGGGATAAAAACTCTTGACCATAGTCCCGAATATTGCTACACTCAATCCAACGGGAGTATATACACAACCATGAAAATCGTCACTGCCGAGCAGATGAGACAGATAGACCAGGAGTGCATAAAACGGGGCACGCCGGTCAGCGCGCTCATGGAGAACGCCGGCAAGGCCGTGGCGGAGGAAACCCGTACCTGCCTGGGCACTATAAGGAAACAGCATATCCTCTGCCTGATAGGCGCGGGGAACAACGGCGGCGACGGCCTGGTGGCCGCCCGCTATCTCCACGAGTGGGGGGCTAAAGTGAGCGTCTACCTGTGCAGTCCGCGACCGGCGGACGATGCCAATCTTAAGCTAATACAGGAACGCGGGATTAAATGCATCGAGGCCGACGAGGATAAAAAACTGAAAAAGTTCGATAGCCTGCTGGCTTCAGCTACCTGCGTTATCGATGCGCTGCTGGGCACGGGGAAAATGCGTCCGCTGGAAGGCATCTTTAAGAAAGTGCTGGAAAAAGTTAATAAGACCAGGAAGAACCATAACTTCTCTATTATCGCGGTAGATTTGCCCTCGGGAATGGACGCCGACACCGGGGCCGTCGACCCCGCCTGTCCCTTTGCCGATATCACCGTCACGCTCGCCTTTCCCAAGGCAGGCCTGTTCAACTTTCCGGGGGCGGAAAGAGTGGGCAAACTAAAAATCGCCGATATCGGTATTGCGGAGTCACTGGCGGACTCTATTACCACCGAACTCATCACCGGAGAGTGGGCTGCAAATACTCTCCCCAAACGCCCACTTAACGCTAATAAGGGGAGCTTCGGCAGAGTGCTGGTGACGGCCGGCTCCATCAACTACATCGGCGCCGCCTATCTTGCCTGCAGCAGCGCCCTGCGGGTGGGAGCCGGACTGGTAACGCTGGCTACCGCCAGCAGCCTGCAACCGATTCTCGCATCCAAGCTGACCGAGGCAACCTATCTGCCTCTGACGGAATCGCGGCCGGGCATAATATCGGTTGAGGCTGCCGATATTGTCTACCGGCAGTGCGCTCAATACAATGTCCTTCTCCTCGGCTGCGGCCTGGGGCAGAGTCCGTCCACGGTAGAATTCGTAAGCTCTTTACTCCTGAAGAAAGGGCTACCGGCACTGGTACTCGATGCCGACGCCCTCAACATACTGGCCAGGATACCCAACTGGTGGCAACAGATTGGCGATGATGCTATACTTACCCCGCACCCCGGCGAAATGGCCCGGCTGTGCGGGCTATCGCTGGACGAAATACAGTCGGACCGAGCGGGCATAGCTGGAAGGTTTGCCGCAAAGTGGCAGAAAACGATTGTTTTAAAGGGGGCTTACACCGTTATCGCCGCGGCGGATGGCCGCTGCCGTATCAGTCCCTTCGCCAACCCGGGGCTGGCTTCGGCAGGGACGGGGGATGTCCTGGCGGGAATCATCGCGGGCATGGCAGCCCAGGGACTAAAACTTTTCGAAGCTGCCTCTCTCGGCGTCTACCTGCATGGCGAGGCCGGCGAGATGATTAGAAACGAACTGGGGGACGCTGGCATGATTGCCTCCGACCTTTTGCCGGCACTGCCCGTGACCATAAAACAATTGAAAAACAGGGGTTGAACGGGGGTGAAATATGTTACTGGCTGTTGACATCGGCAATACTAATGTCACTCTGGGTATTTTCGACGGCAATAAACTGCGGGCTACCTACCGTCTGGCCACACATGTCAGTCAGATGCCGGACGAATACGGGGTCTTCATACTCAGCCTGCTGCAACATAGCGGTATAGATACCTCCGATATAACAGAAGGAGCGATAAGCTGTGTCGTCCCACCTCTGATGACGATATTTCATGAGATGTTTCAAAGGTATTTCAATATTGCACCCCTGGCCGTCGGCCCCGGCGTGAAGACCGGGATACGCATCCGGTTTGACAACCCGCGAGAGTTAGGCGGCGACCGCATCGCCAACACCGCCGGGGCCCTCAGTCTCTACAAAGCTCCGATAATCGTGGTGGCGCTGGGTACCGCTACCGTCTTCGACACCATATCAAAAGACGGAGAATATCTCGGCGGGGCTGTCGCCCCGGGCATCGCTATCGCCGCCGAAGCCCTGTATACCCGCACGGCGGCCCTCCCCCGGGTGGAACTGGTGCGTCCAAAGAAAGCTATCGGTACCAATACTGTCGCGGCCATGCAGTCCGGCATCATTTTCGGCTACGCCGGGCTTATCGATGGCGTGGTAGCCCGGATACAGAAGGAACTGGGGGAAAAGGCAACGGTCGTGGCTACCGGCGGCTATGCCAGCATCATCGCCAAAGAGGCGAAGGTAATTAATAAGGTCAATCCCAACCTGACGCTAATCGGAATAAAAGTCATCCATGACATGAACCGGGACTAGCCAGTCGAGGAGACAACGATGCTGAACAATAAGACGATAGTTCTGGGTATAACCGGAGGCATCGCCGCTTACAAGGCGGCTGATATCGCCAGCAAGCTGACGCAGGCCGGCGCCAGGGTCGAAGCGGTCATGACCGAGGCCGCCACGAAGTTGATTACCCCGCTGACGCTGCGCAACATTACCCACCGGCCGGTGGTCACCGATATGTTCGAGATGGCCCCCGAGTACAGCGTCGAGCATATCGCCTTGGCCGAGACCGCCGATGTGGTGCTAATCGCCCCGGCGACAGCCAATACAATATCTAAACTGGCGGCAGGAATCGCCGATAACATGCTCGGCTGCATCGTGCTGGCGACCAAGGCACCGGTTATCATCGCACCGTCCATGAACGACATCATGTACCTGAACTCCGTAACGCAGGAAAACCTGGCGAAGCTAAAGGCCAGGGGCTTTACCATCATCGAGCCGGAGTACGGCCGTTTAGCTTCGGGGAAAATGGGCAAGGGACGGCTGCCGGAAACGAGCAAAATAATCGACGTCATCGAGCGGGTGCTGGGACAAAAGAAAGATTGGGACGGCAAACGCATCGTGGTGACGGCGGGAGGCACGCGGGAACCAATCGACCCCGTGCGGCACATCGGCAACCGCTCCTCGGGGAAGATGGGCTACGCCCTGGCCGAGGCGGCGCGGGATAGAGGGGCTGAGGTAACGCTGATAACCGCCCCCGCTTCCCTGAATGAACCGTCCGGCGTTGAGGTTATTAAAGTCAAGACGGCGGCGGAGATGAAGGAGGCGGTGGTCGGGGCGGTCAAGAAGGCGGATGCCCTGCTGATGGCGGCGGCGGTGGCCGATTATCAGCCGGAAATAATCGCCAGGTACAAAATCAAGAAAGAGGCCGCCCAAAACCTTACACTCAAGCTGGTGAAAACGCCGGATATTTTAAGTGAAGTAAAGGGCAAGTTTATTAAGGTGGGGTTTGCCGCCGAGAGTGAAAATCTGGTCGCTAATGCAAAAAAGAAGCTGAAGGCAAAGCAACTTGACCTGATTGTGGCTAACGATATTACTAAAGACGACAGCGGCTTTGATGTGGATACCAACCGTGTGACCCTGATTGATAAAAAAGGTAAGACAGAAGAGCTGCCCCTGATGAGCAAGCGGGAGGCGGCGGAAAAGATACTGGACAGGGTGAGGGGGATGATGAAATAAGAGAGCGTGGGAGGTGAAAGGTGCTATTGATAGATGGGGTAAAATACGAGCTATGGACACCACAAAACGAAGATGAGTTCGAGCAAGTAGTGAAAGAGCATACCCAAGAAATCTTCGGCCAACAATCTATATACATTGATAGAAAGCAAAAACTAAAGTCGTTATCAGGAATAGGCTCAATACCCGATGGTTACGTTATTATCTTGGGAGCTACACCTCAATGGCACATCGTTGAAGCAGAATTATCTTCCCATCCTCTGGATCAGCATATTGTTGCTCAAGTTAGCAGGTTTATCACTGGTATAAAAAATCCCAGCACACAGAGGGATATAGTCAGGGCAATGTATGATGAAATAACGAAGGATGGTTATCTTAAGTTCAAGGTAGAAGAAGCTATTAAACCAACGGAAATATATAAATTCTTGTTTGACCTTATCTCAAAACCACCTATATTGACGATAATTATAGAGAAAGATACCGAGGGACTAAGAGAAGCCATCAGCACACTTGCTCATTCTGATATTAAAATCGTAGAATTTCAAACCTTTGTCAGAGAAAGTGTTGGATTAATAGTTCATGCTCATTTATTTAAACCATTGGTACAGACGATAGTAGTTTCAATGGCTCAAGTTTTATCTGAAAAACACCAATCTACAATAACACCGCCAGCAATGACACCATTTGGCGATAAAGCAAAAAAAGCGGCAAAAGTTACCTTTGAAGAACTTGTACAAAACGGTTTACTTACTGACGGTGAAGTTTTGAGTTTTTCCTACAAACAAGTGAACGGTGAGCAGGCTCAAGTAGTTGCCTCGTCAAATCAGTTGAAATACTTGGCGGATGGAAAATTGTACTCTAAGACAAGTTTAGCCGAAACGATTTTCAAAAAACACACAGGTTACGAGCAGTCTCTACAAGGTCCAAAATTTTGGAAAACAGCGAACGGTAAATTTCTAGTTGATTTGGAAGAAAAAGTACGCCTTCAAAAGGGTGATAGAAAATAGGAGAGTGCCCGAGAGGGGCGTTAGCCCCTTTCTCTTATCCCTCCCCCTCTCCTTGTTAAGGAGAGGGGGACACAGGGGGTGAGGTTCTAAATATAGAAAAAATGATAATCAAACAATATAAACCTGAATATGAAAAAGCCGTTATAGAGCTATGGCGGAAGTGCAACCTGACACGCACCCAGAACAACCCGAAACTGGACATTGAGAGAAAACTGAAAGTAAACCCGGAGCTATTTCTGGTCGGCCTGATGGATAGTAAAGTAGTGGCGGCGGTGATGGGTGGTTATGACGGACACCGGGGGTGGATATATTACCTGGGAGTCGACCCCGCCTATCAGAGAAAGGGACTGGGGAGACAGATGATGGAGGCCATCGAGAAAAAGATACGGGCAATGGGGTGCCCTAAAATCAATTTACAAGTACGTACAGATAACCTTAAAGCCATGAAATTCTACGAAAGAATCGGCTTTAAAATGGATGAGGTCGTTGGTATGGGGAAAAGGCTGGTGGAGGATTAATTTTAATGGGGTAAGGTTTTTAAATAACTCCAGATTCTAGAAAGGCAATCATGGTAAAAACACCAGAAACTGAACAGGAAATGCCCAAAGCTTACGAGCCGGGCAAAGTCGAGGAGAAGTGGTATAAGTTCTGGATGGACAGGGGCTACTTCACGCCGAAAATAGACTGGAAGAAAAAGCCCTTCGTCATCATCATGCCGCCGCCCAACATCACCGGCGAGCTTCACCTCGGCCATGCCCTGGAAAGCGCCCTGCAGGACATCATGACACGCTGGCACCGCATGAAGGGAGAGCCCACCCTCTGGCTCCCCGGCGTCGACCACGCCGCCATCGCCGCCCAGGTGGTCGTGGAACGGCAGTTAGCCAAGGAAGGTCTCGACCGACACCAGCTTGGCCGGGAGAAATTTCTGGAGAGGATGCGCCAGTGGGTGAAGGACTGCCGCCATACCATTACCGAGCAGCGTATGAAACTCGGCGCCTCCTGCGACTGGAGCCGGGAACGCTACACCATGGACGAGATAGCGACCCGGGCGGTACGCACTGCCTTCCTACGTCTCTACCAGAAAGGATTGATATACCGGGGGGAGCGCATCATCAACTGGTGCCCGCGCTGCGCCACGGCTCTCTCCGACCTGGAAGTCGAACACAATGACCTGAACGGGCATCTGTACTATGTAAATTATCCGTTTGTTGAAAATAGAGGTAAGTTTATCACCGTGGCCACTACCCGGCCGGAGACCATCGTCGGGGATACGGCCGTGGCCGTCAATCCCGGCGATAAACGGTTTAAAAACCTTATCGGCAAGAAGGTGATTTTGCCCGCGGTCAACCGCGAGATACCCATCGTCGCCGACGAGGCGGTGAATATGGAATTCGGCACCGGCGCCGTGAAAATCACCCCCGGCCATGACCCGGTCGACTTCGAGATAGCCCAGCGGCAGAACCTGCCCCTGATAAACATCCTCAACGCCGACGTTACCATGAACGAGAACGCCGGACCGTACAAGGGTATGGACCGCTTCGACTGTCGAAAAGCCATCCTGGCCGACCTTGAAAAAGCCGGGCAGCTTGTCAAGATTGAGGATTACCTCCATGCCGTAGGCCACTGCCAGCGCTGCCAGACCATCGTCGAGCCTATTGCCAGTAAACAGTGGTTCGTTAAGGCTAAACCTCTGGCCAAACCGGCTATCGACGCCGTCAGGGAAGGGCGTATCAGAATTTTACCGGAACGCTTTACCAAAGTGTACCTGAACTGGATGGAGAACATCCGCGATTGGTGTATCAGCCGCCAGCTCTGGTGGGGTCACCAGATACCCATCTGGTACTGCCGCGACTGTGATGAGATAACCGTAGCCATAGAGACGCCCGCCGCCTGCCCCAAATGCGGCTCCAGGAAAATCGAGCAGGACCCGGACACGCTGGATACCTGGTTCAGCTCCGGCCTGTGGCCTCACTCCACACTGGGCTGGCCGGATGACACCGAAGACCTACGCTATTTCTATCCGACATCGGTCATGGAGACGGCCTACGACCTCATCTTTTTCTGGGTGGCCCGGATGATAATGATGGGTATCGAGGATACCGGAGATATCCCCTTCCGCACCATCTACTTTCACGGTCTTTTACGCGACGACAAGGGCGACAAGATGAGCAAAACCAGGGGTAATGTTATCGACCCGCTTGACCTGCTTGAGGAATATGGCACGGACGCCTTGCGCTTCGCCCTGCTGATGGGGACATCACCGGGAAACGACAGTAAGGTGTCTATCACAAAGCTGGAGGCCGGCCGCAACTTCGCCAACAAGCTGTGGAACGCCGCGCGGTTCGTCGCCAGAAGCCTTGAATCAGGCACCATTATCGACAGAGAAATAGAACGTGATCAGCTACCCGTGGAAGACCGCTGGATTCTCTCAAGGCTGAACCGGACAGTTGCCAGCGCTGCAAGCCTCATGGACGACTTCCAGTTCGGCGAGGCGCAGCGGCAGATACATGACTTCCTCTGGGGCGAGTACTGCGACTGGTATATCGAGTTAGCCAAGATAAGGTTGCAGGCAAACGACAG
>JBGPRB010000071.1:0-12676 GCA_041489355.1 Dehalococcoidia bacterium
CTTATATTGGGTTCCTGGAATCGGGAAATCGTCTTTATGCCGTACTGTATACTTGTCAAGGGTTTCCCGCGTTTCCAGGCGGATCCTCGGCATATCCAGTATCCTGTTGTCAATGCCCTTAAGGAAATGATCAAAGAACAGCTTTCGAATTGTTTGCGCCTCAGCAGTGTAAAATTCCGCCCATTCTTGCCGGCCATGGATATAAAGCCACTTTTGCTTGGAAGAGATTTTTCGGAACGCCCGAAATGACCCCCGAGTGTGAACTCCGTGATTCGACCAGGTGGCGCAAATAAGCGCCGGTGCGGTAATATCGGCCAGAAATTCATCCTCCTCTTTTTCGACTGGTGCTGGTGGGTCCTCTTTTTCTGGCGGCGCCCATGCCGGATTATGGGTAAGATGATGGCCGGCTATTAGCTTCCCCCATTCTGTGTCTGGTATGCCACCCCGGAACATTACGTCACGGTGATAATCAGTCATGGCTTCCCAGGGGATAAAGGCTTTCAGATGCGGTGGGTTCAAAGTCGCGGCACGCCACTGTGAAAACCCGAGAATAGAAACTCCGCTCATCCCAACATTTCCATTACTCCACTCTTGTGTCCCGGCCCATTCAATCGCATCATACATATCCCGAGCCCATAAGCCCTGGTATAGTACGCCATGCTCTCCCACTAAACCATCTAGCTCCGCAGTTCGTATTTGCCCGGGTGACCTGTAAAACCCTCTCGGGTCAACAACAATCAACACATATTCGTGGGCAACCCAGAAAGCCGGGTCTTCGGCTTCAAAGATGGCTGACCCTGTAACAGTTGGGCTATATGGCTCATATGCCATACCCCACCCACTCGAGTTTGACGACCAAAGACCATCTTTGGCAAAAGCCGTAAAAGCCATAATAACCGGAAATTTTCCAAGTTTCTCAGGACGGAAAATGTTAGCAGACAGTTTTAAGCCATCGCGCATAGGTATGGAAACATCTTTTTCAATTTTCATTCCTATCATTTTTTCGGCCTCCTATTTTGAATAGACCCTTTAGTTAATAGTTTGTCAGGCTATCTAAACCCCTTTTTTCTAGCTGCCCCTCCCCAAGGTCTGTTCTCATATAGTTTAAGTTTTGCTGCGTTCAAACAGGTAGTTATTTTTCCGGCTCACCCAAATATTTCTACCAAAATAATAGTTTTCCTTTGCTCCCCTGTCAATATATCTATGAGAGAATTTGTTTTTCTGCCAATCCGTTCGAGCGGGGGATTACCGATATACCCGCTATTTCATCTCAATTTACTTAAGAAACAAAACTTGTGACACAATAGCTTGTTTTGTGACCTTATATTACGTTTCATCGTAATGGGACATATCATAATAGAACAACTTGTCACACCAACAATATCCTCGAAAGATTAAATCCCACATGGTTTAATGGTATCACAGCCACAGCATCAAGGATACGAAGACACATCAAAAGAGGTGGGTACCGCTCCTGGAAATAAATCGTGCCGCTCTCCTGGAGCATTATAAAAATAGCAAATTCACTAAACCAGACGATTTTATCTGGCCTAATAAGTCTGGCTGATCTCTCAACGAGTCCCTTGTAAACCACCACTTCACAAAGAGTATACGGAAGTTGGGGTTACGTAAGATCAGGCTTTACGATTTGAGGCATGGGCACATTACTGAACTACTCAACGACGGCGTACCGGACAAGCAAATACAAGAGAGAGTAGGACACTCCAGCGCCACTATGACTAAAGACAGGTACGGACACTTTCTAGTTGGCGCCCAAGAGAAATCCATCCGGAAGTGGGAGCGTGCGCGGTTTGCAAAAACCGCTGTTTCTGAACCTGGAGCCAGCGGGGGGATTCGAACCCTCGACAAGCGGTTTACAAAACCGCTGCTCTACCCCTGAGCTACGCTGGCTGGCCGAACAATCCCTGAAAACTCCTCCCCACCCCTTAATTATTGTTATCATATCACGCCCAACCCGGACTTGACAAAAAAGCAGCATACCGATATTCTTCTTTCAGAGAGCGATATTCAATTTGTGCCGCTTCATTGTCGGCTGAAGATTGGGAAACGTTAGTCCACTTCCCAATCTGTCACATAAGTCTATTGATTCACATAATATGGAACATCTTAAATTGCAGTCAGAGACGGGATTATTACAACTGACCGGATATAAATGATAAAGGAGTACGAATATGGCCTCACGCGATTTGCGAACATGGATAGCCCGATTGGAGTCGGAAGGTGAACTGAAGAGAGTAAAGGCAAAGGTGGACTGGGATGACGAGATATCTCAAATCATCAGGAAGGTCTATGTACAAAACGGCCCCGCCCTCCTCTTTGAGAATATCAAGGACCATGAAAAGACCCTTTCTCGAAGGTTATTCACCAATGGCCTGGGTACACAATCCAGAGTCAACCTCATGCTCAACCTGCCCAAAGATACATCACCTACAGACGTTATCCACACAATTAGAGACAGGATGAAGAGACCGCTTAAGCCAGTGAAGGTCAAAACAGGGCCGGTCAAGGAAAACATCGTCAGGGGTAAAGATGTAGACCTTTTCCAGCTACCGGTCCCCAAGTGGCACCCGCTCGATAACGGACGCTATATCAACACGTTTAACGCTACCGTCACCAAGGACCCCGATACCGGGCAAAACAATGCCGGTGTTTACCGGGGCACGATATTAAGCAAGAACAAGATAGGCGTGCTGTTAATGCCCATGAAGGACTGGGGTATCACTTATCGTAAATATCAGGAGATGGGCAAACCCATGCCCGTGGCCTTTGTCTATGGCTGGGACCCCACTTTAATAGTTGTCGCCGGTAGTCCGGTTATCGGGCCGGAGTATGACCTGGCCGGAGCGTTAAGGCAGGAGCCTGTGGAGCTTGTCAAATGCGAGACTTCCGATATTGAAGTGCCCGCTTCCGCCGAAATAGTGGTGGAAGGCTTTATGTCCCCCGACCCGAGCACCTACGAAATAGAAGGGCCTTTCGGTGAAGGGTCGGGGTTTTACGGAGAAGCGAGAAAAAGGCCGGTGGTAGAAGTCAGCTGCATTACCTATAGAAACGATGCCATTTACCGCGGCTCTCTGGTGGGTACCAAAGAAGGCATTACGGAAATCAGGGCGTCGGTCAGTACCATGATGGTGGTAGTTAACTGGAATACCCTGGAAGCCCATGAAATACCCGGGGTGCTCGATGTTACGACAGGGCCGATATCAGCGGTCAAGATTCACAAGACATATCAGGGACAGCCCAGGCAGATAGCCGCCGCTCTGTGGGGCTCCAAGTTCGCCGGTCACCCGTTTAATATATTAATGGTAGTTGAAGAGGATGTGGACATTCATGACCCCGCGGCTCTCCTGCGTGCCATGCATAGTAAGGTGGACTTTAACAGGGACCTGGTCGTCTACCCCTTATACATGGGTTCGCCCATCGACGTAAGCTTACCCTACGATAATAGAGACGAACTGAAATACGGGGCCGCCATCGCCAATAAACTGCTTATCGATGCTACTACGGATTGGGAAATCCACCCGCCGCGGGAAGAGTGGGGCAATAAGAGGTTCCCACCGGATTGCTATTATTCCCGGCCGGAGACCAAGGAACTGGTTGAAAAGAGATGGAAGGAATACGGCCTGTAAACAGCGGGACAGAAATTGAGGTACTGAGTTTTCTATAAATTTGGTGGATTAACGGATTAAATTCTTGCCGTATCATCTGCTGAGCAGAATTAATAAAGAAATGGTTTGACAAAAACTAGTATCCCAGTGTACTATTTTTCTGACGATTTGTCTGAGAAGGTCTTAATCGTTACGCTGTCGTTTTTTAAGTCCAGCCAGGTATTCACGACTATAAGTCAACATGATTAAAAGCGACCATCCTCTAGAGGATAGAGACTTGAGAACAAGGTGTTAAATACAGGAAAGGAGCAGGCGAGAGATAAGTATGGCTCTAAAAGAAGAATTAGCCAGCATCGTGAGTCCGGAAGACGTTTCCGATGACCCTGTAACTCTGGATGCCTATTCCAGGGATATGAGCTTCGCCCCGCCGATAAAGCCCCGCTTTGTGGTAAAGGTCGAAAATGTTGATGAAGTGAAAGCTTTGGTGAATTGGGCCAATCGGACGGCAACACCGCTGGTCCCGGTAAGCTCCGGACCGCCACACTTCCGCGGCGATACTGTTCCCAGTGTACCGGGAGCGGTCATGGTAGACCTGAGCGGCATGAAGCGTATCTTCAGAATTGACCGCAGAAACAGGGTGGCCATGATTGAGACGGGAGTAACCTACCCCCAGCTCCAGCCGGAGCTGAATAAGCAAGGCCTGAGACTCCCCATGCCATTACTACCCCGTGCCAACAAGTCCGTAGTAGCCAGCCTCCTGGAAAGAGAACCTACCCTGGTCCCCAGGCAACAATGGTCGTCGCTCGACCCGCTGCGATGCACCGAGATAGTCTGGGGAGACGGCCAAAGGCTGGCAACCGGCGACGCCGGCAACTGGACCTCGATGGAAGAAGCCTGGAAGAAGAAACAGGCAGCATCGGGGCCGGGAGGTCCGGGGCAGACGGATTTTTTCAGGTTCGTTTCCGCCGCCCAGGGGAGCACAGGCATTGTGACCTGGGTATCAGTCAAATGCGAATTATTGCCTGAGCTCCACAAGCTCTTCTTCGTGCCCGCCCGCAGGCTCGATGACCTGATTGATTTTACTTATCGTATCCTCAGATTCAGATTCGGCGACGAGCTATTAATATTAAACAACTTCAATCTGGCATCTATCCTTGGGGTTGGAGCTAAGGATATCAAGGCGCGGGCGATGAAACTCCCACCCTGGGTTGTCCTGGTGGGTATCGCCGGGCGCAACATACTCCCCAGGGAAAGGGTGGAGTTTCAGGAGAAGGACATCACGGATATTGCCCGGCAATTTGGCCTGCAACTCGTGCCGGAAATCCCCGGAGCCGGGAGTGATGAGGTGTTAAAAACGATTCTCCATCCGTCAAGAGAGCCTTACTGGAAACTCGACTATAAAGGGGGATGCCAGGATATCTTCTTCCTGACCACGCTCGACAGGACGCCCGGATTCGTGAGTAAAATGCACTCGGTGGCCGAAGCCTGCCAGTACCCGGTTTCGGAAATGGGTGTTTATATTCAACCGGTGCACCAGGGTGCCAGCTGCCATTGCGAATTCACTCTCCCCTTCGACCGGAATAGCCCGAAAGAAACAACCAGGATTCAGACTTTTTTCACCAGGGCCAGCGAAGAAATGCTGGAACAGGGAGCTTTCTTCTCCCGGCCTTATGGCATCTGGGCGAATTTAGCCTATAGCCGGGATGCACAGACCACGATGGTACTGAAGAAGATTAAGGGAATATTCGACCCCAATAATGTGATGAATCCGGGCAAGCTGTGCTTTTAGACCCGGGATAAATAAAGAAAGAAGGCATGGAAAAGTGGCACTAGAAGACTATAAAGCCGATATGGAGAGGTGCAGCCAGTGCTCCTACTGCAAATGGATTCCGCTTGACCAGATAAAGAGCTGGAGGTTCGCTAAAGGCTGCCCCAGCATAGCTTATAACAATTTTAACAGTTACTCCGCTCGTGGTCGCTTCGCGGTTGCCCTGTCGCTCCTGAACGGCCAGAGTACTTATACCGACAGGGTTCTGGATATCGTTTATAAGTGCGCAACCTGCGGGTCCTGCGATGTCTCAGATAAAATTTGCCGCTACAACCTGGAACCCCTGGAGATGATGCATGAATTGCGGTTCCGGCTGGTCGAAGACGGTCAATTGCTGCCGCAGCACATGGCCGTTATCGAGCATCTCCGCAAGGAAGATAATATGATGCTGGAAGCCAGGGCCGAACGCGGCGACTGGGCTGAGGGGCTGGATGTGAAGCGTATCCCCAGTGAGCCGGCTCAGGTCCTCTTCTTCGCCGGCTGTCGTTTCGGCTACGATAAAGACCTGAGAGAAACCGCCAGGACCGCCGTAACCATTCTGAAAAATGCCGGCGTCGATATCGGTATCATGGGCAAAGACGAGTCCTGTTGCGGCGGCCGGGCTTATGACATGGGCTATAAGGGGGAATTTATCAAGTTTGCCGAGAATGCCACCCAGGCCTGGAAAGCGGCGGGCGTTAAAACGGTGGTAACCTCCTGCGCTGACTGCTATCATGCCTTTGTCCGTCTTTACCCGCCTCTGGGTACGAAGTTCGAGGTTCTCCATACCGTGCAGTATCTTGACCGCCTGATTAAGGAAGGCAAGATTAAATTCCGTAAAAAGTTACCTCTAAAAGTCACCTACCACGACCCCTGCCACCTGGGGAGACAGGGAGAGCCGTACGTGCCCTGGCAGGGCAAGGAAAAGAAAATTCTTAATCAGGTGGTGGTCTACGAGCCGCGTAAGCCCAGGTACAATGGTGCCTGGGGTGTCTATAACCCTCCGCGAGATGTTCTCAAGAGCATCCCCGGCCTGGAGCTGGTTGAGATGGAGAGGATTAAGGAATATTCCTGGTGCTGTGGCGCCGGCGGAGGTATAAAAGAAGCTTATCCCGAGTTTTCCAGCTGGACAGCCACGGAGAGGATAGAGGAAGCCAAGTCCACCGGTGCCGGGGCCATCGTGAGCGCCTGCGGGTGGTGCGAGAGGAACTTCACTGATGCCATAGATGCCGCCGGCGATAAATTAAAGGTTTTTGATGTCGTAGACCTGGTAAAAAAGGCTATGTAATCTAGGAGGGACTGAGAATGACACTATCGAGAGAAGCATATAAAGTATTTGAAGACATTGTCGGCCCTGAAAATATCTCCGACGACCCGGCATTATTGGATTCATACAGGTATCCGCTGTCTCACACCGCCATTCACCTAGGGCCTTATTACAGGGTATATACGCCCCGGGGAGAGGCTGTCCTGCTGCCGGGGAGCACCGAGGAAGTGCAGGCTATCGTCAAAGCATGTAATAAGTACAGGATACGATTCAAACCCTCCAGCACATTCTGGTCGGCCTGGGGGTATCCTTTAGAGGACAACACGATTCAACTGGATATGAGGCGGATGGACCGCATCCTGGAAATCGATGAGAAGAATATGTTTGCCGTGGTTGAGCCATATGTCATCGGGGCAACACTTCAGGCGGAAGCGATGAAGGTGGGACTGAATACCCATATGCACGGGCCCGGCTCCAGCTGTTCCTGCCTTGCCAGTGCCACCTCTTTAGGGGGACTCGGGCCGGATACCTTTTATATGGGTAATCACAGTGAGAATATGCTCGGGGCGGAATGGGTCATGCCGGACGGTGAACTCCTGAAAGTAGGCTCGGTGGGTTCTGGCCTGGGCTGGTTCAACTCTGACGGGCCCGGGCCAAGTCTGAAAGGCCTTGTCAGAGGAATGCAAGGGGCTAACGGGGCGATGGGCGTATTCACCAAGTGTGCCCTCAAGCTCTACCCGTGGCCTGGACCCAAGACACTCCCGGTGGAGGGGATAGTGCCCGCCTATAAAGCGGTGCTGCCGGACAACCTCAGGTCATATACCCTGGGCTTCCCGACCTGGCAGGCATGGGCGGATTCCTGCTATATGATATGGGAAGCCGGAATCGGCTATATCGCTCATCGACAGTTCAACATGTTCGGCAGAGACCTGAAAGGTGCCATGATAATGATACTGGCCGACCCCACCAAAACGCTCTCCGACCTCGATGAGCTGATGAAGGACCCGGAAGTACAGAAAATGAACGAAGATATGGAGCGCGATTACCAGATTGTGCTGGCCGGCATGACCCCGAGGGATATGGAATGGCAGGAGAAGGCCCTGGATAAGATATTGAAGGATACCGGGGGCTGGAAGGTACAGGCAATGCTGGAACCTAACCTTCACGACTGGTCGCTTCTCTACATGGTAAGGCTGGGACACAAGAATTTGAACCTCGTTTATGGCGGCGGTTACGACGGCTGTTTCGGGCTGGGAGGGTCTCCGGATTACGGGACTTCCGGGACACCACCGCGTGTCGAAGAGGTAACGGCGTTCAAGGTTGAATGGGAAAAGAAGGGCAATATCGTCGCTGCCGGAGGTGACGCCATGATGGGAGGAATAGGTGGTATGGGAGGCGGCGGTATGACCATTTGGGAGAATTTCACCCATTTTGACCCGCATGACAAGGCATCAACGGAAGGGACTCTCGAATTCTTTAACGCCGCCGCCAGATACGGAATAGAAAAGGGATGGGGGCCCGGCATGGAGAAAATGAACGCATATGCCAGGGGGTCTGATGGCAGGACAACCCCCAGGGAAGAACGCGAGCGGATATTCCTGGCATCGGCACAGCCGGCTGCATTTCGTTACCAGCGTAAGTTCAAGGAGGTCTTTAACCCCAACGACCTCGGTGACGGATATTACCGCACGCTGGACGAACCGAAAAAATAACGACGTTCCTCCCTGAAAGCATAGCCTTCTTTATCAGGGAGGTTTCGCCTGGATAGCTCAGGCTTATTTGTCTTCGTCGGCTAGACCCGACCACTCTGGGTAAAGATTATGCTTTATATCAAATAAATCCAGGACCCTGCCTATCGTGAAGTCAACGAGGTCCTGAATCGTCTGTGGTTTATGATAAAAGGCAGGAACCGGTGGGAAAATAACGGCACCCATTTCTGTCAGCTTTACCATGTTTCTCAGGTGACCCAGATGTAATGGTGTCTCTCTAACCAGTAAAACCAGCCTCTTTCGCTCCTTCAGTGTGATGTCGGCAGAGCGGGCTATCAGATTATCAGCGTACGAGTTTGCCAGTGCTGACAGGGTCTTCATGCTGCAGGGAGCAATGACCATACCGTCTCTCCGGAACGAACCGCTGGAAAGCCTGGTACCGATGTCGTCGATATCATAGCAGGCATCTGCCAGTGCTTTTACTTTTTCCAGACCCCAATCAGTTTCATGTCTTATGATTTCTTCTCCGGCTTTAGAAATGATAAGGTGTGTTTCCACTTCTTTATTGGTCGATAATACCTCAAGCAGCCGGATGCCGTATATCGCTCCGGAGGCTCCGGTTATTCCGATTACAAGCAACATTCCTTTTCCACCTCGTCTAAATTCGCCCTAGACACTGGATAGAGCCCTTTAGACCTAAATTTGCTCCACTTTGAGGTCATTTAGAAAATATTTTACAGAGAATTTCAAGTGTCATTGCGAGTCCATTCCGCTGTAAGCGGAAGGCGAAGCAATCTCCAACTCAGGCTTATTCCATTGATTGAGATTGCCACGTCGCCCCGATTCCATCGGGGCTTCTCGCAATGACAGGTTATTCTAAAAGCTCTCCTCTTGCGTTACTTGATATCGTTCACTCTAGCCCAGGTTCATCTCTCCGGCTACCGGCTTGCCGGCATCCACCGCCTTAAGAAACTCGGTAACAGCCTGATTAAATAAATCGGGGCGCCATCGCGCTGTTTCATGAACCGAGCCCTTTATTATCACGTAGCGCGAGCCTTTGATGTGCTCGTGTAATATCCTGGTGCCCGATACAACCATTTCTAAATCGTCACTACCAACTGTAATCAAAGTTGGCACATTGATTTTATCGGCGGCCTGGCGCTGCCATTCAGCCTCCCAGGGCTTGGCCCGGCCGACGCCGATATACCCGTTGACCGGGAACCTGGCCATTCTCTCGACGTATTGCTCCTGATGTGCTTCATCCTCGGGGACGGGAGGGAAAGCAGTACCAGTGGCAATCTGGCGCCGGGCAAAATCGGCCATACCTCTTTCCTGGGCATACCTTTCACCCTTCGCCCTCCCCTCGGCCATAGCACCCTGTGCCGCAGCATCGGAAGGCGGCTGGAAGCCCCCGTGAATGTCGAAGATAAGAAGGGCTTTCACTGTCCCGGGGTATCGGCCTGCGTAGCCCAGGGCGATGGCGCCGCCCATAGAGAGGCCGCCGACATAGGCTTTAGCCACCCCCAGGTGGGTAAGGAGGTTATGCATGTCTTCCACCAGGATATCCAGGGTATAGTTCTCCTCCCCCGCTGGGGCCGAGGACAAGCCGTGACCGCGGACATCATAGGCTATAATCCGGTATTTGGGTGATAGTTTTTCAATTTGCTGCGCCCAGAATCCCAGGCTGGCTGAGAACGGATGGATTAAGACTAGGGGGAAACCCTCGCCGTACACCCTGTAATTGATATTAATATCATCAACCCGGCAAACCGGCATATCTATCGTCACCTCATTTATTCAATATTCCGGGCGCATGGCGCTACTTGCCCTGCCATATCTCCTTGAAAAGCTGCTTGAGCTTTTCATCCTTGCACTCACAGGGACTGGAGTACATGTTGACGTCCTTGCTGGCGAGAGCCACCATAGTATCCAGTTTATCGTTCATCTGCTGTTGCGTGATTCCGGTTTCCTTCAAGCTCAATGGCTCGCCGGTTTCCTTCGCCAGGCCTCTTAATTTCTGGATGAGCTTTTGTATGGCCTCCTGGTCCGATTTAGCCTGAATCCCGGCGAACCTGGCGGCGGTGCTGAGCCTCTCCACCGGATTGGGGGAGCCCTCGAGCGGAGGATTTGAGGCGATATACTCCAGCGAATAGGGCAACGTTATGCCTACCGACCGCCCGTGAGGTATGTTAAAGGTAGCCCCGAGCGTATGTGCCAGGGCATGGCAGAGTGATGTATTGCTGTTGCCGAATCCCAGTCCGGCGATGGTGGCGGCATTCTGCATTTTCTCTCTGGCGACGAGGTCACTGCCATTGGCGCACGCTTTGGAAAGCCACTCAAAGGCCAGCTTCATCGCTTGCAGGCAGAGTCCGTCACTGAAATCGGTCTGTTGCCTGGCGGTATATCCGTCGAGGGCGTGGCCCAGAACATCCAGGCCGGTGCTGGCCGTCAGCGCCCTGGGCATGCCGACCGTAAACTCGGGTATCAATAACGTAATATCAGGCACGATTTCCGCATTGGCAAAGCCTATCTTGCGGTGTTCGGCGGTTTCCGCGAGTACGATAGCCCAGGTGACATCCGAGCCGGTGCCGCTGGTGGTAGGGACAGTCATGAATCTGGCTTTCTTCTGCCATTTTAACTTGGTTCTTACGTTGACGGCTTTAGTAATATCGGCAGGGGGGACTTCCGGGTTCTCCCAGAGCACCCAGGCTGCCTTGGCCGTGTCCAGTACCGAGCCCCCGCCGAAGCCGATAACGAGCTGCGGGGCAAACTCCTGGAGCACCTTGAGAGCCTCGCCGGCACCCGCCTTCGAAGGCTCCTGCTCCGCTCCGTCCCAGATTCTCACCTCGTAGCCGGCACTTTTGACCGCCTCAACGAGTTCCCCGCTGAGCTTGACCATATTTTTATCGGTAATCAGGACGGCTTTCTTGCCGCGACCTTCAAGCTCAGCGCCCAACCTCTTCAGCATCCCCTTACCAAACAGGACCTTCTTCGGACTCAGAAAGTAAGACATTTTATTGCGCCTCCTTTTCCAGGTTTACTTCAGCGGGTCTTCCCTTTGGTCGATGCCCGCGATACTGCGGGCAAGGCGCTGCTTGGATTCCATGTCTGACTCGCGCTCAATCATTATCTTCTGCGCCTGCGGCGAACCGGCGCCATGCATGGACTCGGTGTGATAGCTGGGGGCAACCACCCCAAAGCACATGGCATGGATGAGCGTCAGCATCCGGTAGCGTTCCTCCGTGGAATAGGCGGGGTCGCCTTTTAGATACTTGTCAATTAATTTGCCTATCTTCGGGTGTTTGAAGTCCTTCTCGGAAGGGGTGGTGACCAGAATACCGCCGGCGATGTCCTCAGCCAGCCGGGTAATCTCGTAGGGGAATCTGGTGGTGTTGAGCTTGCAGATATTGGACAGGAGTATATGGGACTGGTAGTTGCCCGCCTTGGTTTTCCAGGCCTGGTGGGCACTGGCCAAACCGCAGGCATGTATCGTCTCGGAGAGGTGAATCATTTCCCCGAGTTTATCCCTGATATGAGAAGCCCGGCGCACCCCGTTGTAATCGGCCATGGAAGCGGCCGCCCCGATGAGAACGTCAGCAATGCCGGGTTTGCAGCCGCCGTAGCTCTGCCGGTGATAGGCGGCGAACCGCTCCACCAGCATAATGGAAAGGTCATATTCGCCGCACATAAAGACCCGTTCCCGGGGGACGAACACATTTTCGAAGATGCTCAGGGTCTCATGTCCGCCGAAACTGTAATTGCCGACATCGATGTCCCCTTCTTCGAGCTTGCGGGTATCGCAGGACTGCCTGCCGTAGATATGGGTTATCCCTTTAGCATCGGTGGGTACCGCGCAACAGACAGCGTAGTCTTTATCTTCTTCCTGCATCCTGAGAGTGGGCATGAGCAGCATTTCATGTGAATTTACCGTCCCGGTGATATTGGCCTTGGCCCCTCTGATAACTATCCCGTCATCCCGGCGCTCGACGATATGGACGAACATATCCGGATCAGCCTGTTTACTGGGCGATACACCGCGATTTCCCTTGACATCGGTCATAGCCCCGGCAACACACAGGTCGTTCTCTTGGACATATTCCAGCCATTTACGGAATCTGTGATGGTAATCGGTGCCATGCTTTTCGTCAATCTCGTAGGTGGTGCTGAAAGTGGCATTAATCCCATCCATACCGACACATCTCTGGAAACAGCAGGCCGTCCTCTGCCCCATCACCCTCTGCAGTTTAATTTTACAGACCATATCATC
>JBGPRB010000072.1:0-12655 GCA_041489355.1 Dehalococcoidia bacterium
ACCTAATAACTCGCTTCAGGAATATTTTACAGAGTTGTAAGATATTAGTCGTAATCGGTTATTCGTTTAGAGATGCACATCTTCAAAGGATTTTACTCGATGCAGCTAGGAGCAATACAGAACTCACTATTTTGCTGGTCGACCCAAAAGCTACGAAGATATATCATGAGAAATTGAAGTATTTCGATCAGTACTCGCAGATTCGTTCATCGCTGGATGGAAGAGTTGTGTGCCTTCCCTACAGGTTCGAGGACGTATTGCCTGTTTTAAAAAACCACTACTTGAGCAGCCTCAGAACGGCTTTAATGAACCTCTCGAATTGCACAAGCAACGCGCGACGAGGCGCTAAAACGAATTGGCTTGATTGTCTTCAGCCTCTATTAAATGCAGAGCACACCGAAAAAGTAGAAGAGTTGATTCGAGAAGGGAAGATCAGTCATTTAGATATCGGCGAACAATGGCAGATTGACGTAGAGATGAATTCAAAGATGGCCCTGAGTTTGGCAGCCAATGCAAGAATATCTGAGGCAAGCCAATACCTTATGAATTTAAAACAAGTTCTTCGCACACTCATACATGAGAGATTGGACGTCGAACTGACACGCTCGGGAGATAAGGTCGAGGTCACTTTTCATTTTGGGATACTTAAACATCCTTCAGGATCAAGTTATATCAATACCGACACGTTGAGAACGTTTTTAGAAGAGCAGTACGAATATGCAGCCGCCCGTTCCAAAATGACGATCGATGATGCTGTTCTCGGCAATTTCAGCTTTCTGAAAAAGATTATCGAATACTTGAGCTTTTTCTCGGCTGGACGGGTCCCCTTTGATGAATATACTTCGATGCGCAAGTCGTTAATAAAAGATCTTGAGATGCTGCAAGCAAATAAAGAGGCCTGGCAAAAGAATGACGATCCCAAGTTACCTAAGGAAATACTGACAATCGAAAAATATGTTACCGCTACCCTGTTTTCTTAACAGATAGGCTAAGAAGTGTATTTGTTCAGAGGCGATATATCCGGTTGATTCAGATGGTTGGCTTTAATACTCTATATATGCTCAAGCAGGTGGCCAAAAGGATTCAGATTTTCGTCAACCTCTCTCAAAGTGAGTTCTTCATTAGATCCAAACTCCTGCGAATACTCATGATGTAACGCCTCCACTTGCCAGAGCTGACCAAGCGGTAAATAAAGGTTATCACTCTTAATTAAAACAATGTCACAGATATCAGCCATGAATAATTGCTTACCTGGTTGGTATAACAGAGAAAGTCCGTTACCCACAAGATTATTACTCATTTGTCCTATTTCGATGATGTTGTTTTCATCCAATAATGGGAGCTTGTTACTTAGTATCGCCTGATAAACAAGTTGGTCAAGAATTGAAAGTGATGCCTGTATACAGGTTAAAGCGGTAATACGGCGAGCAATCGTTCGCTGCAGTGAATCTTTGCTTTGGCCAAACATGATGTTAACAATGTCATTTGGAGCATTATAAACCCCAGCCCTAATAAGAGTTTCGTTAAATATTGATACAGCCTCAATATATTTATCTTCTGTCATTTTGATTGTAGACGATTCTACGCTCTGAGTAACAGCTTTGATCGCAGGATGTTCATGAAAACTACTTGCCATCTCGGCCAGGACTTCTCCAGATAAAATATCCCCATCTGGTGTTTCGGTAAGCTCACACTTAAATTTGCGATAAGGGTCAATGGCTTTAATACATTGCGGTAGTTCAGTAGTCAGCGGAGCAATACATCTAATATTCAATTCAACAATATTCTTATGGGTTTTCGATAAAAGAATCCGGTCTTCATCCTCAAGAGGTATGATATGGAGCGGTTGCATCTTTTTTTCAAGCTCAGTTTTCCTCTGGTCAATAACTAAGAAGCTTAGTATCTGCGCATGCTGGCCTCGCGCGAGATATCCAAACTCTGAAGCTTGTAATTTTTTAATAACAGATTGTAATCGACCTCTTGACGGTGAATTCCATACGTTTTTACACATTGCGTAAGCATCAGATCGGATACTCATGACATATCTCTCTTAGATATACCCCTAACACGGATTGAGTTTTTGTCTGAATGTTCTGTAGATGAAGGGGTGGAAAGATCTAATATCCCTTTTGATTTGTTTACGAATTGGATACGTGATTTTTGTATCTCATTTAAGACTAAATTTGGAAAATAACGCTGACACACTGCAATGAACTTTTCAACGAGTAGAAGTTCCCCTGTCTCATCACTTCTCACAAAAGGATTCCAAAATTCAGGATGATATCTCGATAGGAAACCTAGCGAAAACATACTCATAAACATGATGATTACTTGACTAGGTGTTAATTTCTGTCCCTTTTTAGAGTGAGCCATCTGTAAATGCTTCTGACCAAAGAGCGAATAAGTACCGATTTCGGGTGACTTGATTTTCCGATACAATATGATATATTGATTTGTATGTTCAGGGATAAGATACGACTGTAGTAAATTCTCTATGCTTGCGAGTGCATCGTCTGGTGACTTAAACCTTTTTAATTCTTCAGTTGCGATACGTTCTAGTGAACCACGATTCCTCTTCACTATTTCGATTGGTATGGTATATGGAACAGCTCCCTGATAACAACTTTCAAAATCTTGTTTAAGGTCTGGAATGGACCCTAATATTTCCTCCATCGTCCACGGCTCACCATTTACAAACGAACAGCCCTGTGAGAATATGCCAGCAAATTGATGAAGAGCGCCATTTCCTCTCGGTATTATCTGAGCATCGGCGATTCGTTTGATGTTCGAGGCGTTCAACGTCATCCCATGCTCCTTGATGGGAAGTTGAGCACCGCTGATCATTGCGGATGTGCCAGCGAGCAAAGTAGCAGCACCATAATACTGAAGAAGTGGGGAAATATCTATTGGGGAGTTCTCTGCTGCGCCGAAATATGCTTCGCTTTGTCTAAAACAACCTGCAATATATTCAATAAGCTTTTCAGAATCCGCTAATCCATGTTGTTTTAAATATCTCGTGATATTTGTTGGATAAGCATACTGAGCCAACAACTTCCACTGGTCTTTTTGTGCGTTCTCACTATTTATATATGTTTCATCGCTCATAAATAACCAGATATTTTAAATAGATTGATGAGTGCTATTCACATCTTATGCAAAGTATAATATAGTGCTTCCCTCAACTCAAGGAGGTATGATTATGGGAGTGAAAAGACAAACGAGGCCCAAGTGACAACAACCCTTAGATAATGTATTATTAAGACAGAAAAGGAGGCTTCAGAGCATGAATTCACAACCTGAGCGAGAATATGCTTCACAGGCGGACTACGTAGAGTGGGTTCGTGAATCAATGGAAGCGCGCTCAGGGGAGATTGTAACCGCTCTTCGCGAGGCTTTTCAAAGCGTCATCCATAAAGAAGAAGTTGAGATAATCGTATTTTCAGGGGTGACAGCACCGGAACTAGCTGACAAGTTACTGGCCTTCCCTCTTATTCTTAAGCCGTTGCTTCTAGCATCAAACATTGCGGCTCGGGCGATTGAGCGTGATTTAGGCATTAAGGGCCTTGACACGTATGATTGTCATCTGTCGAAGGACCAAGCGCTTTCTATATCAGGATATATTAAGCCTTTTCTGCCTGACAGCCTTCCGTTACCAACGTTGACTGAACTAGATAGGGTTATGTTTGCTGATAAGGAAATACGCAAGATTAAAGGGCAATGGGAGGGAATGGTGATACGGGCTCTTAATGCTTCTTCCAACTTGACCTTCAAGAAATCAAAATTTCAACACAACAGTCAGGCTTTTGAACTTGATGCAGCAGCCAAGGATGCTTCGGGTAACATCCTACAAGCTATAGATATCAAACGAATTGAGGCAAGAAGAGACATCCACAAACGCACAGATGAAATTGTTAATAAA
The DNA here is from genome assembly GCA_041489355.1 of Dehalococcoidia bacterium. Classification (GTDB taxonomy): domain Bacteria; phylum Chloroflexota; class Dehalococcoidia; order Dehalococcoidales; family RBG-16-60-22; genus JBGPRB01. The sequence goes on from JBGPRB010000072.1 coordinate 3,920, forward strand.
AGCTCCCATTTCAAGGCGGTTTACTCAAAGGCAAATTTTGGCGCTGTCATTTATTATCCATTCATAGCCGAACACGGAAACGTCCGTGATAGACTCCAGTCACCCTACATTGATTCCGTAGTCTTTGCTGGAGCTTCGAAGGACTCTGTTATAACAGCCGTAAAGTTGCTGCTAGGTAAGTTCAAATGTTTGAAGAGTTAACCACAATAACTGAACCGGTCATTGAAGAAAGTAAGCAAATTCCTACCACGCATCGCCTGGTCGTAGGTGATTCCCGAGAAATGGGGTTCTTGCAGAATGACTCGATACATCTGGTTGTGACATCACCCCCCTACTGGAATTTAAAACAATACCCGGCTAGATCCGGGCAACTTGGAAACATGGAGGATTATGAAGAGTTCCTTGCGAACCTTCGTAAAGTCTTCATGGAATGCTATCGGGTCCTCGTGCCTGGAGGAAGAGTGGTTTGTGTGGTAGGTGATGTCTGCCTCTCGCGGCGAAAACATGGGCGCCATCGTATTATTCCGCTACATGCAGACATTGCCGTCATGTGCCGGGCAATCGGGTTCGATAATTTAAATCCGATTATCTGGCATAAGATTTCCAATATGACGCTCGAGGTTAATAACGGTTCCAAGTTCTTAGGTAAACCCTATGAGCCAAATGCCATCATTAAAAATGATATAGAATTCATCCTTATGCAACGAAAGCCTGGAGGGTACAGGCAGCCTACGGAGGAACAGAGATCGCTCAGCAGACTTTCCAAACAGGAACACGGTGCATGGTTTCAGCAATTCTGGTATCTGACAGGCGCATCTACCCGTAAGCACCCCGCGCCATTTCCGAGTGAACTTGCCTATCGCCTAGTTCGTATGTTCTCCTTCGTTGGCGATACGGTATTGGACCCGTTTGTAGGTACCGGCTCTACTATGCTCGCCTCCCTGAAAGCTTGCCGAAATAGCATAGGTGTCGATATTGATCCTGATTATGTCGAAATGGCGCGGCTTCGCCTACAGAAGGAAACATCCTCATTTCTAGTAAGCGCCACTATTATCTAGTGAAACCACCGGCATTTGCTAGCTTGGACAGGTCTATATTCAATTGCTAGCCATCAGTTACATTTACCCCCTGTCCCATACGAAGTCGTGAATGATCTTCATATCATCTGACCTCTTTAATCGCTGCCTAGCTATTTCTTGCCGTGAATCCGCCTCAACCCTCCGTTGGGCTTCGCGTGTTAAGTACTGCGAGTCCCAATCAGTCAGCTTCCTTCCCAACCTTTTCTCCAAATCTAGTAAGGTAACACTATTAAACGCGTTGAGGAAGACTCCAAGCACCAGCGTAGGGACAAGTAAGCTCAAATCCTTCTGGAATTCGCAAAGCCATTTATCCATTGTTCTGTCCTCCCTGTTTTTCTAAGTGCTGTTTTACTTGAAGGTTAAGCATGGCGGCGCCGTTTGTCAGCAGCCAGCAGAACCCTGTAGTTATCTGTGGGATAGCCTCGGGTGGCTGAATGTTGCGCAGCTTGACCCGGAAAAACCCCTTCTCAGGGTCGGCGTCAATCACCATCTCCCCACCGCTGACAAATCCGTCCGCCATCAGTTTACCTTGCTCTACCATTTCCTTTGCCTGTTCCTGCAAGTTCTCATTCATTGAACGCCTCCTCTATATCTTTTTTTGATGCTTCTTTAGTTGACCCCGATGGTTGTGGACCGGGCTGAAACCCAGGTGATGGCGTCTGTTGATAGGGTTGACCCGACGGCGGTGTCATGCCAGGCGTTATCCCTGGGTTCTGGCCGAATCGCATAAACCCGCCCATCATACTGGACATCATGTTCTGAAGATGAGGCTCAATCAGCCGTGTCATCATGGAGCCCACCGGGTCGGGAGAAGCGTTAACCGCCTGATTCTTCACCGTGCCAAGTATCTGCGGCATGGCCTGTGAAAGTACCTGCTGAGCAGCCATTTGCGCCGTGTCGTAGCTGCTTCCTTGCATAGCTCTAGCTGCTTCAGCTTGTCCCTTCTGAAAAGTAGCCAGAAGATCAGTCAATGGTTTTACTGTCTCGGTAAACATCCTTAGCCCCATCATGGGAACACTCATGCCGGCCATGAATATCTTTCGATCTCTAAGGTTGCCATCGAAGATTTCAGCCACATCCGCTTCCAGCCATTCCGGCAGTACTGACTCTCTTTCTTTGCGAAGGGCGAGCGTGTTGTCTTTACCCGGTGGAGGTGAAGAAGTATCCTTACCCGCTTTTACCCTCTTTCGGATACGCTGTCGAACTAGGGAAGGCGAATAGCCTCGGGCTTCGATATCCTTCTGGGATAATCCCTCTTCAAGCAGCTCATCTACCTCTTGGCTTAGGTTTTCTTCATCTTTCTCGTTATCTGCCACGTTATTCTCCTTTCAATGGTTATTTAGGGTAGTTTTCATAGCTATTCTGTCTTTAAGTTCTAATACTGCATAGCTGGCATTCATATCTGTACCATGCTTAAGTTAGCTATGCGGTTTTTCCATCACCTCCCCTATTAGCCCCCAGGGGGGTGACCCCCTCCCTCTCGGTGGGAGACATCACCCCCGGACTGGATAGACTCAGATGCATCGGTTTTCGTCCTTCTTCCTATAGTCAGTTCGTTGATTTACAGCAATTTGGGCACAAGTCAGCTATATGCGGGAAATTGGGAAATAACGTACAAGTGGTGGCTGGAGGTGCCTTTATCATCGGGGCACCTCCAGGCTCAGTCTAAGAGTGAAATTGTCTTTAGCAGACTGGTAACGGCTTTGTAGCTCACAAGGCTACCCTGGTAAACGCTCTATCAAGAGCATAGTCACAATAACAGAGTGCCTTTTAACTTCAAAGTAAGCACCGGTATAGCTTGAAAAAGTAACAATCTACTATCTTGTGACCTGACGCTGAAAATCTATCATAATATCCAGTTCAACCCGAAGATTGTGAGTAGTAACACCACTGGCTCAAGTTCTCTACTGCTCATCTTGGGCACCATCTTTAGCTGTCTACAGCTTAGAGAAAAGGTTAAATATTCTATAAATCGGTGTCATTAAGTGGGTAGCCTCAGTAGCTTTCTGGCGTTTTCCTCGTAAATCAGCTTTTTCTCGTCATCGCTGATATCCATCTCGTCGATGGCCTGGATGGTCTGCCGCGTCACGCGGGCCCCCAGCTGGTTGTCGAAGGGCAGGTCGGTCCCGAAGAGCATTTTCTCGGCCCCGAACAAGGCATGAGCGCACATCAGCCCCGGGGTGTTGCCATAGAGGGCTGTATCGTTGTAAAACATCTTGAGGTATTCCAACGGCGCTTTCATCAGCCCGCGGCGGTAGGTGGCCCCGCCCCGCGCCTCGTCGGAGTCCAGAAACTGTACGACCCGGTCGGCGAAGTATGGTATCATGGCGCCGCAATGGTGGGTGATGAACTTGATATTGGGGAACTTTTCCAGGATGCCGCTCATGGCCAGCCGTATCATGGCCACTGAGGTTTCGTACGGCCACCCCAGCATACCCGCGATGCGGTATAGCGACCTGTTTTCCGTCCGGTAGTCCGCGTAGTCATGCTCCCGGACCGGGTGAATCCATATAGGCAGGTTGTACTTCTCCATTTTTTCGTAGAGCGGCCAGTACTCCGGCGCGTCGATGGGACGGTCATTGATGGGCGTGGTTATCTGCACCCCCCGCATCCTCAACTCGTTAATCGCCCGGTCGGTCTCCGCCAGAGCCGCCTCGATGTTGTCTAGAGGCAGGCAGGCCACCGCCGCGGGGAATTGGTCGGGGTACCGGGAGACCAACTCTGCCAGGGAGTCGTTGGCGATGCGGGCAGCCTCCGTGCTCTTGCCAGCAGCGACTATCCTTTCGCTGAACAGGGTGCACATCGTTAAAACGTGCATCAGCCCCTCGTGGCGGTCCATGATCCGGAACCGGAGGTCGAGGTCGTAAAGGGTGCGCAGGGTGCCCCCACCTCCCTTCCCGGGTGCCTGCATCAGCCCCATCTTGGACATGGCTTCGACATACTTCGCCGGGAAGATATGATTATAGATGTCGATTTTAAGATAGCTCTCGGTCACACCGTCTCCTTTCGCGGTTAACAGGACCCCGCTTCAGCTTTTTCTGACTATACGCTACCCCGCAAGCGGGGGTCAAGCGCGTCCCGCAATCCGTCCCCTACCATGTTGAAGGCGAACACCACCAGCATGATGGCGACGCCAGGCGCGAAGGATAAAATCGGCATATTCAGAAGGTACTTATACCCATCGCTGACCATCGCCCCCCAGGCCGCCCCCGGCGGGGCGATGCCGATGCCAAGGAAGCTTAAGCCGGCTTCGGCTAGTATCGCCGAACCCATCTGCATCGTCACCATTACGATAAGTGGCGGGAAGCAGTTGGGGACAATGTGCCTTAGCATGATGAAAAGGTGGCTGGCGCCGCTGGCGTGCGCCGCCATGACGTAGTCATTTTCCTTAACGGATAACACCTGACCGCACATCAGCCGGCCATACACCGAGGTCAGGGCGATACCGATGGCGATCATCACGTTGCTCAACCCCCCACCCAGCACCGAGGCTATCACCAGCGCCAGCAGTATCATCGGGAAAGCCATTAGAGAATCGATAAACCGCATGATTATCACGTTGACCGCGCCCCCGTAATACCCGGCCAGCAGGCCCAGCGTCATCCCGATGGATGCCGCGATAAATATAGAGACGAGCCCCACCAGCAGCGAGGTGCGCGAGCCGTGGATGATGCGGCTTAGCGTATCGCGGCCCAGCGAGTCCGTGCCCAGCAGGTGCGTTCGACTGACCGATTGCAGGGCTTCCGGGAGGTTGGTCTGGTAGGGATTGTAAGGCTCCAACCAGGGTGCGAAAATAGCCACCAGCACCATCAGTACGATGATGGCCAGCCCGAAGACCACTACCTTCCGCTCGAACATCACCCGCGCGATGCGGCGTAACTCGCTCACATGGGGCTGGTTTTCCAGGAATGTCCCTGCCAAGTCCGTCGGTTCTGTCATCGGCAAGACACCTCTCTAACCGTATCTTATCCTGGGGTCGAGCCAGCCGTAAGAAATATCGACCAGCAGGTTCATCATGACAATCATCACCGCCGTTATCATGATTATGGCCTGGATAATGGCGTAGTCCTGGCTAAGCACCGCCTCCACCCCCAGCCGCCCCATGCCCGGGATGTTGAACACCGTTTCCACGAGGACGGAGCCGCCCAGTATCAAGCTCAGCCCGATGCCGGACAGCGTGACCACCGGTATCAGGCCGTTCTTCAATACGTGCTTGATAACGATAACCCTTTCCCGCAGGCCCTTGGACCAGGCGGTACGGATATAGTCCTGGCGGATGACCTCCAGCATGCTGGAGCGCGTCTGGCGGGCTATGGACGCCAGCGGGAAAATTCCCAGGCAAACGACCGGCAGTATCGCCTGCCGGAGGCTCTGGACGAAGTCTACAAACGGGGAAGTATAACCAAACCGGGGCAGCCACCCGGCCTTGAGCCCGAAAACATATATCAGCAGTATCCCCAGCCAGAAAATGGGGACGGTTATCCCCAGGTTGGCCAGCACTGTCACCACGGTATCCACCCAGCCAGCGCGCCGCAGGGCGGATATCGTCCCGGCGACGATGCCCAGCAGGTGGCTCAAAACAAAGGCAATCAGCCCCAGGTAAAGCGTCACCGGCGCGCGCTCGGCGATGAGGGTGCCCACGTTCTCACCGTAAAAAAGCGACATGCCCAGGTTGCCACGGGCCAAGTTGCCGATCCACTCGATGTACTGCACCGGCAGGGGTTTGTCAAGCCCGTACTCATGGCGGGCCGCGTTGATATCCTCGATTGTCAGCAGGTCACGCTCCTCCTGGGAGAGGTAGATCAGGATGGGATCGCCGGGCATCAAGCGGATGACGATGAATACCATGAAGGTGACCAGGATAATCACAAAAACCGATTGAATCAAACGTCGAACGATGTAAGCTACCATTTTGCGGTCACTGGGACGGAGAAATTATCACGAAAGCATACGCGGAACGGGACAACTGCCAGCTTTGACAAGTTTATCATACGCCCCCGTGGATGTCAAGGAATTCGGATACTTTTCACGGTCAAAAACCTTGACAAGGCAGCCTTGTTTTCCTATACTATCGGAGGACTCCCGTGTCCTACCTAGACGGGCCGCCGTGTCTTGGCAATATCCCTTCTCCTTCCTCCGCGGCAGAAAAAGCGAAAGGAGGCCGCAATATATAGATACGGAAAATAATAAATCTTCTGGACTTTCTAATTATTACATTATTATGGAGGTATATTTTGTTTAGCAAGAAAATTATTTACGCCGTGATGGTTATCATGCTGGTGGCCGGCATCATTCTCTCCGGCTGTGGCCAGTCCGCCCCGGCTCCGGCACCTACCCCGGCACCTACCCCGGCACCGGCCCCGGCACCTACCCCGGCACCTACCCCGGCACCGGCTCCCACTCCTGCACCTGCCCCGACCCCTACGCCAGCGCCGGCTCCCGGCGGCGTGGAGACGTGGGGCACCTTTGTCATGATCAGTCCCTACGCTCCTTCAAGCTTCGGTTACCCGCCAGATACACGTGGCTTCGCGCCGGTATTCGCCATGCAGCCCTGCCTTGAAGGTTTCATCGATGCCGACCTGCACGGGAACCTACGCCCCAAGCTGGCTTTGTCCTGGGTCACTGCTCCCGATAAATCGTCCATCACCTTCACCCTGCGCAAGGGCGTCAAATTCCACGACGGCACGGACTTCCACGCCCAGGCGGCCAAGTGGAACTTCGACAACTGGATAAAGCAGGGGACCGGCATGGCCGCGGCTTTTGCATCGGTCGACGTCGTCGATGACTACACCATCCGCATCAACCTGAAATACTACTCCAATACCATTCTCACCAGCATGAACTCGCTTATGATATCACCGACCGCCGTGCAGAAGAACGGCATCGATTGGGCCAAGACCAATCCCGTCGGCACCGGCCCCTTCAAGATGACCAAGTTCGTCCGCGATACCGAGATGGACTTTGTCCGCTTCGATGACTACTGGGGCGATAAAGCCAGGGTCAGTGCCATGAAGTTCTTCTACATCGTCGATGCCACCACCGCCAGGATGGCCTTCCAAGGCGGTGACGGGAAGGTGCTGGAAGGCGCCGTCCCCCGCACCGCCTTCGACCTCCAGGCGCTGGGCTTCAGCGTCGCCAGCCGCCGCGGCCCGCTCATGAACCTTATCCCGGACAGTAAAAATGCGGATTCTCCGTTCTCCAAGCTGAAAGTCCGCGAGGCCGTGGAATATGCCATCAACCGTCAGTCCATCGCCAATACCCTCGGCTACGGCTGGTGGGAAGCCGTTAACCAGCCTGACGCCCCCGAGCAGTTCGGCCACATCGATAAACTAGTCGGCCGATCCTATGACCCGGCCAAGGCCAAGCAGCTCCTGGCGGAGGCCGGCTTCCCCAATGGTTTCAGCACCCGGATCATCTCCCAGCCGGCTTTGAGTCAGGACTCCCTGGTCGCCATTCAGTCTGATCTGGCTGCCGTCGGTATTATTGTGGCGCTGGATGTCGTTAGTGCCGCCAAGTGGGCCGAGATTAGAATCAGCGGCTGGGACAACGGCCTCTTCTTCGTAACGCACGGGGCGACGGACTTTAACTACTGCGCTTACCTGGAGCGGTACTACGGTCCTAAGACTACGTACTACCCCGTAATGCAACACCCGGCCGGTTGGGATGACCTCATGAACCAGATGCTCCAGGCCAGCGAGCCGGACCAGATGAAAGCCCTGGCGCAAAAAGCCGTTCAAATGCACGTGGACGAAGCCATGGTAATACCTCTCTGGATAGAGGCGGAATGCTATGTCCTCGACCCGCGGGTACATGATGCCGGTTACGGCACCCATGGTGACGGCTTCGGCTGGGATACCAATATGGTCTGGATAAGCAAGGAAAAATAACCCGCTATAATAACCCCCGGATATTGTGGAAAAGGGGCTGTATATCAGAGTTGGCGAAAACTCATATACAGCCCCTATTTAATCAAAAGACTGGAAAAGCATTTTATTTTGGCAGCCAAGGCCTGGCAAACGTTAATAACAAGAGGAAAAAGGTATTAGAGGTAAAAAAATAATTCAAATATCTGGGTTCTACCTAACGTACAATACTGTCCACCATGTCACATTCTGAGTTAGTGTTACCGCGTAAGATAATCATCTCTCAATTCGGGATAGAAAACATTCAAAAACTTGCATAGTCAGCGTAACACCTTCGCTTTTAGCTTCAAAGTGACCATCGGTAGGGTATAAACGCCTTCTCAAGGGCATTGGCTGAAAGGTTGATGCTGGTGGACTTCACCATAGGGCGTAAAGGGTTACTGGCATACTTTAAGGCGATTGCGGGGTCGAACGTGGTCAAGGTTGTCCCCTTCAGGGAGAACCTTCAGGGTGAACCCTACGTGGGAACGGCTACCCCTCTTTTCGTGGCTAGAAAGGGGGTAGTATGTCTTGGCTCTATAACCACATTGACCAGCTTGACGGTTATCAGCTATATGCCGAGATTGCCTACCGCTTCAGACCCAAAGTATTGTCTGATGACAGGGATGATATTGAGATGGAGATAGTCCTCAAGCTCAAAGCTGAGGCAGGCAAGCGAGACCAGGTAACGCTAGGCTTCCTGTATGCTGTTGCCAGGAATATAGTAAGGACCTACTGGCGCGAAAAATACCGGG
>JBGPRB010000073.1:0-12585 GCA_041489355.1 Dehalococcoidia bacterium
CCCGCACCTGGTTTTAGAAGGCATGATGATTGGCGCCTGGGCTGTCGGCGCCCGCAAGGGATACATCTATGTCCGTAATGAATATCCGCTTGCGGTCAAGCATTCGCGTATTGCGGTCGAACAGGCCCGCGAACTCGGGCTTCTTGGACAAAACATCCTGGGCTCATCTTTCTCTTTTGATGTTGATATCGCCAGGGGTGGCGGGGCATTTGTCTGTGGCGAATCTACGGCTCTCATGGCATCCGTAGAAGGCAAAGTCGGCGAGCCCCGACCCAAGGACGTCCATACCGTCGTAGATGGTGTTTTTCACAAACCCACCACCCTGAATAACGTCGAGACCTGGGCCAACGTTCCATCCATTATCCTGAACGGCTCATCCTGGTTTGCCTCGAAGGGAACCCAGGGAAGCAAGGGCACCAAAATCCTCGCTCTCACCGGCCGCATCAAGAACACCGGCCTGGTTGAAGTGGCTATGGGCATGCCCATCCGCACGGTGGTGTTTGATATCGGCGGCGGCGCCGTCGACGGTAATCCCATCAAGGCCGTCCAGATCGGCGGACCATCGGGCGGGTGTCTGCCGGTGGACAAATTCGACCTGCCCATCGACTTCGATGTGCTCTCCGAAGCCGGCTCTATGGTCGGCTCGGGTGGCATGGTGGTGATGGATGAAGCGTCCTGCATGGTGGACGTAGCCAAATATTTCCTGAACTTTCTGCAGGATGAATCATGCGGCAAGTGCGTGCCCTGTCGACTGGGGATTGACCGCATGCTCGAAATTATCACGGACATAACCGAAGGCCGCGGGCGACCGGAGCAGCTTCCTCTCCTGGAGGAGCTGGCCGACACGGTTTCCCAGACCGCCCTTTGCGGGTTGGGCAAGACGGCACCCAATCCGGTAATCTCCACATTGCGTTACTTCCGCCCGGAATACGAGGCGCACATCAAAGAAAAGAAATGTGCCGCCGGGGTGTGCAAGGCACTGATAACTTACTCGATTGACCCGGACAAGTGCAATGGCTGCGGCATCTGCCTGCGCGGGTGCGTGTACAAGGCTATCACTGGCAGTAAAAAACAGCCGCATATTATTGATACACGACTCTGTCAGAAATGCGGTATCTGCCGCAGCGAGTGCAAGTTTGATGCGATTCGAGTCGCCTGAGAAAATGAGGTGTTAAATGCTGCAGCATGTTAACGTTAGCATAGACGGGGCCATTATTCATGCCACCAGGGGGACCAGCGTGCTCGATACCGCGATAGAATACGGCATCTGCATTCCCCACCTGTGTCATGTCCCCTATCTATCTGATATGGCCGCGTGTCGGTTGTGTATCGTCGAGCACCTGGTCAACGGCCGCTCCACAATTACCACCTCCTGTACGTTGAATGTGGAGGAGGGTATGGTGGTCATGACCAATACTGATAAAATACGCGACCTGCGCCGTAATCTCGCGGAGTTGCTGGTGGCACAGGCCCCCAACTCCCGCGCCATCCAGGACATCGCCGTGCGCTGCGGGGTTAAGGAGGTCCGGTATCCGTTCCGGAATGAGGACTGTGTTTTGTGCGGACGCTGCGTTCGTGTTTGCACCGAGGTCTGGAAAGCCCGGGCAATCGGTTTCGTCGGTCGGGGTAAAGACCGCCACGTGGACTTTCCTTTCGGTATCCGCCCCGATTTCTGCAAGCAATGCGGTAACTGCATCCAGCTTTGCCCCATGACCATCACCCCCTGCGAAGGTCCCATGAAACCCGGGGAGGAGCGACTCTGCGGCAAATGCGAATCGCAACTCATGATTTCCGACCAGACGCCGGGCAGCTGTGCATGGTGCAAACTGGGCGAAAGCTTTGGCTGCGGACGTTATGCCGGCAGTCGCGCCAGGTAATGTTATAAAAGGAATATATCTCTTAGAGACTTTTTCGCTGCCCTATAAAGTCTAATCTTTGCTGAGCTTCCACCACAAAGCATTACCTTGTTTATAGCTGTCTCAATTTTGGATCCATTTTATCGCGAATCCAATCACCCAGGAAGTTCCCGGACAATACCACAAGGCCAATAGCCAGGCTGGGGAATAAAGAGATCCACCAGGCTTGAGCGAAGAGATTCCTGCCATCGGATACCATTGACCCCCATGATGGCGTTGGGGGTGGAATCCCAGCCCCGAGGAAGCTTAAAGAGGCCTCTATCAAAATCACCAGCCCTACACTCATCGTCATCAACACTACCAGTGTGTTGATGACATTAGGAAAGATATGCTTCATTATTATTCTTACTGTCGAACTGCCAATAATCCGCGCCTGCGCTACGAAGTCCTCCCCACGAAGTTTAACGACCTCTCCCCGCATCATGCGTGAGTAAGGAGCCCAGCCAAGCGCCGACAGTGCCAGGACGACAGTACCGAAACTCGGCCCGAGGGCGACGCCAAGTAGCAGTGCAATCAAGAGCGCGGGAAAGGCTAGAGCTGCGTCCGTTACCCTCATCAGTAAGGCATCGAAGCGCCCTCCCAGATACCCTGCTATCATTCCTAAAGTCGTTCCGATAACGCTGCTAATCGTAATAACCAGTAGCGAAACGCTCAGAGAAATCCTGGCGCCGAAGAGCATGCGACTGAGGATGTCCCGACCGAGGTTGTCTGTTCCCAGAAGATGAGATGGGCTCCCTTCGGGCATGAAGAATGGCGGCGTAAGCCTGTGTGTCAGTGACATCTCATTAGGCGGATACGGCGTGATTACATCTGCGAATATGGCGACAAATACTAGGACGACCAGGATAGCAAGAGGAATAACCGGAAACCTCCACAAGGCTTTCCAAAGTTTTGTTACCTTTATTCCGAACCTTATTCTTTCCATACCTTATCCGGTATAAATGCTAAAATCTGATGCGCGGATCAACGTAGGCGTACGTAATGTCCACCAGCAGGTTCACCATAAGAACGACGACAGCCACCAGTAAAACCGCGGCCTGTATCACCGGAAAATCGCGTCCTATCACTGCCTCAGCCATCAGCCGTCCAAGACCCGGCCAGGAGAAAACAGTCTCGATTACTACAGCGCCGGTAACAATCGTCCCAAATGTGATGCCAGCCGCAGTCAGCAGGGGTATTATCGCGTTTCTCAGCGCATGCTTCCAGACTACCAGCATCTCCGAAAGACCCTTTATCCGGGCTAGCTTGATGTACTCGCTATCAAGGACTTCCAGCATGCTGGACCGTATCAGCCGCGTCATTATTGGCAACATGAAAAAGGAAAGAGTCAAGACCGGGAGGACGTAGTGGGCGGGACTCCCCATGCCACTGGTGGGCAACCAGCCCAGCCACACGGCGAAGATGGAAATAGCCACAATGGCCAACCAGAAACTCGGCAAAGCCTGACCAAGAATAGCCACTAACTTCACCCCGCCATCCATCCATGTGCCGAACTTGCACGCTGCCGTAACACCCAGGATGAGTGATACTAAGATTCCTAAGACTATTGCCGATAAGCCCAGTGATACCGTATTGGGCAACCTTGCTGCTATCAGTTTGCTAACAGCTTGCCTGTTACGGATTGATTCTCCAAGGTCGCCATGGCTCAGATTTCTCAGGAAAATCCAGTACTGTTCGGGCATTGACTTATCCAGGCCCAGGTGGTGTCTCATCACTTCAATGTCTTCCAGCGTGGCCATGGGAGGCGCTAGCAGCATCAACGGGTCGCCACTAGCCCGGGCCAGAGCAAAGACCACTATCGAAATAACGACGAGGGTTATTAGTGCCTGTATTAGCCGTATTATGATAAAACGCGCCATCTTGTCCTTTAAATGCGGCTATGTATATACCCTGTATTCTTTAACGCACTAGGTCATCATGCGTACATTTTCAACCTTAATGTTTTGGCCGATACCGGTGACCGTGGCCAATAACAAGCCCCTGCCTTTTGCCTGCGGCATTGGTCTACTGCAAGTAGTAGTCGTCTGTATTTTCAAATATGCTTATATATCACTTGCATATTAGTCATTATGCGGGCCATATCGCCAGTGGTTTGCTTCGCACGGGTCGCGTCGTATAGTTGAAGTACCAGAAGGTCCCGCCTTCAGGCAAGCAATATGAACACAATAATACCAGCGCCCGGCCTGGCGTTAGCTACGGCCAGTAAATTATCCTGGCCGTAGCCACATCCAGAGGCTCGAGCAGCTTTCCCGGTTGCCGGTACTATCACTATCCATCTCGCGTTCTGAACAACGCGTCACCGGTATGGTCTACACAAAACCGGGTAATTTAAAACTGCTCACAAATAGCTTCACTTCTTTTTGATACCTGCAAAACCGCCCCACAAATCATACTGGAAGCGTAATGTCCAATCGCCGATTTTATCGCTCACAGCATAATAGGTGTATATGTTCGCGATACCAAGGATAACATACTTGCTGAACAGAGATTCCATGGTCTGTCGGAAAAGCTTTATCTGCGTGTCCTGGTCCGGAGACAGACTGATGCTCGCCCAGAGGGCATCCCATGTCGGATCATGCAGCAACTGCCAGTTGCCTCCTGAATGAATGGCGCTCAAGAGGAACGGGACACTGACCTGCATGGTCGGCATATTCCAGATACAAGCAGCCCCATATAATGAAGGTTCCTTTGCCCCATACATCATCCCCCTCAGTTGTCCCCCGTCTATCGGTACCACTTTAGTCTTGACGCCGATGGCCTCCCAGTAGCCCGACATGATTAGATGTAAATCGGGAAGCCAAGCTTGAGTGGGGTGAGAGTATATGGTGATTTCCGGGTTCTCGAATTTGCTCGGGTATCCGGCTTCTGCCAGCAGCGCCTTGGCTTTTACGGGGTCGTAGCCGAAGTAGGAGCTTTTCGTCCAGGCCGGGTCATACCCCCAGCTCGATGGGGCCGTCCAGATTACGCCTCCCGGTTCGGCTAACCCGCTGAAGAAGGTATTCGCAATCTCCTGGCGATTTATGGCGAGCGAAAGAGCCTCGCGAACCCGTACATCCGATAGCGGCCCTTTAGAAGCCCAGGTACCCAACATGCATATCACCGGCGTGGTAGGGCGTCCCAGGATGCGCAGTTCATAACCTTCATCCCGCACCTTAAGGGCATCATCCATGTTAACCGCGACGATATCAGTCTCCCCGTGCCTGAGCGCGGCTAAGGCGGTACTCGATTCCGGCACCAGTGTAACTATCAGCTTCGCGAAAGCCGGCGTGATGCGCCAGTGGTCCGGCACCGCCTCAAATTCGAAACTTACGCCGGGGGTGAGCTTGACGAACTTCCACGGTGCCGTCCCTATGGGATGCTCGTTGAAGTATTTGTCTCCATTCTTCTCGATATAGTTCTTCGGCACAATCGGGCACCCCCAGATAGAGGTATAGAACATATAGTTAACCTTTTTACAATAGATTTCTACCGTGTTGTTGTCCGGGGTCTCGACGCGGTCGATGGTGGCGCTATACTCGGGTTTCCATGGTGACATCGAGCCTTCCCTCTTAATGCGCTCCAGGCTGAATTTGACATCGGCGGAAGTGAGGTCGTCACCATTGTGGAATTTTATACCTTTACGGATTTTAAAAGTCCAGACCAATCCATCGCCGCTTACTGACCAGGATTCGGCCAGTTCGGGAATGAAGTTACCCTTCACGTCAATGCCGATCAGGTGTTCATATATCGCGTATTCTTGGGTCGTCTGGAGGTTTGGATCCATAGTTTCTTGCCAGGAGGGAGCAGTGGCACGCAATGTACCGGTCGGCCCTTTAGGTGCAGGCGGGGGCGCGGGTTTTGCTGGTGCCGGTGCTGCTGGCGCCGGGGCTGCTGGCGCCGGGGCGACTGGCGCCGGGGCTGCTGGTGCCGGTTTTGCTGGCGCCGGGGCTGCTGGTGCCGGGGCTTCCTCTTTAGCACAACCGCCAAGTACCAGGCCAATTGCCAGTATGACAGTTAACGAGATAAAAAGTAATTTTTTCACCTTTATCCTCCTCCTAAGTATTTGGTTGTACTTATTATACTAATTCTTGCTTATAATCACCCCCTTATAATTTAAATTTGGGTTTTCCCCACTATGTTCCATGAATATGGATAGAATTACCCGTGTTCTTAAATGCGTTTATTTATAACATTCATTTTCTTGATTTAGTATAATATATTCTACATTTCTCGCATTGTCAACCGCAGGTTCTGCTGGTACTGCTCGGTAGGTGTTGATACCCTTTTATATATATTATCCTGTTCCTGAAAGGAGACAGTAATTCAGAAAGATGTCTTCCTATACTTGAACATCACCTCCTGGAATTGGTGTCTTACCCCTGGCCCATTTTATCACTAGCTCCCCACTCTTTCGAATATATTCGTCCAAGCCAAGCTTTCTCAGCATGAGAAGGTTGTATATCTTGGTATTATGCCTCCACACTTCGGCCATATCACTGATAGGCGCCAGTTTCAGACATGGGAAGTCCTCACACTGAAAGCAGAAACCTAGGCCCTTTTTATTAACACAGCAATCGTATGTTTGACAGAGGATATGGATGTCTTGCAACTAATAAGTAACCAGCGTTACTCATTACTGTGACAATTCTCGAAGTATCACGTAGATATTTATGGTGCCTCTTATAGCTCCCTAAAAGCGATCTAAATGCAGGATGCAACTTCGCTGCCACCGCGGCCTTTTCAACATAATTGCGGGATTCTCTGTCTGTTTCTACAATGCTTCACTGTATATTCTCAAGGAAAATGACCACTTTCCGGGCAATTTTCTCAAGTTAAATTGCCACCCAAATTCTCAAGATTCATTACCACCCCCGGGTGCACCAAAACCGCTAAATATAGAATCATAGGCTCGAGTGTTAATTATCTCTGAAATTTGACCCGCCTTTATCCCCCAAAGTTGACCCTACCCCTGGCAAGCCGGTGGAAAACGCCTTTGCCGAGAGCTTTATTGGCAGACTGTGAGATAAATGCCTGAACCAGAACTGGTTTACAAGGATTAACGAGGCCAGAGAGATTATCGAAGAATGGAGGATAGACTATAATGGAGTAAGGCCACACAGCTCACTGGGGAACCTAAGCCCCGAAGAATTCATGACTAAGACCGAGAAATCTCTCGTTTATATTGGCCTATAAACCGGGGTAAGGTCAGAAAAAAGCCTTAAGTTTTATGAAATATTTAAACAAGGATGGCTGAAATTTATGTCCTGTTTACTATCCAGGGTTTATTATCACAATGAAACGCTATTAAATTTGAGGCGAATAATGCTTTATAATGAGATAATGCCGATGCTGTCAATAAGGGATGTAGCCCGTCTTTTGCACATCCATGTCAATACCGTCAGACGCTGGAGTGACCAGGGCATCATAAAATCATATCGCATCACCCGCCGAGGCGACCGGAGATTTCGGCAAGAAGATATTGCTCACTTTCTGGCCGAGTACAATGATTTCAATTTGAAGAAAGCCGCCGTTAAAGAAAACGGCTCAGCCTACCAATAACCCATTAAGAAAAAACAGATACCCCTAACCTGGGAAATCTATATACCCATTCAATTATTATCTTATTATATTCAGCTGCACTCCGCCCATCAATGTGAACGACCATTTTCGGTACGGCCACTCATAAAGTAATGCTGTAATGGGTTCTAACCTATTATTTACCTTTATCTCACCTGTTCCTAACCCCAAGTCTCTACAATATCATTTGACAGGGAAATAATGCTTAAAACTTGTCCGTATAGCTGCACGTATAAATAAAAGATAAAGGGGTAGTAATCATGTGTGGAATAGTTGGGTTTTTAGGTAATGACCAAGTAAATGGCCATAGCGCCTCCATAATTCTTGATTGCCTGAAAACGCTGGAGTACCGTGGCTATGACTCGGCAGGCATGGCTACGATCGAAAAAGGCGCCATATGGTGTAAAAAGGGAGTGGGTATGGTGGCCGCGGTAAACAAAGAGTGTCATTTAGAAGAACTCCCCGGCAAGTTGGGCATTGGACATGTCCGCTGGGCAACCCACGGTGGAGTCACCACCAGCAACGCCCACCCCCACCTCGATTGTAAATCAGAGATAGCCGTGGTGCATAACGGAATTATTAATAATTACCAGACCTTACGCCATGAGCTGGAGGGACGGCACCATTTTTCCTCGGAGACTGATACCGAGGTAGTCTCTCACCTTATAGAAGACTTTATGTCAGAAGGGGCCTCGCTCAAGGAAGCCGTGCTGGGTGCCATATCCAAGCTGGAAGGCTCATACGCGCTGGTGGTTGTTTCGAGCCGGGAGCCGGACAAGATAATCGCGGCCAAGAACGAAAGCCCGCTGGTGGTTGGCATGGGTGCTCAAGGATACTATGTAGCCAGCGATATTATCTCACTGCTCGGCCGGGCCGAACAGGTTATTCCTATGGACGATGGGGAACTAGCTGTGATTACCCGGGATGGCATTACTATCACTGACCGGGAGGGGAAAGAGGTTCTCAAACCACCTCAGCCTGTTAACTGCGAATGGCTGGCGCCATCACTGAACGGTCATAAGCATTACATGATCAAGGAAATATTTGAAGAGCCGGACGCCATCGAGACCGCGCTGCGCCAGGACGACGGACTGCTTATGGAACTGGCGCTCGAGATTTTGAGAGCGAAGCAAGTAGTCATCATCGCCTGCGGCACTTCAAGGCATGCCGCTCTTATCGGCAGATACCTTTTCTCAAACTTGGCCAGTAAGTTCTGCGAGGTAGTGATGGGCTCTGAATTCGAATATTTCGCCAACTCCATAGATAAGAACACCGTAGTCATCGCCATCTCTCAAAGCGGCGAAACCGCCGATGTCATTGCCGGTGTGAAAATGGCCAAGGCCCGTGAAGCGAGAATAATATCTATGGTCAATGTCCCCAGCTCCACGCTGACGCGCATGAGCGATAAAACAATCTACTTAAATTGCGGGCCAGAACTCTGCGTGGCTGCCACCAAGTCGTTCATAGCACAGCTGGTATTGTTCTATCAATTGACTTTTGCCATGCTCAACCAGCTTGACCAGGGAAGGCAAAAGCTCAGAGAGATTAGTAAGCAGATCAGAGAAAATCTGAACCACAACGGAGAAAAGGTCAGAAGGCTGGGTAGAGAGATGAAAGACAGGGCTGATTTCTATTTCCTGGCCCGCGGGATCAACTATGCCATCGCTCTGGAGGGCGCCCTTAAGCTAAAGGAAATTTCTTACATTCATGCCGAGGGAATGCCCGCCGGCGAACTCAAACATGGCACCCTGGCCCTGATGGAAAAAGGAACCCCGGTGTTGACCATCTGTCCCGATGACTATACCTACAGTGATACGCTCTCCAACGCTATGGAGACGAAGGCCAGGGGGGCCTTTGTCATCGGTCTCTCGGATAAAAATAACGAGATTTTTGACGAATGGATAGAACTGCCGAAGGTTGACGAGATGTTCTACCCTCTGGTGAGCGTGGTGCCGCTGCAGTTGCTGGCCTACTATGCGGCTATCGCCCGCGGCAAGGACCCTGACCGGCCGCGCAACCTGGCTAAATCGGTAACGGTGAAATAGGGTGGGGATATATTAAAAAGGAAAGAGGAATGAATGAAGTTACTGGTCACCGGCGGCGCCGGTTTTATCGGGTCACATATTGTAGAGCGGCTTGTAAAAGAGGGGTTTGAGGTACGGGTATTAGATAATTTCAGTACCGGTCACCGGGAGAACCTGGCGGCAATCGCTGCCCAAATCGAGCTTGTCGAAGGGGACATACGTGATTTTCCGGCAGTCTGTCAGGCGGTACGGTCATGTGATGTTATTTTTCATGAAGCTGCCCTGTGTTCCGTGGCGCGGTCAGTCGAGAAACCGCAGGATACCAACGCTGTAAACATAGATGGCACTCTCAACGTGTTGTTAGCGGCGCGGGACGAAGGAGTGAAGCGCGTGGTGTGCGCCTCTTCCTCTTCGGTATACGGTGATACCCCGGCGCTACCTAAAAAGGAAACTCAAACCCCGGCTCCGGCTTCGCCCTATGCCGTGACGAAGCTGACCGGTGAGCTTTATTGCCGTACCTTTTTCCAGCTTTTCGGCCTGGAAACCTTCTCTCTCCGCTACTTTAACGTCTTCGGCCCGCGGCAAGACCCGAATTCTCAATATTCGGCGGTCATTCCCAGGTTTATCAGTGCCCTTCTCAAGGGGAAACCACCTGTTATCGAAGGAGACGGCCAGCAGTCCCGTGATTTCAGCTATATTGATAACGTCGTGGAAGCCAATCTGTTAGCGATGAAGGCGCAGGCCGGTTTCGGTGATGCCTTCAATGTCGCCTGTGGGCGGAGTATGACGGTTTTGCAGCTGGCGGACCATTTGACGCAGTTGCTGGGAGTGGCCATCCAGCCCGTCCACGTCCAACCCAGGTCTGGAGACGTGCGTCACAGCCTGGCGGATATTTCCAAGGCGGAATCCATATTATCATACCGGCCTCGCGTTGACTCGATAACCGGCCTTAAATATACCGTGGACTGGTACCGTAACCATAGGGGGAAAGCTTCATGATTCAGCCTGGCACAGTTAAAAATATACGGGGAATGAATACTTGTGACATGGACATTATTACCGCGATAAGAACAAGGCGGAGCATCAGGAAATTCAAAAGAGAGCCGGTCTCAATGGATTTGCTTAATAACGTCATTGAGATGGCAACCTGGGCCCCCTCCGCCACCAATAGACAGGGTTGGAGATTCATCATTATTGACGATCCCCAGATTAAACAAAAAATAATCAATAATGGGGGAGCTGTAATTATCAATAACTCACCCTGTGGAATCCTGGTAGTTTATGATGAAAGAACAAGAAATCTTCAATATCAGGACTTTTTTCAGAGTGGAGCGGCAGCAATTCAAAACTTGCTGCTGGCTGCCCACAATTATGGGCTCGGTTCATGCTGGGTTTGTCATTTACCAACCAGAGCTGCCTTAAGAAGAATCCTGAAAATCCCCAAAGGTTTTTCGCCAATAGCCTATATTCTGATTGGCTATAAAGAAAAAGAGCCAACCGAAATGCCCAGGAAATATCCTCTGGATAGCCTTATCGGACATAATACCTTTAATTACCAGGGAATCCTGGAAAAAGGGAATACCTTTAAAACATTTCTGGTAAATATTTTAGTCAAGGTATATCATCTTACACCCATATCGATAAAAAGAGGATTCCTGAATAAATTCATTGACCAGAAATTCGTAAAGAAATTTGATAACTGACATGTCCAACAAATTCACGATTGAAGAGGTGCGAGAATTCTGGGATTCCGTGGCGGATAAATACGAAAATTCGCACGTGAAAATAGAAAGTACCCATTTTCAACGATTTCAAGAAGCTATCAAATACCTGGATTTGAAACCACAAAACAGAGTTTTAAACGTGTGGAGTCGAACCGGCGAAGCAATCCCGTATCTGAAAGAAAAATGCCCGACCATTGATTTATACAATTTAGAGGTTTCTCCAAAGTTCATATCGATTGCCACAGAAAGGTTTCCCCGAGAAAACATCCAACAAACCGATCTCGCTAAATTTGATTTTCAGGACAACTTCTTTGATTTTGTGCTCTCTTTGGAAACGCTGGAACATACACCTGAGCCCTGGCTATTTTTAAAAGAAATTAACCGCGTTTTGAAAAAGGGCGGCACCCTCGTGATGAGCCTTCCGCCATCTACTGCAGAGCTCCCAAATAAGATATACAGCATGTTTGTTGATGATCATGGTGAAGGACCTCACAGATTTCTACCATCAAAAACGGTAAAGATTCTCCTTAAGGAGGCGAATTTTAAGTTGATTTGGCATAAAGGCACCTTATTAATCCCGGTAGGCCCCGTTTTTCTGGAGAAGTTCGGGGAGAAGTTAATCCATATATTTCAAAATACTTTTCTAAGTGAATTTGGTATCAGGCAATTCTACATTGCCTGCAAAGCTTAAAAACAGCTGAAGGAAAAATATGAAAATTGCACAAGTGACACCATGGGGCTATCATTATCCAAGCGGGTCGGCAGTCTCCTGTTACCAGATCTCCAAGAGGTTAGCCGAGCATTTTGAGGTGCATGTATTTTC
Organism: Dehalococcoidia bacterium; assembly: GCA_041489355.1. Lineage (GTDB taxonomy): Bacteria > Chloroflexota > Dehalococcoidia > Dehalococcoidales > RBG-16-60-22 > JBGPRB01. Next base: position 12,044 of record JBGPRB010000073.1, read on the forward strand.
CTCCGATATCGGCAATCATCAAAACACGGAACCGGTAAAAAACCTCTTTTTACATCCCCTGCATACTTACGCTACTTTCTGGGATATGAACCCGCTGGCTAACGTTTTCACCAGATTAGTACAGGAAAATTTTGATATCATCCACGTACATTCTTATATTTTCTTTTTATCGAATATGGCCGCGCTGGCCAGGCTATTTAAAAGAGAATCCAGATACGTCCTGCAATTTCGGGGCGGACTGGACTTCTCCGGAGACAGTCGCAATTTCCACCAGCGGAGAATATGGGCCAAAGAGAATATATACGATAGGACACTGGGGTATTTTACGGCCAGATTAGCCGATAAAGTGTTCAGCGTTTCCAAAAATGATATCTCGATAATCCGAAAGAAATTCGGGGTTAATGATGTGGAATGGGTACCGAATGGCGTGGATACTAAAATATTCATCCCGGCCAAAGATTTGCCCGGTCAACCTGTGGTCACCTACGTAGGTAAACTGGAAAAATGGAAGGGTATTGACACACTCACCAAGTCTTTCGAGA
>JBGPRB010000074.1:0-12498 GCA_041489355.1 Dehalococcoidia bacterium
ATGGTATAATTTACATAAAGAGGGGGTGATTTATATGGCAGAAAAAGAAGTTAGGCAAAAATGCTTTGTGATTATGCCTTTCTCAAAGACTAATGATAAACACACAGAGGAGTATTGGACTAAACACTATGAAAAGTGTATTAAACAGTTTATTGAATTAACACATCCACTAATTGCCGAACGTTCATCACCTCTCAGGGGTGATATACTACGACAAATAATAACAGACTTAGTAACGGCACCTATTGTTGTGGCTGACCTTACAGATGCGAATCCTAATGTGTATTGGGAACTTGGAGTCCGTCAAAGTTTTAAGCATTGCACAATAACAATTGCAGAGAACGGGACAAATTTACCTTTTGACTTGGGTGGTAAAGGAACTTTATTTTATTTCCCTGGAGATCATATTAAAATGCAAGATTTTAAAAACCAATTTGATATAGCCATTGACGACTGTTTAAAGAATCCAGGTATACCCGATAGCCATGTACTTGAAACTATCAGTGGACGGGGAACACTATATCAGATTCTTGCGCGTGATGAATCGTTGAGAAAATTGGATGCTCTAATCTCTGAGTCCGAAAACATAATCATTGTCTTAAAAGAGGCAATTGATACGTGTAATAAAAATAACAAGATGAGAGAAGAAGCGCTCGCAAGGGGTGAAGAACCACCTAAAGTACATACTCGTGCTAGTGTACGCCTTCGCATTGCAGCAATGGAAACACTGGTAATTAATAGGTATATAGATGCTGATAAAGCATTTTACAAAACTGCAGAAAATTGCTTGGATTGGTTAATTAGTGTTAATGACCAGCTATCAGATTGGGTAAATGACCCAGAAACAATAGAGCTTTGGCTATCAAAATCACATGAGGGCGCTAAGTCACGTATAGACAAGTTCAAGGCTCTATTAATAAATCATAAGAAGGCAATAGAAACAGTTTCATAAACTTGCCTAAAAGCAATCATGGTATAATCAGGATATGAAACGCTCACTTTTAGATATATTGGCCTGCCCGGTGTGCAAGGGGGCGCTGGAGCTTAAGGTGGAGGCGGAGGGAGAAGGGGAGATAATTACAGGGTCGCTGCGGTGCCCGAAGTGCAATGTTAACTATTCTATTACGGAGAGCATCCCGAACCTGCTGCCGCAGAGCGGGTAAGAAGGCAAAATCCCTCTCAATCTCCCTTTACAAAAGGGAGAGGAGTTTTTTTAAACTAATCGGGGTGATAGCTAACGCCCTGCTCCGGAGATTCCCAGGCTTCCACGGCGGTCAGCCTAAAGGCTTCAACGCTGGTGAGGGTGACCCTTCGGCTGGGCTCAGGGCGAGTGGGGTCGGCGGAAAGCTTTTCCTTGAGCTCTTTATAGATAGTTACAGCGATGTTCTCCGCCGAGGGATTTATCTTATCGAAGGGTACAATATCATTAAGGCAGGTATGGTCGAAGCGCTCTAAGATACCGTTCAGGTGGCGCTTCAAATCGGTAAAGTCATAGGCCAGGCCGATGTCATTCAGCTTATCAGCCCTTACCTTCACGACAATGCGATAGCGGTGGCCGTGCACGTTCTCGCACTTTCCCTGATAGCCCCGCAGGTAGTGAGCGGCTTCAAAATGCTTTTCGACAGATATTTCGTACATCCCCTTTTCCCCCTTTAACATGAGCCGCTCGTGGTGAGCTTGTCGAACCACCCTTCGACAGGCTCAGGGTGAGCGGACGTATTTCACATTCGCTTCTCCCCACCACTGGATCCCGACTTTCGTCGGGATGACGTTATAGAGAAACGTCACTTGGCGTCCAGCTTGAGAACGCCCTGCACCTCTTTAATTGCCTGGTTCATTTCCTTAATCGTTTTCTTCGTCACCGGGTGGACGACGTCCGGGGCAATTTCGGAGAGCGGCACCAGGACGAAAGACCTCTCCGCTATCTGGGGATGAGGAATGACGAGGTCGCGGGTGTTGACGACCTGGTCGCCGAAGAGAAGGACATCGATATCGATGATGCGGGGCTCGCCGGAGCGGCTATAGCGTCCCATCTTCTGCTCGATTCCCTTGACCAGAGCCAGCAGGCCTTCCGGCGACAGCCGCGTGAACGCCTCGCAGGCCATATTCAAAAAACGGGGCTGATTGACGTTACCTATCGGCTCGGTATCATATATCGACGACACTTTGCCCAACCTCATCCGCTGCGCCAGCAGCTTTAAAGCCTGGTCGAGGTTTTCCTGGCGGTTGCCCAGATTCGAGCCGAGACCGAGATATACCGTAACTGTATCACTCACTGATTGCCCCCCTTCTTATTATAGCGTCACTCATCCGGCAGACAAGCGCCGTCTGCCGCACGTCATGCACCCGCACCATATCGGCGCCGTTGGCAATGCCGATAGCCGTCACCGCCAGGTTGCCCTCGAGGCGTTTCTCCGGCGGCTGGTCCAGCACCAGGCCAATCATCGATTTGCGGGACGTACCCAGCAGGATGGGCTTGCCCAGCACTTTAAGCTCGGCGAGTCGATTCACCAGCTCCAGGTTCTGCTCTAAAGTCTTGCCGAAACCGATGCCGGGGTCGACGATAATATTCTCCGCAGCCACGCCGGCCTCCATAGCGATTTTAATGCCAGCCTCAAGGTCGGAAATTACCTTCGCCACGATACCAACCTTCGGTGGGGCGTCGCGCTGGTTCGCCATGAGTATGACAGGCACACCCGCCTTGGCGGCAACCCGCGCTATACCGGGGTCTTTCTTAAGCCCCCAGATATCATTAATCATGCTGGCGCCGGCCTTCAAAGCACGGCTGGCCACGCCCGCTTTATAGGTATCGATGCTGATGGGCACGGAAATTTCTTTAGCCAGCCGCTCTATGGCAGGAATTACCAGCCTCAACTCTTCATTAACGTCATCAATGGACTGGGGTTTTGTGCCGGGTCGGGTGGACTCCCCGCCGACGTCGATGATATCAGCGCCTTCGGACACCATGCGCCTTGCCTGGGCGACCGTCGCCTCGATATCGTCACCCAGCCCATCGCCCGAAAAAGAGTCCGGGCTGAGGTTGCAGACACCCATGACATAGGTCTTTTCGCCCCAGCGGAACTCGATATTGCCACAGCGCGTCGGCGACAAAGTATTTTTCATCATTTTTCACCATATTTTAGCACCTTCGGGGGTCTTAGGAAACTCTAATATCTAAATACTAATATCTAAACGTCAAGAGGGGTTTTTTACGGCAAGATGTTGTGGTATATTGAACGTAGATGAGCGAGATAAAGAAGATTATCAGCCCGGACACGCAGAGAAAGGACAGGCTGCCGCCAGGCCAGAAAGCCACGGAAAAATGGCCGGTGCTGCATTACGGCAAAGCGCCGTCTGTCACGAGCGAGGACTGGACGTTCACGATATCGGGGCTGGTGGAGGAAGAGCGAACTCTCACTTACGATGAGTTCTTATCGCTGCCGCAGGTTGAGGTATTTTCCGATATCCACTGCGTCACCGGATGGTCCAAGCTGGATAACGTGTGGGAGGGGGTGAGCACCGGCGCTATTAAGGATATCGTGAAGATAAAGCCGGAGGCGAAATATGTGATTGTTAGCGGTGAGGCAGGGTTTACTACAAACCTATCGCTTGATGATTTCTTCCAGCCGGATGTGCTGTTCGGCCTGAAGCACGACGGGAAACCTCTAACGCCGGAACACGGCGGCCCGGTGAGACTGGTGGTGCCGAGATTGTACTTCTGGAAGAGCGCCAAGTGGGTGACGGGCATCAAGTTTGTGGCTAAAGACGAGCCGGGGTTCTGGGAAAGGGCGGGGTACCATAAACACGGCGACCCGTGGCGGGAGGAGAGGTATTCTGGCGATTAGGAGTAGCAATAAAGATAGACAGATATAAAAAATGGGAGGGGTGAAAGCCCCTTTTTTTATTTCCAAGAAAGGGAACAACAAACGAAGAAATTACACTACTTGACAAATATATCATGTTGTTATATCGTAAGATATGATATTATACTAAGATATCCTATTTAACTTAAATACATCACATGAGGGTAATATGGCAAAAATACAAATAGACCTATCAAAAGAAGAAGATAAAATTGTTGAAGTCTATAAACTTGTGCATGAACTTAAAACCAAGCAAGAGGCAATTAAGCTGATGATTCGCTATTTTGAAGCCGAAATAAAGCCTAAAAAAATCAAGGACAAAGACTATTTTTCAGTGTAGGGGGTAAATTATGACAATAACGACGATTATTTTAATTGTGTTGGGTGTCATCATTATTATAACTCTAGGTATTTTAATCAAGTCATGGATAAACGTATACAATAAATTCCAGTACTGGATTACCAGAGCACAGCGGAAATTCGCTGATATAGACGTAGTCATGCAAGAGAGGTTAGACAATATCCACGCTCTAGCACAAATAGCCAAAAAGTACGATATCCATGAATATAAAGCTCTAAAAGATGTAATTGAAGCCAGAAGCCGATGGACAAAAGATGCTGATTTGAATGAAAAGGTTAGACAAGCTACCGAGATTGAAAACAACTATCTAAAGCTTCAGGCTATATTTGAAAAGTACCCACATTTAAAAGCGGACAAGCTGCATGTATCTCTAATGGAAAGAGATTCTAGAGTAGAAAAGAGACTCCGCCAGACCAGATTGGAATATAACCACGTTGCCCAAGAATACAATGAGAGAACAAGGTTATTTCCAAGAAACATCGTAGCAAAAGCTCATAACTTTACCGCGCTTAACTATATTTCATTTGAGGGACAAGTAAAATATGAGCCGAAAGAAATATTTGAGGATTCAGAAACGCCGTAGAGGAACAGCAATTGTTGAAACCGAAAAAGGGATTATCGTCACAGCGGGCAGAAGCAAAATTTTCCTCCTGCCTGGCGGTGGGGCAAACAAACATGAGACAAGAATGCAAGCGGCAATGAGAGAATTGGGAGAGGAGACTGGACTACAACCTTACCACGCAAAATATCTCTTCCACCATAGAGGGCGAGTACACAAATCACACGGGCACGGATACTTCCGGGATCACCATACCGTGTGCTTGATTAAAGCCAAAGGCACACCGCATCCACACCATGAAATTAAATATATCGCCTTTTATAAGCTGGGTTCTGGAATAAATATTTCAGGTGTAACCAAGGAGATAATTGAGAAGTATTATAGTTACAAGAAGCGCAGCAATGTAAGACAAAAACAGATGAGTATCGTAAATAGGATTTTGGAATGGTTCACATGAGATTGCATTATTTCTTTGTCGAATTCCGTTTTCATCGTTATCCCAAGGATTACCTTAAAAGCCTAATAGGAGAAGTAGCTAGCAGGTTCCGGGTAAGAGGAGCCTTAAAATATAGGCCGGTGCCTCACATGTCGCTCTACGGACCATTTCAGACAAAGGAATTCCGCGATGTATTTTCGAGAATAGAAAAGGTAGCGAAAAGGTACACACTGGTACCATTCGCTGTTTATGGTTTTGACAGGCATGATGGTAAGAACGGGAAAGTTATAGCTGCTGGTATAACTGCTTCTCCCGAATTGAAGAGCCTGCGGAGAGAATTAGCGGAGGAGCTAAACAAGATAGTAAAAAGAGATGACCGTCAGCCTTGGGATAACGAAGGTGACTACTGGTTTCATACCACAATAGCGATGAAGGATATTGACCGACAGTTTGAGGATATATGGCATTACATTAATAAAAAAGAAAAACCGCACATTAACCAGCACTTGGTCAGGATTACCATCCTGAACCGAAGAAGAAGAATCGAGCGTGAATACGATTTGACGTTTAAAAGATGGTTGACACGCAGAGAAGCACTGAGCAGGCACTTGTGGCGAAAAACGGTAGACAGATTAATGGAGTTACAGGGACTACCTCCGGAGCAAAAGCCTTTAACAAAAACCTGGTTTCATAAACTATTTTGGTGGCTACGTTAATAAAGGCTCACTTCTCACCTGGATTCCCACTTTCGCGGGAATGACATTAAAAACATTTCTTATTACTGCTTTCATTTGCCCGTGAAAAGTCGTTATGTTATCATTAACTTGTTTCAATTTATACCTGTGAGGTGAGGCTGATTTGAGAGAAGAATCTGAAAAACTGGCCAAACTCGAAGCTGAGCTCAAAACCGGGGGAGGCGAAAAAAACGTTCAGAAACAGCACGAGTCCGGCAAACTGACGGCGCGGGAAAGGCTCGACCTGTTTTTTGACAGGGGCACATTCCAGGAGACCGACCTGTTCGTCCAGCACCGCTCCAGCAACTTCGGCATGGACAAGGTGTCCATCCCGGCCGACGGCGTTATCACGGGCTTCGGGAAAGTAAACGGACGCACCGTCTGCGCCTACGCCCAGGACTTCACCGCCCGTGGGGGCACCCTCGGCGAGATGCACGCCAGGAAGATATGCCGCATCATGGACCTCGCCATGAAAATGAAAGTCCCGATGGTCGGGTTTATCGATAGCGGGGGGGCGCGCATCCAGGAGGGCATCAACGCCCTAGACGGCTACGCCAACATCTTTTTCCGCAACTCCGGCGCCTCCGGGGTCATTCCGCAGATATCGGCCATCATGGGGCCGGCGGCGGGGGGCGCCGTCTACTCACCGGCCATGACCGACTTCGTTTTCATGGTCAAGAAAACGAGCTATATGTTCATCACCGGCCCGGCCGTGGTAAAGTCCGTCACCAGTGAGGAGATAAGCAACGAAGAGCTCGGCGGCGCCATGACACACAGCACCAAAAGCGGTGTAAACCAGTTCGCCTGCGACAACGATAAACAGGCCATCGAAGAAATTAAGAAGCTCCTGAGCTACCTGCCATCGAGCAATGAGGAGAAACCGCCATACGTTAAATCCACCGATACGAGCGACCGAGCCGATGCCGCTTTAAACGATATTCTGCCGGAAAACTCGAATAAGACCTACAACATGAAGGATGTCATTAAAGCTATCGTGGATGACGGAGAATTTTTGGAGCCTTCGCGGCAGTACGCCCAGAACATGATTACCGCCTTCGCACGGATGAACGGGCAGGTCATCGGCATCATCGCCAACCAGCCCAGCTATTTAGCCGGCTGCCTCGATATCAACGCCTCGGATAAAGCCACGCGGTTCATCCGCTTCTGCGACGCTTTCAACATCCCGCTGCTCACCATCGCCGATGTCCCCGGCTTCCTCCCCGGCAGCCACCAGGAGTGGGGAGGCATCATCCGGCACGGCGCCAAGCTTTTATGGTGCTATGCCGAAGCCACCGTGCCCAAGATTACCCTGATTACCCGCAAGGCTTACGGCGGGGCATACATCGCCATGTGCAGCCAGGGGCTTGGGGCGGATTTCACTATGGCCTGGCCGCAGGCGGAAATCGCCGTGATGGGAGCGGAAGCGGCGGCGGCCATTATCCATCGCGCCGAAATCGATAAAGCGGAGGACCCCAAGGCTAAAGAGCAGGAAAAGATAGCCGAGTACCGGGAGCTGCTCTATAATCCGTACGTCGCCGCAAAAATGGGATATATCAATGCGGTTATCCAGCCCAGCGAGACACGACCGAAGATAATCGCGGCGCTGGAGGCATTGCAGAATAAAAAAGAGACCCGCCCGGCCAAGAAGCACGGCAATATCCCGATGTAGAGAAAGGTTAACCTCACCCCCTTTATCCCCCTCTCCGTCGACGGAGAGGGGGAAGAGATTTTGAGAGGGGGGCTTCGCCCCCCTCTCTTACTTAACTCCCCCTTCCCTTGGCAAGGGAAGGGGGTCGGGGATGGGTTGTAATAAACAATTTTAAAGTATAATATAAAGTGCAAATTCGCTTTAACTTTATTTTAAAAAGTAATAAGCCGTAAATAAGAGGGGAGATTAGACCCTTCATGGGCAAAACATTAGCGGAAAAAATACTGAGTAAGAAGTCCGGCACCGATGCCAGCGCCGGGGATATCGTTATCGCCAAAATAGACCTTAGCTTTGTGCAGGACACCACGGGGCCGCTGACCGTCAGGCAATACCAGGCGAGCGGGATGGGTAAGCTGGCGAACTCTAAGAGGACAATTTTATTTATCGACCACGCGGCGCCGAGCCCCAACAGCGCCCTTTCCAACGACCATATATTGCTGCGTGACTTCTCGCGGAAGAGCGGCTGTATCCTCTCGGAAGTGGGTGACGGCGTCTGCCACCAGATAGTCGCCGAAGCTTATGCCCGGCCGGGTGATGTCATCGTCGGGGCGGACTCGCATACGGTAACCGCCGGGGGGGTGGGGGCTTTCGCCACCGGTATGGGCTCATCGGACGTAGCCTTGGCCTTCGGGCTGGGGAAAACATGGTTCCGCGTGCCGGAGACGTTCAAAATAGAGGTTACGGGAAATTTCCAGAAAGGCGTCAGCGCCAAAGACCTCATTCTGCATTTAATCGGCAAGATAGGCGCAGACGGGGCTACATATAAATCGCTGGAATTCTGCGGGAATGCGATTAAAAAGATGAACATGAGCGGTCGCTTCACCATCGCCAACATGGCGGTGGAGGCGGGGGCGAAGGTGGGACTTTTCCCGTCGGATGAGGTAACGCACGAATACCTGAAAGCTGAGGGGCGGGGCAAAGACTATAAACCGCTAAGCGCCGATGCCGACGCTGTATATGAAAAGACAATCAGAATCAACGCCAGCAAACTCGAACCCACTGTTTCCCGTCCCCATACGGTCGATAACACGGCTTTAGCCAGGGAGCTCAAGGGAACCACGATACAGCAGGTTGTCATCGGCACCTGCACCAACGGCCGACTGGAAGACCTCAAAGTGGCCGCCGAAATTCTAAAAGGGAAGAGACCGGCCAAAGGCGTCCGGCTGATAATCGCCCCGGCTTCACGGCGGGTGCTACTGGATGCCATCAAGGCAGGCTACATCTCAGACTTCGTCGAAAGCAGAGCCATCGTCCTGCCGCCCGGATGCGGTCCGTGCCTGGGTCTCCACCAGGGGGCGCTGGGAGATGGGGAGGCGTGCCTTTCCACAGCCAACCGCAACTTCGAGGGGAGGATGGGCAATCCCAAGAGCTTTATTTACCTCGGCAGTCCGGCCACGGCGGCAGCCTCGGCGCTGACCGGCAAAATTACCGACCCCCGGGAGGTTATGTAGGTGCTCAGGGGTAAAGCCCATAAGTTCGGGGACAGCATTTCCACCGACCACATCATACCGGGCCGGTATGCGCACCTGCGCAGCAACCTGCCGGAGCTTGCCAAGCATGTCCTTGAAGATGCTGATGTGAATTTCGTGAAAAAAGTTAAGCCGGGGGATTTTGTGGTCGGCGGGAGCAACTTCGGGCTGGGGTCGAGTCGAGAGCACGCCCCGCTGGTGATAAAGATGGCAGGAGTGAGCGCGATACTTGCGAAAAGCGTAGCCAGGATATTTTTCCGAAACGCCATTAACCTGGGGCTGCCCGTGCTGATATGCAACACCAACAAGATTGACGATGGGGACGAACTGGAGGTAGACCTTTCCGGGGGGACGGTCAGGGATAAGACCAACGGCAGCGTGCTGACCTTCGGCAGAATTCCCGATGTCATGCTCAAGATTCTTGACGAGGGCGGGCTGATACCGTATATACAAAAGCACAGGGATATTAAGTTGTAAATAATATTGTCATTCTGAGCAAAGCGAAGAATCCGCTTAAGGGATTACGGATTCTCACGTCAGCCCGATTGCATCGGGCTTCCTCAGAATGACACCTTTTAAAAAGTGAGGAAAAGACGATTGACTTATAACATCACACTCATACCAGGAGACGGGGTGGGGCCAGAGATTACCGAGGCGACCACGCGGGTACTGGAGGCAACGGGGGTTAAATTCAACTGGGAACTGGCCTATGCCGGAGCCGAGGTCATGGCAAAGTACGGCACTCCCCTGCCCGACTCCGTGCTGGAGTCCATCAGGAAAAATAAAGTCGCTCTTAAAGGGCCGGTAACGACACCGGTGGGTACCGGTTTCCGCAGCGTTAACGTCGCCCTGCGCAAGAGCCTGGATCTCTATGCCTGCGTCCGCCCCTGCAAAACCTACCCCGGCGTCCCTTCTCCATATAAGGACGTTGATATCGTTATCATCAGGGAGAACACGGAAGACCTCTATGCGGGGGTCGAGTTCGAGAAGGGCACTCAAGAAGCCGGGGAGCTTATCGACTTTATCAACAGCAGGAAGGGCAATGTCATCAGGTTGGATTCCGGCCTGAGCATCAAGATGATTACGGAGTCCGGCACACGGCGCATCGTGAAATATGCCTTCGAGTACGCCCGCAAGTATAAACGGAAGAAAGTGACCGCCACACATAAGGCAAATATCATGAAATTCTCCGACGGACTTTTCCTCTCGGTGGCGCGGGAAGTAGCTCAAAAGTACCCGGACATCGAGTTCCAGGACGCCCTCATCGATAACCTGTGCATGCAGCTGGTGAGAAGGCCGCAGGAGTATGACGTCATCGTCGCTCCCAATCTTTACGGGGACATTATTTCCGACCTCTGCGCGGGGCTGGTGGGGGGTCTGGGACTGGCCCCCGGCGCTAATATCGGCGAAGGGATTGCCCTCTTTGAGCCGACACACGGCAGCGCGCCGAAATACACGGGACAGAACAGGGTCAACCCGATGGCCATGATGCTTTCCGGGGTAATGATGCTGTGCCATATCGGCGAGGTTAAAGCCGCCGACCGACTGGAAAAGTCCATCGCGGCGGTCATCGCCGAAGGCAAGAGCGTCACCTACGACATGAAGTCGCGCCGGGACGACCCGTCAGCCGTGGGCACCAAGCAGGTGGCAGATGCGGTGATCAAGAAAATGAAGATGGGATAAAAGGAGGATGGATGTATAATAATAGAAGTACTTGGGGAATGATAAATGCAAGACAAGAAGCATCGTTATACCGGTCTAATTTAGTGGAAGTTCACAGCAAAGTGAAAAAAGCTTTACAACTACTAAAAACGAATAATCCCAATATTAATGAAGTAGTGAGAATTCTCGAAGATATCTTAAATAAAATATAGATATAATAACGTTGAAGTAATCCGGCGTGTATGTTAGAATTTCCCCTGCAATATTCATTAACGGAGGAGTATCGTTATGGACAAAAAAGAAATACTGGCATTCATCACTACTAACCCGACAGCTTATATGGCCACCGTGGAAGGCAATAAACCGCACGTTCGCGCCATGGGAACGTACCGGGCGGACGAAAACGGCATTATCTTTTCCATGCAAACGCCTAAAGACGTTTACAAACAACTGGTCAAAAATCCTGAAACCGAGTTATGTTATCACACCGGCAGTATCCAGTTAAGGGTCAGCGGTCGGATGCAGCAGGTGACGGATTTGGCAATCAAAAAGGAAATAACGGAAAAACGCCCATTTTACAAACCGGGGGTGGAAAAGGATGGGTGGGACTACGTCGGTGTTTTTATCTTGAAGAAAGGCAAAGCTACCGTCATGGATATGAAGGGACCACCGAGCCCGCCCGGAGCCCCCAAGACCTGGATTGATTTATAATATCGGGGCACTATTAAGATAGAATACTCTCTCCCCTGGCGATAGAGAATTAGAGTGAGGGGAATCAGCACCCTCACCTAGCCTCTCCCGTCGAGGGAGAGGGATTAGCAAACAAAATACAGGGGGTAAGGCAGTTGAGCCCCAAACAGAGCAAGACGGACTGTGTCTTCTGTAAGATTGCCAGCGGGGAAATACCATCGAAAATCCTCTATAGAGACGAGGATGTCTTTGTTTTCCCCGATATTAATCCCTTAACACCCGTGCACCTGCTCGTAGTTCCGCTGAAACACATACCTTCGCTGGCGCACATGGCCGATGCCGATACGCCGCTGATGGGGAAGATGGTGGCGGTGGCTAACAAAGTTGCCAGGGAGCAAGGGTTGGCCGATAAGGGATATCGTTTGACCATTAACAGCGGGGCGGACGCGGGGCAGCTAGTGCCCCACCTGCACATGCACCTCATGGGGGGCCGGCGATTGCGGTGGGAACACTAGGGTCAGACTCACGTTTTTGCGCAGTCGGATAAGGTGGTGCGGGGATGATTTTTCAACCTCACCCCCGATGTCCCCCTCTCCAACCCGTAACATAGACTACATCGCGAGATAGATTTGTTGAAGAGGGGGAGAATTTTATGAGAGGGGGCTTGCGCCCCCGTTCGGTACGCTCAGGGTAAACCCTCTCACTGCGCACTCCCCTTTTTTAACAAGATAATTTTGCAGAAAATGCAATGGAACTTTCAAGGCTTTAGATAGGGATTGCTTCGTCGTCCCGATAATATCGGGACTTCCTCGCAATGACAGGAACGGCATATCTAATGCGTCTTGCGGTATTCAAGAAAATACAGCAGGCCGGCGAAGCTTTTGGCATCCTGGATTTTACCCGAAGCCAACAGGTCGGGAATCTGCGCCACGGGCACGCGAATCAGCTCGATTCCGACGGTATCCTCAGCCTGGAGAGGGTCAGGTTTCAGGTCCATCGCCAGGTAAAGATGAAGA
>JBGPRB010000075.1:0-12487 GCA_041489355.1 Dehalococcoidia bacterium
GAAAAGATGTTTACAACTACCTGTGGAAAAAACCGGAACCGCTGGTGCCCAGATATCTCCGGCGAGGAGTGAGTGAACGCACCAGATATACGGGTGAAATAACGGAAAGAATCAATGAGGAAGAGGTGAAGGAAGTTGTCAAGAAACTGAAAGATGACGGGGTGGAGTCTATCGCTGTCTGCCTGCTGCACTCTTACGCCAACCCGGAAAACGAGCGCCAGATAGGCGAAATAATCAGCGAGGTATGGCCCGAGGTGGACGTCTCACTCAGCCACCAGGTAGCCAGAGAAGTTGGAGAGAATGTAAGAGCTAACACCACGATTATCAGCGCCTACATGGGAAAGGCTTTCGTGGGATATGTCAGCCGTCTGAACGAAAACCTGAAAGATATGGGGTTCGGCGGGCAGCTGCTGGTGCTGGGTCCCAGCGGGGTACTGGGCATTGAAGCCGCCAGAGAGAAACCCCTGTGCAGCCTTTCGTCAGGGCCGGTGGGCGGTGCGGCCGGCGCCGCTTACCTGGCCGGGCTCTGCGGCGTGAAAAATGTGGTTACCATGGATGTGGGCGGCACCAGCTTCGATGTCTCCATAATTAAGGACGGGGTGAACAAAGAAAGGCACGAGTCCGAATTAATGGGGTACCCGGTGTTTAACCCGGGTATAGAGATACTCAGTATCGGGGCGGGGGGAGGGAGTATCGCCCGGGTTGATGCCGCCGGACTGCTGACGGTAGGACCGGAGAGCGCCGGCGCCAATCCCGGTCCGATGGCTTATGGGTTGGGAGGGAAAGAGCCGACGGTGACCGATGCCGCCCTGGTAAACGGTTTGATTGACCCCGACTACTTTCTCGGTGGCGAGGTAAAGCTGGACTTTGACCTGGCAAAAAAAGGTGTTGACGCCATCGCTGAAAAGCTGGGCATAAGCCTGAATAAAGCCGCTGACGGCGTACTGGCAATCGCCAGGAATAACATGACCACGGCTACCATAGAAATACTAATCGGACAGGGTTACGACCCGAGGGACTTCAGTATCATGGCCTTCGGGGGCGGCGGGGGCATATTCGCCGGAGCCATAGCTAGAGATATGTCTATATCGCGCGTCATTGTGCCGCCTGACCCAGGGGTTTTTTGTGCCCGGGGGATATTGACCATGAATCTCGTCCACACCTACGCGCAAGCATACGCGCGGTCGATGAACAAAATGGATATTCAAGAACTTGGCGAAATTTATAAACAGATGGAAAATAGCGCCCGAGAGATACTTAACGCAGAAGGTATATCTGAAGGTAAAATTGAATTTACCCGGTACCTGGATATGGGTTACGAGGGTCAGCACTATTACATCGAGACACCGGTGCCCGGCGGCGCATTGAAGGAAAACGCCAAAAAAGAAATCGGCGACTCTTTCGAACATCTCCATGAAACCAGGTACGGTCATCGCATCGAAGCCCCCTTAATAACTACCAGGGTCAGGTTAAAAGCCACAGGTAAAATTAAGGACGTGCCGGTCCCGGAAATCAAACAAGGCAAAGAGATACCCCGCAGCGCCGTGAAAAAGAAAAGAAAAGTATACCTGGACGGTGATTTTCTCGACACTCAGATTTACGAGAGAAATAAGCTGACCTGCGGAAATACTATTACCGGGCCGGCGATTATAGAAGAGCCGTTTCACACCACGGTGGTCATGCCGGGGCAGATATTGCAGGTAGATAAGCTGGGTAACCTGATTATTCACACGGGAGGTGCTTAAATGCCGAAGGTAGACCCGATTACGTTTGCCGTCGTGAGAAACAGGCTAATCTCCATCGCCAACGGCATGATAGAGACGGCGGCTCATTGCGGCGTTTCATCTTTTCTCAGCACGATAATGGATTGCTCTTTTGCTGTTCTCGATGCTGATGCAGGCATCATTACACAATCAGAAAAGGGCATCCTTCTTTTTTTGAGCAGCTCAAGTCCTGCCACTAAATCCTGCATAGATTATATCGGTAAGGAAAATATCGGACCTGGTGATGTAATTATATCTACGGTGCCGGAGTTTACCGGCAACCATACCTCGGATGCAGTATTGTTTACCCCCATTTTCTTCAGAAATAAACTATTTGGCTACGCGACCAGCAAGGCGCACTGGCAGGACGTCGGCGCTAAAAACACCTATCCTACGGACGCCACGAATATCTATGAGGAAGGCCTGCGTATACCACCGGTTAAGCTTTACCGGGGAGGCAAGCTGCAGCCGGAAATCCTGGAAATTATCAAATGGAACTCCAGAGCTCCGGAGCAGGTGTGGGGAGATATTCAGGCCCAGATTGCCGGCTGTCATTTCGGTGAAAAGCAGGTTGCCGAGCTACTGGAAAAATACGGCGTCGAGACGATAGATGCGTGCGTTAAAGAAATGTACGACTACAGTGAACGCATTACCAGGCTGGCTATCGAAAAGATATCCGACGGCACCTGGACGGCGGAAGACTTTATGGACAGCAATGGAATCGACCTCGATAAACCGATAAAAATCAAGGTAACGGTAACGGTTAAAGGAAGCAATATCACCATAGATTTCACCGGCTCGGACCCGGAGCAAAAAGGTCCCATGAACGGTTTGTGGGTCACTACTCTATCCGCGGCAAGAATGGCGGTGAAGGCATTAACCAACCCGGAACTGCCAGCTAACGAAGGTTCCAACCGACCCATCACCGTAATCGCTCCCAAAGGCTGTGTGTATAATGCCGGCCCCACCGCGCCTTGCTTTCTATGTGGTAATGTAGCCTCGACGATACTGGAACTTATTAATAAAGCGCTGTATAAGGTCCTTCCGGAGAGAATTCCCGCCAGTTCCGGCGGCGATGTCTGCGGCATGGGATTTTTCGGCGTCGACCCCAATACGGAGAGACACTGGGCAACTCTCTCAAGCGCCGCCATCGGGAACGGAGCCGACTTTTCATCGGACGGTGATAATTGCACTTCGCACCATTCTATTGCCGGTTCCGGCGGCGGTTCGGGAGGGTCTTTAGAGTTAACGGAATCGAACTTCCCCATGGTTATAGAAAGTTATCAGCTCGTACAGGACAGTGGCGGCGGCGGAAAATATAGAGGCGGATTGGGTTCGCGAATGCAAATCCGACTGCTTTCTCCAGCAACGCTTTTTGCTTTTATCGAAAAGGGGAAGGCGCCGCACTGGGGTATCGACGGCGGAAAAGAGGGCCTGAGAAATTACTCAGTTGTTCAGCCAAAGGATGGAAACGAATTTGAAGTACTCAAGACTTCAGGCATGCAGCTGGAAGAAGGTTGTAGAGTGATAGCCACTGCCGGCGGCGGGGGCGGGTATGGGAATCCGCTGGAAAGGGAAGTTGAAAAAGTACGACGGGACGTTATCAACGGTTACGTATCGGTGGCGAGCGCGCGGCTGGATTACGGAGTGTTAATTGACCCTCAATCGTTCGAGGTTGACACAATAGCTACACAAAAAATACGGGGTGATCTAAGGAAACAGAAAAGCACTCATGACAACGTTAGATAAATATTAAAATTTGATGCAGCACAGTTGTTCAATAGATATGTTTGCTTCACCACCATCAGGGGTAAAGGCGGGGACTTCTCCCACGGCTCTGGCGAAGTAATTAGTACTCAACAAGCAGACTGAGGCAATAGTATAAACAGGATAGATATTATCAGCCATTTTATTTGTTATTCCCCGATACGGTAATATATAGTATTCATGGCAGAAATTACTCCCCGATTTAAATTTTATACGGAAGGAGGCGTCTATGAGCCTGGATGAGCGTCTCAATAACATCTATGTAATTGATACGAAAATGTTCGATTTTGACAAGTACATGTCAGCCTATATAGTGGCAGGTAAAGAAATCGCTCTAATCGATACCGGCCTGCCAAGCCAAATTGATACGGTGCTAGCCGGCATCAGGGCACACGGGTTTTCCGTCAACGATATATCCCATATCTTTATTACCCACTCACACCCGGACCATAGCGGCAACGTAGCGCCAATACTCAAAGAAAATCCCGGGGCGAAGGTTTATATCCATCCCCTGGGAGTAGAACAACTAATCGACCCTTCCATCGAGCTGGCTGTCCGGAAAAAGGCGCTTCCGCCCAGGATGCAGGCAAAAATTGGTGAAATGGAGCCTGTACCAGCGGCCCGCATCCGGCGGCTGAATGACGGCGATGTGTTCGACCTGGGTAATGGCGAGAGATTAAGGGTTATTTACGCACCGGGGCACCAGCCGGACGGCATTGTCCTGTTCGAAGAGAAAAACAAGGGACTTTTCATTAATGACCTGGTCGGCAATTACCTGCAGGACGCCGATGCACACTATGCCCTCAATCCACCTAATTCGGACCACCGGGACGGTATTAAATCAATTCAAAAAGTCATTGACCTGCCAATCAAGTACCTCTACCTGGGCCATTACGGAATCTGTGACAGACCCAGAGAGGTGATGCAACGTTCCATCGATAAAATGCAGCAGCTTCTGGACATCGGCACCAGGTACGTGAGGGAAGGCAGGCCCGAGAAGATTGCTCCCGAGGTGTACGCGATAATTTTAACGGAGCTTAAAAAGCTCAGAGTGGCGAGGGGGGAGGAACTTTACCAGTATGCCGCCAACGAACATATAGCCTCCCAGGCCAGGCTATTCGCCCAGTTTTGCCTGGAAAAAATTAACTAAATGATGAACCTTTCGGGAAGCGTTCGATAATGTATAAGGTTGGCATTGACATCGGGGGGACTTTTACCGACTGCGTTATTATCGATAATAAGGGGCGGAGTACCATCTCTAAAGCTCTCACCACCACTCATGACCCCTCCATCGGCGTGCTGGACGCCCTGGCGGCGGGGTGTAAAACAATGGGACTTACGGTCGAGAGACTTCTTTCCGCCTGTGACGCCTTCTTTCACAGCTGCACGATAGGCACCAATGCCATTATCGAGCGTACCGGAGCCAGGACGGCTTTCATCACCACCAGGGGCCATGAAGATATGCTGCTCATCGGGAAAATCAGCCAGAAGGTGGCCGGCCTGACCGAGCTGGAAATAATCCATACCTCCAGGCTCAATAGGGCCGAGCCGCCGCTCGTTCCCCGGGACCTGGTCTTCGGAGTTACCGAAAGGGTCACCTGGAACGGGGAGGTACTCGTCCCACTGAAAGTCGAAGAGCTGGACAAGCTGGTAGCAGAACTTTCGGCCAAAGGCGTCGAGAGCGTGGCGGTTTGTCTGTTATGGTCGTTTATGAATCCCGGGCACGAACAGGAAATCAAGAAGGCGCTGGAGGCAAAGCTGCCGGACGTATACTGTTCCATATCCTCGGAGATAAGCCCGACCTTCGGCGAGTACGAGCGTGCCACCGCCACCGTAATCAACGCCTATATAGGTCCGAAGGTCAAGGATTACCTGGTAAACCTTCAGTCGAAGCTATCCGACGCCGGCTATACCAGACCCTTACTGTCGATGCAGTGCGAAGGCGGCACCACCTATGTTGAAGACGCCGTGAGACGGGCCGTCCTGACGGTCGATTCGGGGCCGGTGGGGGGAGTGATGGGCGGGAAGTGGCTGGGGAAGAAATATAAAGAGCCGAACCTTATCTGCACCGATGTCGGCGGCACATCCTTTGATGTGGGGCTGATTTACGGGGGCGAGCCACAGCTTGAGGACGAGCCGGTAATCGAAAAATACAGGTTCAGGATACCCAAGGTTGCCATTAAATCAATCGGCGCCGGGGGCGGCAGCATCGCCTGGCTGGACGTGGCTAATGTTTTACGGGTAGGACCGCAAAGCGCCGGTGCCAACCCCGGGCCGGCGTGCTATGGTAGAGGCGGACGGGAACCCACTGTAACCGATGCCGACCTCGTTCTGGGCTATCTCAATCCGGACTATTTCCTCGGCGGGGCCCTGAAGCTCGATAAGAAAAAGGCGGAAGAGGCATTATCCGGACTGGCTAAAAGGATGAAAAAGGATGTAGTCGAGACAGCGCACGCTATTTTTAAAATAATGAACGCCCAGATGGCCGACCTGATAAGGAAATGCACGGTGGAAAGGGGCTTCGACCCCAGGAATTTCTCGCTGATTGCCTACGGCGGGGCGGGACCAACACACGTCGCTTTCTACAGCGCCGATGTCAAGGCTAAAAGAATATATGTCCTGCCGAACGCGACCGTTTTCTCCGCCTTCGGCATCCTGACCAGCCCGATTACTCATTACGCCATGGTCTCCCGCCGGAGGGGGAGTCCGTACCCCGGAGACTACTGCCGGGGGCTCAATGATACCATAAAATCGTTATCCGGTAATATATTATCCCAGTTTTCCAGCGAAGGGATTCCTCCCTCAGAAATCGAGCTGGTAAAATCAATAACCATGCGGTATAACATGCAGGTACATGAAATCGAAGTGGAAATTAAAGAAGACGATATCTCACCCGAAATCCTGGAAAATGTCATCATTCCGAGGTTTGAAAATAAGTACAGTGAAATTTACGGCACCGGCACCGAGGCCAGGGAAGCCGGCACAGAAATTATCAACTGTAAAGTGGTCGGAAGGTACTATCACCTGGTTGTGGAGGACACTATCCCGGAGAGCTCCGGAAGGGCAATGGCCGAGATTAAATCGAAGGGGAAACGCCAGGCCTTTTTTGAGAGAAAAGGGCAACTGGCAGAAATGGACACAGACATCTTCGACGGCAATAGCCTGGGCGCCGGCGATTTGCTGACCGGTCCATCAATCGTAGAAAGGTACGGCGATGCCATCGTGATACCGCCGGGGTATAAGGGAGAGGTGGACTCTCTGGGGACTATCAGCCTGACGGGCATAAATTTACAAGTGTAACTTCAGTTCAGGAGGCTTAGAATGTCTCGTGAAAATATAAAACCCGGCAAGGTCGACCCGGTAACGTTCGAAGTCCTTCGCCACCGACTATGGGCGATAAACGACGAGCAGGGCGCTATCGCCGCAAGGATATCGGGCTCACCGGCGATATACGAAACATTCGATTTCAACATCGGCATACTGACCGCCGCCGGTAAGGGCGTGTTCACCGGAGTGTACATCGGCCACCATGCCATTCCCCTGGAGATAGTGGTCAAATCCGTCAGGGAGAGGTTCGGCGAAGATATCCAGGACGGCGATATGTTTTTCACCAACGACCCCTGGTGCGGCGCACTGCATGCCAATGACGGCGTCCTGGCGGCGCCCGTTTTCTGGGAGAACGAAATCATCTGCTGGACGGCTATCGTGATGCACGATATGGACGTGGGAGGGCCAGTAGCCGGGAGCTGGGTCGTCGGGGCGAGAGAGACTTTCGAGGAAGCCCCCCTTTACCCCCCGATAAAGATTGTCAGGCAGGACACCCTCCAGCATGATATCTACTCCATACTCAGGCGCAACTGCCGGATACCGGAGAAGAATTATTTGAATATGAAGGCCCGGGTAAGCTCACAAATTATGACCCGGCGCCGCCTTTATGAAATCATCCGGGAATACGGCAGGGGTACTTTTGTCAATTTACTGGAACAGGTCATCAACCATACGAATTTCGTCGTGAAATCCAGGCTGCGCGAGATTCCGGATGGCTCCTGGTGGGAGTACGGCTATCTCGACCACAATGGAATTACGAATCAGGTCTATAAGCTCGTCGTAAAGCTTACCAAGAAAGGGACAAGGCTGACTTTCGATTTCACCGGCACCGACAAGCAAGCCACAGGCTCGATAAACTGCACTTTTTCCGGGCTGCGGGGGGGAGTGCTGGGACCGCTCCTGGCGATGCTCTGCTATGACCTGCCATGGAGCACCGGAGCCCTGGAAGACATCGTGGAAATAATATCCGAGGAAGGAACGATAAATAATGCCACCTTTCCCGCCGGCTGCAGCATGGCCTCACTGCAGGGAGCACATGCCACGCAGCATGTCGCCGCCAATGCCATCGCCAAGATGCTCTGCTGCAGTCGAGCCTATAAAGAGGAAGCACAGGCATGCTGGCAGCCATATCTGACAGGGATTTTCACCTCAGGGCTGGACCCGCGCGGTCAAAGCTACGTGGATGGCTTCCCGGATGGGGGCGCCGGCGGGGGCGGCGCCCGCACTTTTAGCGACGGTATCGAGTGCGGTGGTATGATACACTCGCTGCGTGCCGCTATCCCGAATGTTGAGACCAATGAATATGTCCAGCCGATTCTTCAGATATACCGGCGCTATTGCCCCGACACAAGCGGTCACGGCATGTACCGCGGGGGCGTCGGCCTGGAGTTTGCCTATACACCTCTAAGCACATCCAAGCCCCTTACCTGTGTTTATGTTTCCGCAGGCGTTTCCGCACCCAGCGGCCGGGGGCTTTTCGGCGGTTACCCTTCCAGCATAAATGCCAATATAGTCCTGCGTAATTCAAACATACTCGAACTTTTCAAGAACGGCATCATTCCCACAAGCATGAACGAGATACAGCCGGCAGCTACGGAGATATTACAGGCTAAAGCCAATATCCAGATGGTATCCGGCGATGTTGCCGTAACCATGGAATCCGGAGGCGGCGGCTACGGCGACCCGCTAAAGAGAAACCCCGAGCTGGTGCGCCGTGATGTCGTCAATGGCATGGTCAGTCGAGACGTTGCCAGAAGGGTGTACGGTGTTGTTTTCAGGAACGCCCGGATGAGCGTGGATAAGGCTAAAACGGCCCGTTTGAGGGAAGAAATACTGGCTAAACGCAAGGAAAGAAAAGCCATGCGGGAGAAGGATATTATCGAGAAGCTCAAAGCTCAGGGAATCGAATATAAAGACCTGAAAACAACGCAAGTAGTCTCCGATTTCCTTGAGGTAAGAGTGCCTGAATCCAGACAAGGCTCTCCGGTTATATTTTGTAGCTCCTGCGGCACACCGATATGCTTTACCAGTGAAAACATGCGTGAATACATGGCAAGGTCGCAACCTATCCCGATAAACTTTCTATCTCCGGTCAACGATTTCTGCGCCGACCCCTCTTTTTCCATGATAGAGTATTCATGTACCGATTGCGGGACATTACTATCGGTGGATATCGTGCGGAAAGAAGAGCTGGAAACAGTCCGGCCAGAATTGCTGCTGACTGAGGTGAAATAATAAATGCCATAATACCCCAGAGGGGGTCTTCCGCATGAGAAGAACCCCCTCTCGCATGCATGGTTACGCTCTAAAGTTCAAACTATTCTTTCGCCGTGATATAGGTAGAGGACTCCGAAGCTTCATTAGGGTCAAACGTTTTCTTTATCTTCCTCAACCACAGGTGATAGTTGCTGGAAGTCGGTCCGTACATATCATGGACAGCATCGCTCCAGACATGGTGCGGTACGCCGAAGTGCTCTTTAATAGAAATTTCATTTGAACCCATGCCGATTTGCCTCTGGACTGCCCTTGGGTCTTTAGCCCTCAGAGATATTCGGGCGAGTATTTCGCCGTGCCCGGTATGCCCGTGTTCAATCGACTGTATGAAAGGAGACGTGCCGTCATCGAACAGCATGCCCTCTTTGATGAGCCTCTCTTTAATTTTGGTTGTACTTTTAATAAAGTAACTCATGAGAGGGAAGACATCGGTGCCGCCGACCATGCCTGCCTGCGGTGATAAAACCCGACCCGTCTCTTTAATGGAGCCGCAGACTCTGATGAAGCGCCATATGAAGCCGCCTTCGTTCCTGGGGTCTTCGGCTGCGGCCAGAGACTTCCCTCCGGTCTCCTCGATGATTTGCTGCAATACCCGCTTCTTGAACTCAAAGTCCCTCGGAGAATTAGCCGCGATGATAACCATGAAGCCCGGCCCCAGTACCGAATCTTTGAACTGATTATAGATTTCAATCTCTTCTTCCATGTTCTTCGTGGCCAGGTTGGAAGCCATCATGGCGGCATTGAAACACATCAGCTCGAACCCGATTTCGGCTTCGCCAATCTTGAGCACGGCGTCAATCATCGCGTCCAGCGTCTTGAAGGAAAAATAGCGAATCATGAAACCGGACGGTATGTAGCTGGGCCGGTAGTCCGGCGATATCCCCTCGATGGGAAAAGTGGATGGTCCCGGCCAGTGATATATCTTCTGCGCTGCCTTGGTGAATACGCCGAGTCCTCCCAACGGCACGGTATTACCCCGTATGATGCCGCGCAGAGACGGCCCCGGGCCATCGCCGCAGAACCACTCATCCAGCGAGCCCAGCGAGCCGAACCTGACGATTTCGCCATCGCCGGTTACCCATTCCATGGCCAGGATGTTTCTCTCGCCGTAGCTGCCGCTCTGGCTGAGATGACCGAGATTGACATGGGCGGCAAGGGGCAGGGCGGAGCAATTGGCGCCGGCGCCGGTGAGGTTGCAGTTGAGCCCTCTTTTCATCAGTTCAGCCTGAAGCTGGGCGCCGATAACGTAAGGTTCAACCACGGCGTACATGCTCTTCTCGTTGATTTCTATGATGTGGTTCATGCGTCTGAGGTCCAGCTTGATGCAATTGGGACCGGCGGGGTCGCTGTAAAGCCAGCCGGTGCTGGATGCTTTATACTGAACCCTGTGCTTGTTGCAGAGCTTGACGATTGCCTGCACTTCCTCGGTGTCCTTGGGCAAGGCAACGGCTTCAAACCTGGGCCCCGCCGGCATACCTGCCCGTATAACATTAGCATACGTCTCGGTTATGACGGGGTCATCAGAGACATACTGCGGACCGAGGATATCTTCTAATGCTTTATAAAAATCTCTCTTTAAAGACATGATTCATGACCTCCTTTCAGATTGCTTTCTCCAGCAGCTCGACGACATCATACACCTTGAGGCTACTGCCCTTTTCTTTAATGGTATTGCTGAAAATCTGCTCGCACCAGGGGCAGGCAGTAGCGATTGCCCCAGCCCCGGTAGCCCCGGCTTCCTCTATTCTTTCGTTAGCCGTCCATGTGGCAAACTCGGGATTGGTCTCGTTAACGCCGCCTCCGGCCCCACAACACCAGGCATATTCCTTTATCCTGTCCATCTCGACGAGCTTCAGTCCGGGGATACTCTTGAGAACATCGCGCGGCGGTTCGTAGACGCCATACAGTCCCCGCCGGTATTCTTTAGGCGGGTCGAACGTACGAATTTCCCCGACAATCTCTTTCCCTTTCCAGTGTATGTAAGGTTCTCCCAGCCTGCCAAGATAACAGGGGTCATGATAGGTGACGGTAACATCTACTTTTTTCCTCGGCTTAATTTTGCCTTCTTTTATCAGGCGGGCAAGGTACTCCGTAATGTGCAGCACTTCCAGTTTGCCCCTCAGTCCGAATTTGTCATAAAGCACCTTGAAGGCGTTATAGCCATCGGCGCAGCCGGTCACCAGCGTCCTGGCGCCCGATTTCTTAATCATCTCCATATTCTTTTTAGCCTGGTTTAAGAAATCAGCCTTATAGCCCATCTGATAGGCCCGACCACCGCAGCAGGTCTCGTTTTCTCCGCCGATGCCGAAATTAACGCCGGCTTTCTGCAGGAGCTTGACGGTGGCCCTGGCGAGTTTCCACATATCCTTGTTAAAACTCGTCTGGCAGCCGACGTGATAGATGACATCCACTTTCTCTCTGGTGCAATCCTTGAGATTCAGTCCCGCTGCCCACTCGCCGCGTTTGACCTTAGCGCCCGGAACCATGGTGCCCTGTTTCCGCAGGCTGTTAATGACCTTATCGAGGGCGGGGTTGGTGTGGCCTCCCTCGACACAATTAATCCTGATTTCGTTTATCGGCTCCAGGACGTCCATATCCATGGCATACTTGCAGGAAGTGTCGCAGGCACCGCACATCTGGCAGTTATAAACTACCTCGAGGAGCTTGTCTGAATAGTCGAGCCTTTTCTCCAGCATGGCCACTCCCATGACCATCCGACCGCCGCCGGAATAGGTATGGAAGTCATACCTGGTTATGCTCGGGCAGACATTGACGCGCTCAAATCCCTTAACCTTTTCCAGGGGTATGAACTTACAGGGCGAGCACCGGCGACACGTTTCCATATTATTTCGATAATCTTGTAACGCCATTGCTTATCCTCCTTAGATTCATCCGTTAAATAATTCTGCTTAGAAACAAAGTTTGCCCGGATTCATCACCTTATCGGGGTCCAATATCATCTTAACCTTGTTCAATGCCATCACGGTGGCCGCATCTCTATTCATAATCGTCTTGGTGATTTCGCCGTAAGGCCTCGAGAAGAATGCCCCTTTGGACATCAGGCTGTTGATGGTGCCGGTGGCAAGTTTCCTGACACGATTGGTTTCCCTGGAATCTTCCGGGTCATAGAACAGATTAAATTCGCAGTGATAGTTAGCGCCCTGTACTATCGGCTGGACGTAAATACCCAGTTCGGGGGCCGGATAACCGGCTTTGTCCGCCGCATCATTCATCGTATCAACCAGCCCTCCGACCTTCTGGAAATTGGAGATGAAGAATATATCGTGACAGGCCCCTTTAGCGCGGAGCTTCCAGTACGGCTCAGCGGACGGGCCCTGGACGGCTTTCAACAATTC
>JBGPRB010000076.1:0-12300 GCA_041489355.1 Dehalococcoidia bacterium
AACACCTGAAGCCGATGAGCTAACCCTTCGGGGAGGCAGTTGTCTAGGGTGGGGTCGGTGATTGGGACGAAGTCGTAACAAGGTAGCCGTAGCGGAAGCTGCGGCTGGATCACCTCCTTTCTAGGGAGATGAATTGGTGTGTTTACCTATTCTCCTAGGTCGGTACGCTGACCTAAAAAATCGGCGTAACTCTTCCTTCCGCTGTCCAGTGGTTAAGGTTTTTTATTTTAGAGGGGGGCCTTATAATTATTTCAGGAGGGAATGTCTTTAGTTCAAGACGAAGAGTTTTTGGGGAAATAGTTGTGTTCCTTGAGATTTTAAAACTAATAACCCCTTTGAATATATCTAGTCGCGGTGTTTTTACTTCAATAGCAAAAGCTAACCCATCACCTTTATTTACGACATCAGGTCTATGACCTTTATATCCATTCGTTTCTGCATCCCAATCAGTTATTGATTCCCCCTCTGAAATCATGTCGATGTTAAGGTGCTTTCCTTTTTCATCCCATCTGATATTAAATACTGGTAACGATGATTGTTTTGGTTTTAACTTACTAATAAGTAAAAGCCCTTGGTTGTTGATAGTTGTTTCTGATGGTATTTCTAATTCATATTCCTTATTTAGTTCCGTGTTTTCAACCTCAATACTAAAAACCTTTTTAGCTTCTTGGGTAATTCCATCTTTGTGATAACGTGCCCCTTTCCAGCCTTGCCTCATATTCACACTTTCAATCCCCCTTATGTTGGGCTTATCCAGATATATTGTGATTCATCAATTGTCTTATGTCAACAATATTTAGACATTCTGACGAAAGCCAGAATCCAGAAGTTCCTTCCTCTCCTGGATTCCAGCCTACGCTGGAATGACAGAGCAAAATCTCCCTCTTATCCCTCTTTACGAAAGAGGGACGTTAATACCCCAAGGGAGTGCCAGAGAGGGGAAAAGGAGTGGGGTTAAAGCCCTTATATAATGGCTCCCCGCTTGAGTTTACCCCGTACGCCGATACGGGGCGTGAATGACACTTTCGAAAGCTTGATTTTTCGCGCCCCATCCCCTACAATTAGATACAGTTTACACGGGCCATTAGCTCAGCTGGTTAGAGCACAGTCCTGATAAGACTGGGGTCTGTGGTTCGAGTCCACAATGGCCCACCATGTCTCTGGTTCCTGAAGATCTACCAATTCGTGAACTGTTGATAATGCTACTGGGGGAGGAGGGGAAGAGGAAGTTGGAAAACAGAACCAAGACAAATGACCAAGCTTTTTCGGACTACTATGATCTGATAGCCAATACTCACACTGCCAAGTGTCTGTACGAATCCAAGCGGCTGCTAAACAAATTTAGATCCTTCGTCGGTCAGTTCCCACCCACTACTGACTTGGCGATTCAATTTCTAGGCCAATTCGCCGACCTCAAGCTCAATACCAAGGCACGTTATGCGTTTGTCTTATCAGCCTTCTTCAAATGGTACAATGGAGAGAAACTACCGATAAAAATCCGAGTGCCGAAAATCCTTCCCCAATATGTTCCAAATGAAGACATTGACCGCTTGATTAAGGCAATAAAAGGTAAAAAGAGCCATAAGAAAAGCATAGAAAGAGATGTATTATTGATAGAGACTGCTAAAATGACTGGACTCCGGCGAGGTGAATTAAGTGCCCTCAATGTCGGTGATCTACATCTTAATGGAGATGACCCGGTTCTTATTGTAAGGTCTGGAAAAGGCGCGAAAGATAGATCAGTCAGTCTGAACCCACGGATAAAAAGCCAACTAGCTGCCTTCACTAAAGGCAAATCTGCCAATGAGAGTGTTTTCGGCTTAGCTCCCAAAACCATCTCACTGAAAATAGGCCATTGGGCACGCAAAGCTGGAGTACCCCAAGTACATACCCATTCGTTAAGACATTATGTTGGCACCACACTATTCCAGAAGGGTGCTAACCCGCGTGCCATTCAAGCAGTTCTCGGACACGAAAGTCTAGAGGTCACGATGCGTTATGCGGCCCTAATTGGACGAGACATTAAACAAACCATGGAACTACTCGATGATAATACCAAATCCCGAGAACGTTCTGAGGCTGTTATCACTGTACCAATACATGAGACAGCTGAGAGTGGCATGGAGGGGGTTAAAGAACTTGATAGGTTAAGTGGAAATGGAAAGAATCATGAAATGGAGCTGCCTATCCTTGGTTTTGATAGGCATTACCATGAACTTGCCAAAATAGCGAAGACGCTCTATGATGTCCACCAATTCACTTGTAGCTATGAGGATGGTGAAAGATTCATAGTATTTGAGCATCCGGGTATGACCGGATTTTTCACTTTCCAACCTCTACCAAGGAATCAGCCAATTCTCTCGTCATTTACTCCAACCGGTAGCGTTTCGGTAGAATACCCCGATGTGGAATACTTCTTTGAACATTTGACTCGAGATTTTCCCGAGTTGGGTTTGAATGGTTGGAAAGAGCTAATTACTGCTACAAGACAGTTACCACAAGACGTCCTAGAACGAATTAGAAAAATCGGAAATACAGCAAGATTTACCCCTTGCCCTGACTGCCAGGTATGCAAGGATTTGATAGCTTGACTGTCAAAACCACTTATTGACCTGCCCTCCTAGGACGATACCAGATATAATCTCATAAAAAGGGGGGATACTTTCATGATCGAAGGTGATAATTCAAGGCATATATTGCTTAAAATAGCATCTCTATAGATTAACATTCTGGACAATTGTGACCTGAAGACACATTCTACTTTATTGTTGGACATAATGGTTAAGAAAAGCGAATCACTAAATCATAATCATAAAAGCTATTAGTAAATAATTAGGGTGGGCAGATTTCCCTCGGCTAAGCTCAGGATATGTGAATGGCCGACCTTCTGAACCTTATCCGGCAGGGAAAAAAGGCGGAGTCCGCTTGCCTCCTTTTCTTTAGCGGATTATTTAGGGAATCGGCGTAAAGTCAACCCCCCATCCATAATCAAAAATTTGTCTCCGTTCTGCTTTTAGCTAGAAAATTACTTATGCTGACGGTGATCTACTGAAAAAGAAACACCTAGGACGGAAATCATATTACAACTATTATATATTACAACTCTTGTATTATTATTTTTATTGTCATATAATTTAGCCTGACAAATTTGGGATAACCTAACTAGACTGGTGTAGTGAGGTACTAAATGCCATCATCATGTGAAATAGAAAAAGCAAACACCCAAATACGAAGTTTGCAAATTCCACGTATTATTGCCTTTGCTGATGTCGTTAATCGATATACACAGAAAATATTAAAGAACAAGGTCAGCTGGCTGCGTACTAGCGCGTTAATATTCTTAATCACTCGGGGAGGGACTCTGACGCCGGGGCAACTTGCGCGTATCATGCTTCGTTCAAACTATAGCATTACTAAGCTTATAGATGGACTTGAAAAAGACCGGCTAGTTAAAAGATATCCAGACAGCAAGGACAGGCGGAGTATCAAGGTTAAAGTCACTTCAGAAGGGTTAAATTATGTCATTTCCAACTTGAATAATATAGCGGAAGCAGAACGCGAATTGAAATGCTGGTTAAATGAAATTGAGCGTGAAAATCTGGCTGTCATTATTCGCAAACTTAGAGACAAGTTGATTGAAAAAATCTCCGAAAGATACGGCCTCTCCGCAGCAGATAAAAAAGCTATTTTTGGAAAAGCATACGCCAGGGCAAGTAAGTCAGTTACTTAAAATAAGTGTTGATCTTAAAGAATGATTTGGCAACTGAATGGATATGTTTGAAAACTTGTTATCCGGTTATCGAGCATTAGACCTTACGGATGAAAAAGGTTTTATCTGCGGTAAAATTCTCGCTACTCTGGGAATTGAGGTCATTAAGGTTGAACCTCCGGGTGGTGACCCGGCACGTAGCATTCCCCCCTTTTTAAATGGTGAACCAGATATAAACAACAGTCTTTATTGGCTGTCATACAATACAGATAAACATAGTATTACACTCAACCTAGAATTTAAGCGAGGCCGGGCACTTTTCAGGAAATTAGTAGCTAAATGCGACTTTCTTATTGAGTCATTCAAACCGGGATACCTTGATTCAATCGGCCTTGGCTATATCGCGCTAACGAAAATCAATCCTAGAATCATTTTAACATCAATCACCCCCTTTGGACAGAAAGGTCCTTATTCAAGATTTAAAGGTAGTGAAATCGTGGTATCCGCCATGAGTGGAATTATGTCAACAAACGGCGATTCTGATCGGCCACCACTCAGGGAGGGACCCGACACAGTATACTTTGAATCCAATGCGGCAGCCGCGCTGGGAACGGTATTGGCACACCACGTCAGAGAAAAAACCGGAGAAGGGCAACAAGTGGATGTTTCCATGCAAGAAGTAGCTGTAAAGAGGACTTCCTCTAACTTACTGGTATGGGAATTTGATAAGTGTTTAATTAAGCGTGCTGGGACTATACGTACCATCGGTGCACGCTCAACACATTGGATTTGGGAATGCAAAGACGGCCATATATTTTGGTCATTTATGGGCGGCAAACCGGGGTCGCAGGGTAATCGTGCCATGTCAAAATGGATAGATGACGATGGGATGGAAAATCCCTTGCGGGTAATTACTAATTGGGAAGAATTCGATATGGCTGCTCAAGATGTATCGAAAGACTTGCTCGATGCCCAACAGGAAGCTATCCGCCAATTTTTCTTAAGACATACTAAAAAAGAAATTACCGAAGAAGGCTTTAAGCGGGGACTCAATGCCTGTGCGATTAACGACCCTTCAGATATCCTGGAAAACCCCCAGCTTAAGGCCCGAGATTATTGGGCAAATATCAATAGCCTAAAAACTGATAATCCCTTAAAATACCCCAAATATTTCTTTTTAAGTAATCAGACAGAAAACTTCGTAAAATCGGCTGCCCCGGTTGTGGGTGAATATAACGATGTAATTTACAGAAATGAGTTGAAGTTATCAGCAAAGGAAATAACTAAATTGGAGAGCTCCGGTGTTATCTAAAAATTCAGGCGTGAAAGACATGGCACAGCCGGCACTTCAGGGAATAAAAGTGCTGGATTTTGGCTGGGCGCTTGTAGGAAGCTTGACCGGCAAACACCTGGCGGATAACGGTGCCAAAGTAATACGTGTAGAATCTTCCACGCGTATCGACCTTTCCAGGACTAACAGGATGGTGAAGATTTCCAGCGGTAATAATCCTGATGATAAACCGTGGTATACCCATCTCAATACATCAAAATTGGGCCTGGTTCTCAATCTAAAAAAACCTCAGGCTAAAAGTATCATAAAAAAACTGATACAGTGGGCAGATGTTATTAATGAAAACTTTACTCCCGGGACTCTTAGTAAATTAGGCATCGATTATAATTTTGTTAAAACGATCAAGCCGGATATTATCATGCTTAGCAGCAGTGCGTACGGCCAGACAGGCCCTCTGGCATATGAGTGGGGCGTCGACGGGACAGGATTAGCTATGTCCGGTTACCTCGATCAAACAGGGTGGCCGGATAGAACACCAGTCGGAGCCAACGCGCCATTCGGTGATGTCGTTCTCCCTTACATTAACGCCATGGCTATTATAGCTGCCTTGGACTATAAGCGACGCACCGGCAAGGGGCAATATATCGATACCAGCATGGTAGAAGTCTGCGTTCACTCTAATACACCTAATCTTCTTGACTACCAGGCCAACAATCACTTCCGTAAACGCAATGGCAATCGTATCGATTATGCTTCACCGCATGGTGCTTTTCCTTGCAAGGGTGAGGATAGGTGGTGTACGATTGCCGTTTTTAATGAAAATGAGTGGCAGGCTTTTTGCCATGTGATCGGTAATCCGGCCTGGACAAAAGACCCCAAATTCACCGATATGAAATCCCGTAAGCAAAATGAAGACGAATTAGAAAATTTAATTTCGCAATGGACATCACAATACACAGATTATGAAGTAATGTATAAAATGCAGACAGCTGGTGTGCCAGCCGGTGTAGTACAAACAATGGCAGATATCGTAGACGGTGATCCCCAATTACGAGAAAGAGAATTCCTTCTGCC
This sequence comes from Dehalococcoidia bacterium, assembly GCA_041489355.1. GTDB lineage: Bacteria > Chloroflexota > Dehalococcoidia > Dehalococcoidales > RBG-16-60-22 > JBGPRB01. Next base: position 6,075 of record JBGPRB010000076.1, read on the forward strand.
CATTAAAAATCCAGAATTGGGTGTTTTCGGACATCCCACCCCTGCTTACAAGCTAACAAAAACCAAGGCTAAGGTCCGGCATGCGCCATCAATGGGAGAACATACGGAATTCATATGTATCAATGTATTGGGGTTAACAGATGAAGAGTTCGCGGAATTGGTGGGACAGAACGTTTTTGAATAGAAATTCCAGAAATTATCAACAGTAAATTAACATATACCGTAATAAAAGAGAAATACTAAAAGGCTGATAATGGAATCTAACAAATTAAACAAGCTGGAACAATTTGCAAGACAGATGAAAGATAAGATAGGGCAAATATATACTTTCCATGAATTCGATAGTGCAAATCCCGATTACCGTCAGGAATGTTTTAATACACAAGTGACACGTGATAGTATAAGGCATTTTGTGGATGGTATCGGCGATATCAATCCCCTATTCCGTGATAGAAATTACACGCTTAAAACTAAATATAAATATCTTGTTGCTCCCCCTACCTTTCTGGAAACCATCACCTATTCACAACATCCTGAAGGAGTACCGCCCGGAATTGAGGGATTTTTATCAGGTTTTGACTGGGAATATTTCAGACCGGTTCTTGAAGGTGACGAATATACTGCCAGAGTTATTTATCCTTTCGATGTGCAACTAAAACCAAGCCGATTTGCCGGGCAGCTGGTTATTGTCACGGAGAAAGGTGATTTGGTGAGGCTGGGAGGGGGTATTGCAGCCACTTATAAGTCATGGGTGATTTTTATGGAGGGAAGTAAGTCAATGGAGCGGGGAACCCCGCAAGCTCTCAATGAAATGCCGAAATACTTAAAAGAAGAAATCGTTGAAATTTATCAGGCCCAGGATAAAGAGGTGCCCAGGGGAAAGGAAACCCGATACTGGGAAGATGTCAACATAAATGAAGAACTACTTTCCGTCGTGCGTGGACCTTATACCGTTAGCGAAAAGTTCGCCTGGTTTGTGGGAAAAGGAAATCCGCCTTCATGTGTTTCAGATCGTTTGTTCCGCCTCATTGCCGCTAAACACCATGAGAATAAAGGTTCTTTCGATCCGGGATTGAATATCTATGTTCGCCCGTCTATGTTCGAGGCAAAAACTATGGCTGAAAGAGGCTTACCGCGGATTCACGATGCTGGTGCGCAGAGAAATGCCTGGCGAAATATGGTTTTGACTAATTGGATGGGTGATGACGGATTTCTGTGGAAATCCAGGGCGGAGGTTCGTAGCTTTAACTTGGAAGGTGACGTAACCTGGTGCAAAGGCAAAGTAACCAAAAAATATGTTCAAAACGGCAGGTATTGCGTGGATATCAATTGTTGGTGTGAAAATCAAAGACATGAAGTGACCATGCCAGGTGAAGGCACAATTATTCTCCCGTCCCGAGAACATGGCCCGGTTATTTATCCTGAACCAGAATCTGCCTGACAATTCGCCTTTTAGCAATTAGAGAACAGACAAAGGAGGTATCTGATGAATAAGGTTAAACTGGATACCGGCTATATTACAGGTACCAAGTTGAATCAAGCTGGTCGGGAAATTTATTTATATAAAGGTATCCCCTATGCCGCCCCACCCACCGGTGAATTACGCTGGAAGCCGCCGCAGCCTGTGGCATCGTGGTCGGGTGTCCGGGCATGTACCGAATTCAGCACTCAGGCAGCCCAGTACCCAGACCCTAATTCACCCGAGGCCGCGAAAAAAATGCCATCGAGTGAAGATTGCCTTTACCTTAACGTCCTGACACCTTCTAAAAAAGCTACTAATAAATTGCCAGTAATGGTCTGGTTACACGGCGGTGGCCTCAGATACGGAAACGGCAACTTTCCTTTATGTAACAACCTCGGACTACCACTCCATGGTGTTGTTCAGGTGAATATAAATCATCGTTTAGGGGTGATGGGTTTATTCGCACATCCTCTTCTTTCCAGGGAATCACCACAACACGTTTCAGGGAACTATATGTTCCTTGACATGATCGCCGCATTACAGTGGGTGCAGCGTAACATCGCCGCTTTCGGCGGCGACCCGAATAACGTGACGATATTCGGTGAGTCCGGGGGCGGATTGAAAGTTGCTGCTTTAGTGGCTACACCTCTGGCAAACGGCCTGTTCCACCGGGGCATTATAGAAAGCGGCGGACGTTATTTCGATACAATACCGCTCAATGAAATGGAGAAATTCGGGGAAAAACTATTCCATAAACTCGGAGTCGATAAAGAAAAAGATCCCCTGACTGCGGTGCGTAAACTACCCTGGGAGACGATTATAAATACCGACCAGGAGTTAAATGTGGAAATGGGGCCGGAATACGTGTTCATGGGGCCGTGGCAGGTGGTACACGACGGCTGGTTTTTACCAGATACGCTGGTCAATATGTTCCAGACCGGTCGGAGAAACAAGGTCCCATACCTTATCGTTGCCAATAAAGGAGAGTTGACCGGCCCCGGTTCGCTTATTGCCGACATGATGATCAAGGACTACCTGAGGCTGTTGACCGGGCCGAGTACCACTAACTCACGGGAGTATGCGGCAGTCTTCGACCAGGTACCGGAAGGCTGGAGACGCGAAGGCTGCGTTGCAGCCCATGGTATGGAGCTGCATTACGTATTCGGTGCCCTCGATGATGCCGAAGCCTGGGCCGCTGCTAAGGGTGGGTACACATCTTCCGGGGCGAAATCCCAGATACCTTCTATATCCGATTCCGACCGGGTTGTAGCTGAAAACATCATGACAATATGGACCAATTTCGCCAGAACAGGTAATCCCAGCGTGAAAGGGCTTATCGAATGGCCGGCCTGGGATCGTAGTACCGACAAATATCTGCTGCTTACCGATCCTCTCCAGATAAAGCCTGGATACTCCGACCTCCTTAAAATTCAGCCGGACACGTCGAAACAGACTATTTTTTAGCTAATAATTATTCGGGCGAACAGTAACAAGGTGCAAGAAAGCAAAAAACTTAATAAATCAGAGATCTATCAAATAGTCTGCATTAGTGGAGGCTGAAATGGAAATATTATCAGCTAAAATCCGCCGTAGGGGTTTCCCTCTGTGTATCGAAAAGGCACGCTTAATAACAGAGTCATTTAAACAAACAGAGGGCGAACCCGCGATTTTAAGATACGCCAAGGCTTACGCACATATGCTGGAGAACATACCCGTATTGATTGATAATGATGAGCTTTTCGTTGGTGAAGGGGCCAGTAAGCCATGGGGAGCTGAAATAGATCCATTTCTTGGAGTATGGAAGGAGGATGAGATCAGAAGCGCGGTAGAGGATGGAATTGTCTCAGTTGAAGAGACAGACTGGCCGAGAATAAGAGAAATCGGTCGATACTGGGAAACCAGGTGTTCCGAATACGCTCAATCGAAGCTTTTTGACGACAGGTTTTTTAAATACCTGCAACTCGGCATTACTCTTCCACCGATGAAGAGTAAAGACGAATTTAGAGGGGCATATGCCGGCAGCGGGCTTTGCCTGTCTTTTAACTTTACCGATTGTTATACGGACTTTGTCAGATGGCTTAACGGGCTTAACCCGATAATTGAAGAAATTGAAGAAGAGCTCCGAAATTTAAGGTTTTTCTCTCTGGATTCCGTGGAGAAGAAATTATTTTTATCCGCCTCGTTAATGGTCCTTAAATCCGTTATTCGGCTTGCCAATAGATATGCTGAGACAGCCGAAAAATTAGCAGAAGTCGAAAAAGATCCCTTGCGTAAGAAAGAGTTGGATAGAATAGCAGAGGCATGTCGTTGGGTCCCGGCCAATTCTCCAAAGAGCTTTTATCAAGCGATGCAGTCACTATGGTTCAACCAAATCTTGTCCACGCCCACATCGACTCATAATCTCGGCAGATTTGATCAGTATATGTACCCATTCTATAAAAGGGATCTGGATAGAGGACAGATTAGCGACGAAGAAGTTTTGTCTTTGCTATGCGAATTACGTATCAAATGTATGAGGCCGGAGAATATCAAACTCTCAAGCGCCAAACGATCACAACACGCCGGGTTCGCTAAATGGCGTAATATGACCATCGGCGGCGTTACTGCTGATTGTAAAGATGCCAGTAATGAGCTGACCTACCTGGTACTGGAAGCAGCCAACCGGCTCAGGACACCTCATCACACGATAACGCTGAGAGTTCACGAAGGAACTCCGGAAGACTTGTTGATTAAGGCTCTGGAGATCATAAAGACAGGTATCGGCATGCCGGCCTTAGCTCTAGATACATCTTTTATTAGCTACATGACCTCTGGAGGTATACCTCTGGAAGACGCGCGTAATTACCACCTCGCTGGATGTATTGACCCGGCCATTCCGGGAAAAGTTAGTTTCCTGGCTGGTCTTTTTTTCGTGGTACCCAAAGTTCTGGAAATTTTTCTTAATGATGGTATAGACCCCCGTACAGGTTTGGAAGCAGGTCCTTTCAAACCAAATATTGAAAATTATAAGACTTTTGAAGAGCTTTATGATGCGTTTAAGCAATTCTTGGTTTATTTTATAGAACTGTGGCACGAACACAGCTTTCTTCTCAACGGGCATTCTGGAGATATTCAAAGTTATTATGATGCCGTAGAGATACTGGATACTGTATTGATGCAAGATGGAATAAAGATGGGGAAACCTTTATCTAAAAGAGACGCAGTACCTCCGTATGACTTCAGGGCTGTAATGGTGCCCGTCGGTGCAATCAATGTGGCAGATTCGCTGGCTGCAATTAAGATGCTGATCTTCGATGAGAAGAAGATTTCCATGAAGCAGTTAAAACAGGCCTTGGCTGCCAATTGGGAGGGATATGAGAATATCAGAAAGATGTGTCTGCAGGCGCCTAAATATGGTAATGATATCGATTATGTTGACTCAATAGCCAGAGCCCTCTACAAGTTTTTAATAGATGAGGAATCAAAATATCACACATACGGTCGTCCTATAAATGGGAAAATCAAGGGAGTTGGTGGAGCCTCAATTTCATCGATGTTTGCTGGAGGAACAATCATCGGAGCAACACCGGATGGCAGATTGGCCGGTACAACTTTATCTGATGGAACTGTGTCCCCTGCCCAGGGGAGAGATACCCATGGCCCAACGGCTATGCTCAGGAGCGCAGTAAAAATAGACCAATCCTTGTGCTCTTCTATGTTGCTTAACGTAAAACTCCATCCCTCTTCTTTAACAACCAGAGAGGACCTGAAAAAACTGGGTAGTCTTATTAAGACCTACGCTGAAATGGGAGGCAAATGGATTCAATTTAACGTTGTTGGGAATGAACAGTTGCTCGATGCCCAGAAAAATCCAGAGAACTATCGTGATTTAATAGTAAGAGTAGCCGGTTACAGCGCATATTTCGTAGACCTGAGCAAAGGTGTTCAAGACGATATTATCAGACGCATGGAGGTTAGCATTTAGTGCCTTGTGACTGATCTACTCTTCAGCTAGCGATTGAGAGGATGCTGATAGATCTGAAGATAGCGAGTGGTGGAAATAAGCACTGGTTGAAAAACAAATGAAGAGCTTTATAAATAGGAACTAAGGGAGGAGAATATGCTGGCCCAGGTTGTCCTGACACCTACAGAGTCTAAAAAACTGATTGCTAAAGCTGTTACCCGATTAGATGTGGTCAGACAGGCGGCGACGGATGGTATGATTGTGATACATCCAAGCAGCAGTACTTACTTCATTTTTGAGGAACTAACCGGGGCAAAACCCAGGACCAACTATTGGGTTTGTGGTGTGGTTACACCAAGGGGAATGTGTGTCGAGATGGCTATGGCGCTCGGAGACCGTTCTCCTCGAACCGTAAAATTTGATCCGGGCAAGCTCCGGGGTTTGTGGGCAATAAAGAAAGGAAAGGTTTTAACCGAATGTACCACAGCTGAATTAATGGAGCAGATGACAGCTAAGGACGTGTACATAAAAGGAGTAAATGCACTGGACTCCCAGGGTAATGTGGGTATTTTGGTCGGCGAACGCGGGGGCCTGGGCGTAGTGCTTTCAGCATGGAAGAAAAAGAAGTTCACTTTAATCTTCCCAGTTGGGCTGGAGAAATTGATACCTATACCTGTACGTCAGGCTGCGATGGAGGCAAAGCAAACTAAGTACGAATATGGAATGGGATTACCCGCCGGACTATTTGCTTATCCTGACGGAAGATCAATAACCGAAATAGATGCTGTTAAAATATTGAGCGGTGCCGATGCAATACCTAT
>JBGPRB010000077.1:0-12292 GCA_041489355.1 Dehalococcoidia bacterium
TCTCCAGGTCTTTAACGGGAGTATTCAAGGAAAAACTATGAGTCCTGGCCAGAGGTTCCACCCGGTAGAGATACCAGTTGTGGGTCTGCCAGGGTCGGATGGCTCCCTGCAACACAGAGAGGTCTTTGTTGAGGACGAGGTCGGGGTCAATTTCCTGTTTGAATCCCAGGCCAGTGCAGGCGGGGCAGGCGCCGTGGGGATTATTAAAGCTGAAAGTCCTGGGGGCAATCTCACCCATACTGATACCGCAGTGGACACAGGCGAAGTGCTCCGAGAACAGCAACTCTTCGCCACCAGCAGTAGAAATAAGAACCACACCGGTGCCAATCTTGAGGGCCGTCTCCACCGAATCGGCGATACGGCTCTGGTTATCGCTCTGTCCTTCGGTAGAAGGGCTCGGCCCTTCGGGAGAAGGACTTCGCCCCACGACCAGCCTATCGATGACAACCTCGATGGAGTGCTTTTTGAATTTATCGAGCTTAATTTCGTCGGAAAGCTCATGGATTTCCCCGTCGACGCGGACACGGGCATAGCCCTGCTTACGCAGGTCTTCAAAGACCGACTGGTACTCACCCTTGCGGTCGCGAACCAGCGGCGCCAGAATCATGATACGGCTCCCTTCCGGGAGTTTCTGGACGGCATCGACAATCTGCTGCACCGTCTGCATGGTTATCTCACGACCGCACTGCGGACAGTGGGGATGACCCACGCGGGCGAAAAGCAGCCGGAGATAATCGTAAATCTCGGTGACGGTGCCCACCGTCGAACGCGGGTTCTTGCTCGGACCCTTCTGGTCGATAGATACCGCCGGGCTTAAGCCTTCGATATAGTCGACATCCGGCTTCTCCATACGCCCGAGGAACTGGCGGGCATAGGCGGAGAGCGACTCCACATAGCGGCGCTGTCCCTCGGCATAGATAGTATCGAAAGCCAGACTACTTTTGCCCGAGCCGGAGACGCCGGTAATAACCACTAGCTTATCGCGGGGGATAACGACATCGATATTTTTTAAGTTATGTTCGCGGGCACCTTTGACGATGATGGCATCCGAAGGCATGGTGAAAAAACCTCTTATTATCATTTTACCACCACCAACAATTGAAACACAAGTTCTAAATAATAAGTAACAATATATAAGGAAAAGATGGAGGTTATCCAGCAGAAAGAGGCTGCAATGACACAAGGGCAGGCCATATACCTCACCCCCTGACCCCCTCTCGCTGCGCACTCCCCCTTTGTGTTGGAGGGAAGGAAAATTGAAGGTACATGCCGCTGATAATATTGGAAGGCCAGGATTAGAAAAGATAAGAGACGAGGGGAAGGAGAAGGAGCGATAGTGTTTACCTTTACTCTCGACAGTGCTAAAATCAGCATTAGCTATCATGAGCAAGAGAGAATACGACACCGAGATACCCCCGATAAACGAGCTGCGCCTGCGCCATCTTACCGTTGACGAAGCCCTGCCTAAACTCGACCAGTTCCTGCACGACACCTATTTAGCCGGGCTGACACAAGTAAGTGTAATTCACGGCAAGGGAACCGGGATGCTGCGAGAGACGGTGCGCAGAGTGCTGAGGAAGCACCCGCTGGTAAAGTCCTTCCGCCCGGGCGATAAATGGGAGGGGGGAGAAGGGGTTACCATAGTGGAATTTACCGAGAAATAAGCTGTCGAAGGAGGAATCCTTATGGAAAAGCATCCTTACGAAGAAATGCTGGCAAAGAAAGGCCATCTCGGCCCCTACCCCATGGAAAAGCTGAAGAGAGTCGACCGACCTACCTCTATAATCACCGACGATATCCCCAGATTCGACGAAAGGCAGCATGGTTTTGCCCGAGTTATGCGCGGGGACTTCGGGCCGGCACCCGCCCAGCAAATGATGCGCTTCGTTCCCAAGTTTCCCCTCGGAGCCTCCCTTGCCAGGATGACAGCTCTGATGGCACCGGCCGTGGACGGCGAGGTAGCTACCACTAAAGCTCCCATCCCCGAAGACCCGCAGGTACTCAGCCAGCACATCAAGCAGCTGGGCTATTTTTTACGGGCGGACATCGTCGGCATCTGCCGCCTGCCCCGGTACGCCGTCTACAGCCATGATATGATGGGCAAAGAAATAAACCTCAACCACAAAAACGCCATCCTGATAGTGGTCGACCAGAACTACGAGACCATGCTGGGTTCCACGGGGGACGACTGGATTTCCGGCTCGCAGAGCTTCATCGGCTACTCGAATACCGCCTTGATTTCCTGCATCATGGCCGACTACATCCGGAGGCTGGGTTATGCGGCACGGGCGCACCATGCCATGAGCTACCAGGTGCTGGTGGTACCGCTGCTTGTTTTAGCCGGCATCGGCGAGATATGCCGGGCCGGTATCGCGCTTAATCCATTCCTGGGGACACGCCTTAAAGCCGCCGTGGTCACTACCGACCTGCCCTTAGAACCGGACAAGCCCATCGACTTTGGCCTCCAGGAGTTCTGTAAAAAGTGCCTTAAGTGCGCCGCAGAATGCCATGCTAAAGCTATCCCGGAAGGCGATAAGGTGATGCAAAACGGCTACGAAAACTGGCGGTTCGACACTGAGCGATGCAGCAAATTCCGCATCGAAAATCCCCACGGGTCGGCCTGCGGGCGCTGCATCAAGGTCTGCCCCTGGAATAAACCCGAAGGCTGGACGCATGACCTCGTCAGGCGGATGGTAAAACAAGCCCCTTTCCTGGATAGCTTTATCGTCAAAATGGACGATGTCTGGGGTTACGGCAAAGCAGATAGAAGATACAAATGGTGGTTCGACCTGGAGGATGTGGGCGGGGTTTTGAAAATCCCCGGGGAATAAAGCTCCTGCCGATTGAAGGCGAACGGTCTTTCCGCTATAATTGTAGAGTCATCTGTGGTGAGTGTAGCCCAGTGGACTAAGGCGTCAGGTTGTGGCCCTGAAGACCGAGGGTTCAAATCCCTCCACTCACCCCACCATCTTTTGTCCACCTTCCAAAAAACTGCTGCCCATCTTCACCGTCTTGTGCTATAATTGGACTTAACCTGCGTGCGCCTGTAGCTCAGCGGACCAGAGCATCGGTCTTCGGAACCGGGGGTCGTGGGTTCGAATCCCTCCAGGCGCGCTAGTTTTTGAAGCTAAAAAGCCCCATACTGTTTGTTTTATATAGGGCTTTTATTGTGAAATGGCACTAATTAGAAATAATATTAGTATTAGTATAGTATATAATATGTAAACAAAAAAATAGGTTATTTTAATGGAGCAGGAAATGAAGAAGTGGGAATATTTAGTAATACAAATAAAGGGTAAGGTCCCAGTGTCAAAGCACTTGAGCGAGTATGGAGCGGAGGGATGGGAGTTAATTCATGTAGTCGAATCATACCCGACTCTGACAGGAAAGTCCGACAAACCTATAAGGTATTTCATATTTAAACGACCCTTTAAATGACCGATAGAGGAATAGATTCCAAATTTGTTTTTAATCTAAACATTTCGTCAAATTTGTTGGCGGCTGCTTCCTGTAGTCCTGGGGCAACGTGGCTGTAGGTATCGAGAGTCATCTGGATACTGGCATGACCAAGTCGCTCCTGCACTATCTGTTGGGTTAGCTCTATTAACCTCCCAGATAGGCCTTAATTACATTTCACATTCGCTACGGTTTTAGCATCGCCCTGCAAAGCTATCGTGCCAACCTCCAGGACATAGGCAGTGTTAGCCAGTTTGAGAGCCATACGGGCATTCTGCTCTACCAGGACAATAGTAACGCCAGTCTGGTTGATTATCGTCGAGAAAAAACGGTAATCAGCATGGTACTGAAGAAGCCCTGGTACATTGTCCAGTGAATTATACCAAAGTGGAACAGCACTCCCAGCAGTGCCATACTTACTAATGCAGCCAGCAACGCTACGGGATACGGAAGACCAAGAGTTACTGATACGGCGAACGTAATAAATGCCCCCAACATATAAAAATTACCCTGGGCGAAGTTGAATATTTTCATGACGCCGAGGGTCAACGTCAACCCTGATGCTACCAGGGCTACATCCCACCGGCCATCAGGCCGTTTACGAGGAGCTGAAAAAACAAACTTACACTCATCCGGGATACCTCCTTACTTCATCTAAATAGCGTTCGGAGGCGGTGAAACGACTACAAACATAAAGGCTTCATGCCTTGACAATAGCTTTCGCCGGGCACCACCATTCAAAAGAAACACAGACTTTGCAATCGTTGCATTTCTTCGGGTCGATTCTGGTAGTATAAAGAATTAGCCCATCACTTTCTGTAATCTGTTTATCCACGACGATTGCCCCTTCGGGACATCCATCGATGCAGATACCACACTTGAGACACGCCTTGGTATTAATTTTATAAGCCACGCTAAACTCCTTTTACTGGTTTAATTAGTTATCAAACACAACTTTGATATCCTGGTTATCGTGAATAACCTTCGTCGTGCCACATCTTCTCCCAGGGCGTTGCTTCTCTAAGCTCTTTGGGCAATAGCTGCCGGAAGGATTTTTCGGTATGCACGGGGCCTTGATTAACTTCTATGAATATCCAGGGCCTAACCGTTTTCAGGGGTTTCCAGGGGGAATGGATAAAATTAGGCGGAATCCAGATTACCGTGGACTTGGTGAAAGTATGCCTTTCCATTTCCGGGCCCATATACATCTGGATCTCTGCGCCCAGGTCCATCGGGTCGTCCGGGTTCGTTCCAATGTGAAACAGGAGTTCGGCATCTTTGTGTATGTGCGGGGGGTGTCCGCCCATGGGGTGATTAAACGCTACCTCGGCCCGTTCGCCATACTGCGTTTTCCAAATCTCTGAACTAACGACACCACCCCCAACACCTCCAGAAGGGAACACCCAGTGAACCAGATAGAAATAGCTTCCCTTGGCAACGGCGTCATCCATACGTGCAATAACCGGCCTGCGCTCACCCTCTATTTTGGGTGTGTTAATGCCATATTGTATAAAGTACTTATCATATTTGCCCATTCTCTTTATTCTCCTTATCAGTTTTTGTTTTAAAATGTGATTTCGCCATTTGTTGCTCTTCTCCTCTTCTTTGCCTCCTTTCTTGTGATACCTGCGAACTAACGTCTACCTATTATCTTGCAGGCTCATTCTAGCCTTTCCTATTTACTCTGTCAATTTCCTGACAATGAGTATAAAAGGAGATCTACGCTGGTTTTGAATATTGAATGGGGTAGTGATAATTTTATAGTTCTAACAGACTGAATCATTGGCGATAAAAGTATATAATTTTCAATTTTATGTTATCATGACCTTCCCCAAAAAACAGTAACACCCTGACTTAGAGTCCTCCGCTATAATAAAATGATTTGAATAATACGGAAAAAAGGTGGAAAATTAATACGACTCGAATAGTGTGAGGTAGAGGAATGAAGAAGACTATCGGTATTCTCACGGGCGGAGGGGATGTGCCCGGGCTGAATCCCTGCATAAAAGCGGTTGTTACCAGCGCACTGGAAGAAGGATTTCGGGTAATAGGGATAAGACGAGGTTGGGCCGGTTTGCTTGATTATAATCCGGATGAACCTTCCACTCGCGACTACTATATCAGAAATCTCATCAGTGAAGATGTCCGAACGGTAGACAGGACCGGCGGGACTTTTCTTCATACCTCCAGAACTAATCCTGAGAACATACAGGAAAATCAGGTCCCAAATTTTTTAAAGAATTCGAAGTGGGGCAAGAAGACTGCCAATAAAGAAAACATGGACTATACGGATTATATCATTAAAAATATCGAGCATCTGGGGATTGACGTGGTTGTACCTATTGGAGGTGATGACACATTGGGTTTCGCTGTCCGACTGCACCGGGAGGGCGTGCCGATAGTTGCGATTCCCAAAACAATGGATAACGATGTCTTTGGAACGGACTACTGTATCGGGTTTTCCACCGCAGTGACGCGCAGCGTCGAATTTATCACGAATATACGCTCGACGGCCGGTTCCCATGAGCGAATTGCCGTTGTCGAGCTTTTTGGACGACATTCAGGCGAAACCAGCCTGATAAGTGCTTACCTTGCGTTTGTCGACCGTGCGGTAATCTCCGAGGTCACTGTAAATCTGGATAAACTCACCAATTTCTTGATGGAAGACAAGAGGAATAATCCTTCTCATTACGCTATCATGACTATCTCCGAAGGGGCGAAATTTGAAGGCGGCGACATAGTTGAAAGCGGTAGACCCGATATGTTCGGACATCGTAAACTGGGTGGTATCGGCTTAATTCTGGCCGAGGAAATGAGACATATGACAGGAGAGGATGTCCTTTACCAGCAGTTAGCCTATTTGATGCGTTCAGGTGCTCCTGATTCGCTGGACCGTATGGTCGCTACATGCTACGGCCACCTGGCGGTGCAGCTAATAGAGCACGGGGAAACCGGTAGAATGGTTGCCCTGAATGACGGCCGCTATACTTCTGTCCCGGTGGATACGATGGTAACCGGGAAAAAACGAGTTGATGTTGAAAAATTTTATGACGTTGAGTTATATAGACCTAAAATTAAGCAATATATTGGCATGCCGATGTTCTTGAGATGAAAAACTCGAATTACCTGAAACCATCCTGCCAGCGGAATACCTCCAATATTTAAGGAATAAACTATTTTGTTATGGCTACCATTCTTTTCAAAGCTGCCTGGGGCATCTGTGACCAATCAGAGTTCCGTTCATAGCTGAGAATTTCTGTAACATAGCACGTTCGGGGGGATGCGCTGGCCTCCATGACGCACGCCGTAGCCGTCCCGGCAAGACATAACACCCTTTCGCCCCTGGGAATCAGGCCATGTTTCACAGCCAGCGCCAGACATCCCACGCAGACACGGAATCCCTGGCTTATTATAAGCAGGAGGGACAGGTCCCACCCGACATCGAGACTTAAAGGGTCAATATGTGCCGGCATCCAGGGAAGCAGCATGTCTCTCATGAGTTTCTGTCCGGGGGATGGAGACATGGGTTCGCCGAGTCTCAGGTCATCATTGAGATAGCAGACTTTTATACCTTTTTTCTCCAGTTCCTCCCGGGTCTTATCGTCGATAGACACATTCCTCCCGCCGATGGTCCCTCCCTTGGGATTGGTCACCGTCGTAATATCGAGCTTGAGCTTGAGATTTTTGGTGGCTTCCAGAAATTTTCTCAGCGTATATCCGCTGGACCAGGCTATCATTACGTGACGTAGTCCCAGGGTTTCTATCTTCCCGGTGACAAATTCCAACATCCTGTTGGTATTTTGCCTGCCCGATTTTTCGAAATACATGATTTCTTTAATTTCTGTCTTTCTCTCGCTTTTAGTGACCATTGTATCTTCCTCCTCTTTTGCTTTATATGTTAACAGAGCAGCCTGATGATTCTGGTGGCATCATCCAGCTTCTCAAGCCGACCAACTATTTCTATTACTTTATCAACCGTACCAGCGGGCAGCGGCTTTATGGAGCAGGCGGCGCACTCCCGGAATTTCTTCATGCAATCCTCAAATGTCATCGGCCTTTCCACGCTGCCCAGGCAGTGTTCTACCTCCTCGGTGTATTCCGTCCCGTCTTTCATCTTTATTATTACCCCACCCGGCCCCACGCCGTGCCGGCTCATCGCCGGTTCGAGCCTGCCAGTTACCTTCCCGGCAACTTTAAGAATCTCCTGCCGTGTAATGGCTTCATCGGTAAAGTCGTCTACGGTGACTTTTCCCTTGACCAGAGCCGTAGCCACCACCCAGGGTACGCTGAACTGCGCATCGATAATCGTCCGCGGGGCGCGCTTTACCTCCGGGGGCTGGCATAAACCGTATACCGACTGTCCACCATACACTGTAATATCTCGTATCTGGTCAACTTTAATATCATGCCTGGCTATCAAAGCCAGAGCAGCGTCGATGCAGGCGTGGGTGAGCCCGCAGCAGGGATACGGCTTATCCCCTATGTTTACCCCCTCGAACCTTTTCCCCAGGTCGGCGTTGAGTATCTTAGGGTCGTAGTCTCCTCCCATGTAGGTATTGAATAGCCCGGTTCTCCCTTCGAGAGGGTCTCTCTCGCCCGTGATTCCCCGCTCGGCCATCAGGGCAGCGGTGATGCCGGCCTTTGCCGCCAGTCCCGGCCCCATCCTTTTCGCCAGCGCGCCATCGCCCACGCCGGAACCGGCCCCACCGCACTGATGGTAGGCGAGACCCAGGGCATTAATCATTTTCTCTTCGTCAAGCCCCATTATCCTCCCGGCCATGGCAGCAGCGCCCAGGAAACCGAACAGGGTTGTCGGGTGCCAGCCTGAGCCGAGAGCGCTGGTGCCCGGTCTACTCGCCAGTCCCAGCCTGGCCATGAAATCACCGCCAAGGGCGACAGCGGTGATTAGCTCCTTGCCGCTTACTTTTCCCATCCGCTCGGCCACCGCAAAAGAGGTTGACACAGCCACACACCCGATATGAACCAGGGCTACCTGGTGCCCGTCGTCATAGTCCAGGGCATGTATCATCGTGCCGTTGACCTGAGCCGCGTTGGGGGCCGGGCACTTAATCCCGTAGGCAATGATGGTGCTTTGCTTACTGCCTCCCCACTCCTTAACCATATCCACCAGCTCCCCGACCCCGGCCTTCGATGAACCGCCCAGGGCGGTAGCCAGGCTATCCAGTACTTCCTTCTTGGCCGACTCCACAGCGGCATCGGGGATATCCTCATATCTGGTGCTGGTAAAGTGTTTCACAAAGTCGGATATCGCAGCCATAAGCTTTTACCTCCTGTTTCTTCAGAAAGCCGGATAACGGGTAATATATTATGTTAAGTCTTACCGCCAGACAATGACGCAATACAACAACCGTCAAGTTATTATACAATATTGCCGTATTTTAGATAATGTTTACCACGTTAATTGTCATCGGGGGGTATAATCGGTTATATTAATACCAGAATATTTATATGCGCTGGAATATGTGAAACGGAGAAATTAATAGGAGTAAGTTTGCCATTAATTATTAAAATTGGAGGTGTTAACGATGGAACTGACTTATGACAATATAACGAAATGGTTTGATGCTTACTATCAGGACTTCAACAAAAGTGCCGGACCTCTCAAAACTGCGAGAAATATGGAAAAATATTTCACCCCGGACCTTCAATTCTGGCCGTACAATATGGCTGGCACGAAGCAACCATCCTCCCGTGAGCAACTCCTGCTATCTATGGTGCATCCCGGTCTTCACGAAGAACTTACACCACGGGAATACGTCGTCGATTTGAAAAGAATGGTCGTTGTGGTGCAATTCCAGTTACAATTTAACGATGAGCCTTCGGGGAGAGTCTGGCCCGCCAAACAGGCTAGCTGCCATTACCATCTGGTACTGGATAAGAATAAAGAACTCAAGATTAAGAAAATAGTGTATTTTACAGAACGCGCCTCCCCTGATGAAACAAAACCCCAGGAGGAAATGATGGCGTTGTGGGCGAAGTACCGTGAAAAGGCGCTCAAAGAAAAATAAAAATGACTTCACCCCGGTATTGTCTCCGAAAGACAGGCGCCGGCAATATGTCCCGCTTTTACCGGAGAGTTACTGAAGAGAGTTGACGGCACCCTCAATACGTTGCAGGGCTTCCTCGAGGATAGCGCGCGGGCAGGCGATATTCATCCTCTGGAAGCCGGAACCGCCGGCGCCGAAGAGGAACCCGTCATCCAGGCCCACCCTGGCTTTTTCCCTCATGAAGCTTCTTAAAGATATATCATCCAGGCCCAGCGCCCGGCAGTCCAGCCAGATGAGGTAAGTTCCCTGCGGCTCGATGACACTTATTCTGGGAATTTTTTCCGCAAAATAGGCCCGGGTGAAATCCAGGTTACTCTGGAGATAGTCCAGCAGCTGTTCCAGCCACTCGTCACCGTGTCGGTAGGCGGCCTCCATCGCTACCAGGCCGAAAAGGTTCGGACTGTGTATCATGCCTGCCCTGGCTTCGTTGAATCTATCACGCAGTTTCTTATTCGGGATAATGATGGAAGAAGCGCTCAGTCCGGCCAGATTGAAGGTCTTGCTGGGCGCCATGCAGACGATACAGTTCTGCTCGAATTCTTTAGATATTGAAGCAAACGGAGTGTGCTGATAACCCTTGAAGAGGATTTCGCAGTGGATTTCATCGGAGATAACCGTGGCTCCGTGACTAATGACGATGTCTCCTAACTGTACCAGCTCCTCGCGACTCCAGAGACGCCCTACGGGGTTTTGAGGGTTACAGAGAATAATGGCTCTGACCCTGCTTGAAGTATCGTGCATGCCCGTCCTGGGATGGAACCTGCTTTCCAGGTCGGCGAAGTCCATATCATAGCGCCTGCCGTTGAGCTTCAATTCATTGGTCGCTATCTGGCAGCCGTTCGACCTTACCGAGGGGAAAAAGGGATAATATACAGGCTCCTGAAGGATAATCTCATCTCCGGGGTGGGTCAGAGCCCTGACGGCGGCGTTAATAGCGGGAATAACGCCGGGGGTTAAGACCACCCATTCCGGTTCTATCTGCCAGTTGAACTTACGCTTTAGACGGTCGGTGAAGGCTTCGATAAGATTCGGCCCTGGCTGGGTATAGCCGTAGAACTCATGTTCCGCGCGCTTTTTTAATGCCTCGATAATTGGTTGGGCGGCCGGGAAGTCCATGTCCGCTACCCACATGGGAATCACATCATCGCTGCCGAAGATTGTCTTAACGGCATCCCATTTAGCGCAATTCGTATTGTACCTTGAACAGACCCGGTCGAAATCATATTTCATGATAGCTCCTCCGTTTTAAAGACCCTCCCGGGGAATGAATCTCGGACACCGGTTTACATCACCAGCCGGTATTAACCTTTACCTTATATTCTATTACCTTGTTATCATAGATACAATTGACGTCTTAATAGCCTGGCATTATAATACGGAAATAGCTCTTAACAATTTTAAAATTTTATAGGAGGGATGAACATTTATGGAACTGAAAGAATATATACGCACGGAGTTAGACGGACTTGAGAGGGGTATCAAGAGGACACTGGATACTTTGACTCAGGACGAAGTGAAGTGGCAGCCTGCCTCTGGCTGTAACTCGATAGGTCTGATTCTTTTCCACACGGCCCGGTCCGAGGACTCATTTATCCAGGGCCGGCTCAAGGAAAAGCCGGAGGTCTGGGAGACGGGTAAATGGTACAAAAAACTCAACATGGATGAAAAAGAAGCCGGCGCCCATTATACGGTAGAGCAGGTTGATGCCTTCCCCGTACCCAAGCTCGCCGACCTGTTGGATTACTACGCTGCCGTGCGTGTCCAGACCCTGGACCACCTGAAGACCATGACCCCCGCGAGCCTTGATAAGAAAATTAAAATGCCTTACTTCGGGGAAATTACCCTGGCGGGGATTTTCTCCCTTATCGTCAACCATTCGTCGCAGCATATCGGGGAGATATCCTATCTCCGTGGCCTCCAGCGCGGTATGGACAAATAAATAAAGCGCCGGAAATAACAGCTTACGGGACTCAATACCGGAGCCTATATGCTGTTTATAGCTTTGCTTATTTTGAACAGGCGAACTGCTTTTACTGAACAGGGGCAGGGAATTTCACATTATCCTGTGTCGGTGAAAAATTACAGGCTGCAGCAATAATATGTCAGTGCCTCATATTAGAGCAAGCCCCTGAGCCTGGGGTCGAGCGCGTCCCTCAGCCCATCCCCCACCATATTAAAGCCGAATACTACCAGCATGATGGCGAGGCCGGGTGCGAAGGAAAGCACCGGAAGTTCCAGGAGATAGCTGCGGCCGTCGTTAACCATACTACCCCAGGTAGGGGTAGAAGCAGAAATACCGATACCGAGAAAACTGAGACCGGCTTCGGCTAATATAATCGACCCCAGCATCATGGTTATCAAAACGATGAGAGGTGGCAGGCAGTTGGGCACGATATGATTCAGCATGATGCGCTGGCTACTGGAACCCAAGGAATGTTCAGCGGTAATATAGTCATTTTCCCGTACGGTAATTACCTGTCCGCACATTAATCTGGCGTATATGGGTATCAGGCCTACGCTCAAGGCTATAACGATGTTATTAAGCCCCGGCCCCAGCATAGACGCAATTAGCAGGGCTAAAACCAGCATCGGGAAAGCCATCAAGGCATCTATTACCCTCATGATGATGGTGTAAGCCCAACCGCCGAAATATCCGGCAATCAGTCCTAAACCCATGCCGACTACTGCGGAAAAGGCAACCACGGTAATACCGATGAGCAGTGAAGTCCGCGAGCCGTAAATGACGCGGCTGAGAATATCTCTGCCCA
>JBGPRB010000078.1:0-12277 GCA_041489355.1 Dehalococcoidia bacterium
ACCCGGATGATTGCCGACGCGGTGGGCATCCCGGTAATCGCCTCGGGAGGGGCGGGAAAGCCGGAGCACCTTTACGATGTTCTTACCGAAGGCCACGCTGACGCCGCCCTGGTGGCTTCTATCGTCCATTACGGCGAGTACACCTGCCGGACGCTGAAAGAGTACCTGCACAAGCGCGGTATAAAAATACGGATGAATTATTAAGTGTCCCCTGTCCGTTTTTTCTCCCAACTCGTTATATAATTAGGAGCGCTATCCGGGAAAAAGTAGTATAATTAATATTTGTTCTCTGAAAAGTATGAGCGCTATCGACGAAGTAAAACAGAAAATAGATATTGTCGAGGTTATCGGCCAGTACGCCACTCTGAAGAAGGCAGGCCGCAACCTGACGGCTTTGTGCCCTTTCCACAGCGAAAAGCACCCATCGTTTTTCGTCTACCCGGAACAGCAAAGCTGGCACTGCTTCGGCGCGTGCAATACCGGCGGCGATGTCTTTGCCTTCATTATGAAAAAGGAGGGGCTGGACTTCGGGGAGGCGCTGCGACAACTTGCCCTGAAGGCCGGCGTTACCCTGCCTTCCTTCAGCGGAAGGATAGAGACGGCGGGCAAGAAAGAGGAAAAGGAAGAGTTCTACCAGGTCAACGAGGCCGCCGCCTTATACTTTCATAATCTGCTTCTCAATGCCACGGCGGCGGTGAAAGCCAAAAGCTACGTGGAAAAACGGGGGTTTACGGCAAAGACCATCGCCGATTTTCAACTCGGTTTCAGCCTCGATAGCTGGGATGCTATAAAACTTTACCTCGGGGAGAGGGGGCATAGCGAAGAAACCATGCTGACCGCCGGTCTTCTGATAAAAGCGGAAGACGGCCGGACCTATGACCGGTTCCGCGGCAAGCTGATGTTCCCCATCCGCGATATCAGAGGGAGGGTGACGGGCTTCGGGGCCAGAGTCCTTGATGACTCGTTGCCCAAGTATGTAAACTCCCCCCAAACGCCCACCTTCGATAAGAGCGGCACCCTATACAGTATCGACCGCGCCGCCGCCGAGATAAGGAAGCAGGACAAAGCCATCATCATGGAAGGCTACATGGATGTCATCATGGCCCACCAGAACGGCGTCACCAACGCTGTCGCTTCCATGGGCACGGCGATTACGGAAACGCAGTTAAGAATATTAAAAAAGCTAACCACTAACTTAATATTATCTTTCGATGCGGACTTGGCAGGACTTAAGGCAAGTGAACGCGGAGGAGAAATAGCTGAAAAACCGCTAGGTGAACAAACTGCATACCGATATTCAAGAAAATCTAATATTTCGTCACTAAAACTAAATGAAGCTGAGCTTAGAGATGCAGAAATTGTTGGTACTTTTATCATAGATGAAGAAGCACTTAATATTGATACACGAGTCATAAAATTACCTGAAGGTAAAGACCCAGACGAAGTTATTAAAGAAGATATTAATAGTTGGAATAATCTAGTAAATCAGGCTATGCCATTAATGGATTATATATTTGAAAAAACAGCATTAAACCTTGACCTGACTACCGCGAAGGATAAATCCCTTTTTGTGGACAGGCTCCTGCCGATAGTCGCTGAAATCAACGACCCCATCCGCCAGGCACACTACCTGCAAAAACTGGCCGCTATGGTAAAGGTGGACATGAACACCATCAAAGCGTCACTGAGTCGGCTGAAACCACCCCAAATTAAACGCAAGACACTAGCTCAGAGGCCATCTGTTACCAAACCACTGCGCCCGCTGGCATCTAATTCCCGTGAGGAATATTGTCTGGCCCTTCTTTTACAGTACCCCGAACTTAAAAGCCAGCCGCCAGACCTCTCCCCCGAATATTTCGAAAGCAGCGAAAACCGGGAAATCTTTAACGCCTGGCAAGAAGAATCTGATATACTTTCATTAAGAGAGAGAATCGACCCCGCCATTCACGAACATCTTGACGCCATCATAAAAAGTGTGGTATATAAAACACTATCCCCGACAGATATTGAACGAAGATATACCGCCTGCATCCGTGAGCTTGAAAAACGGTATTACCAGAATCTTGAAGCCAGGAGGAGCGAGATATTCGCCCAGGAAGTAGAATCAGGCGGTAAAGGCGCTGACATAGTCAGACTGCAAAAGGAAGGCATAGAGCCCAGTACGAAGCTGAGAGAACTTGACGCCCATAAGAAACGAAATCCTTCCGGTACCGGAAGGACAAGGAGATAGCACATGGACAAGGAAAAGAGTGAACTGGATGCACTGAGGGAAAGGGAGAATTTCGCAGAAATACCCCATGCCGAAATACTGGATTCCGGTGTAAAACCGGATACGATATTCGGCGTCGCTATCGGACCTGACGAGGAACTGGAAAACGAGGATGTAACCGAATCGGATGAAATATGGACCAAGACCAAGGCTTTCGACGGCGAGAAAGATGAAGCGGAACTCGACCTGGACGTGGATATAGCCGCAGAAGAGATGGTCGAGCCGGATATCACCGATGACCCCGTACGCATCTACCTCCACGAAATAGGCCGGGTGCATCTCCTAACCGCCAGTGACGAGAAGAATCTAGCCAAGCACATGGAAGAGGGTAAATACCTCAACGCCATTAAACAGGACTACACCCAGAAACATGGTCGGCAGCCCCCGGCCACCGATATTATCCTGGCGATGCTGCAAAGCCTGGGGCAGTCTACCGGCCTTATTCACCTCCTCCAGGAACGACTCAGCCTGCCACAGAAGAACGGTTTCATGGAAAGCGCCTACGATAACAAGCTACAGGAAAGCATCGATAACGCCATCGACCCGCAGATAATCCATGATATCGGTGTCAAGCTCGAAAAAACGATTTCCGAAACGGAAGAAATGCTGATAAAGCTTTCGCTGGGCAGCCGGCTGCTACCCGAGGAAGTCCGAGGCCTCATCAGCCGCAAAGTTACTCTAACCAATATCGATAAGCTGATAGCCGAGAAAGATTTCATTGATTCCGTACAGGCCAATGAAAGGAAGTTTTCGACATACTTCTCCGATATCGCCCGGGAGGGCAAAAAGGCGGAAAGGCATCTCATCGAAGCCAACCTGCGCCTGGTGGTCAGCGTGGCTAAGAAGCACATCGGGCGCGGTATGTCCCTGCTGGACCTCATCCAGGAGGGCAATATCGGGCTGATGAGGGCGGTAGAGAAGTTCGACTACCGTAAGGGCTATAAATTCAGCACCTACGCTACCTGGTGGATACGGCAGGCGCTGACCCGTGCCATCGCCGACCAGGCCCGAACGATACGCATCCCGGTGCACATGGTAGAGACCATCAACCGGCTCTTAAGAATCAGCCGCAGGCTGGCGCAGGAGTACGGCCGTGAGCCAACCTCGCGGGAGATTGCCAAGGAGATGGAAGTCTCCTCGGACAAGGTCAGGGAAATCGTTAAAGTATCGCAGTTGCCCATTTCGCTGGAGTCACCCATCGGGGAGGAGGAAGACAGTCCCCTGGGGAACTCCATCGAGGACAGGAACGCCATGCCGCCGGTGGACATCGCGTCCAAGCAGCTCCTTAAGGAGCAGATCGAGGATGTGCTGGGAACGTTAACCCCCCGCGAGCAGCGCGTTTTACAGCTAAGGTTCGGGCTGGAAGACGGGCGGAGCCGCACGCTGGAAGAGGTGGGGGTAGAGTTCAACGTAACGCGGGAGCGTATACGCCAGATTGAAGCCAAGGCACTGAGAAAGCTACGCCACCCCAGCCGCAGCCGCAAGCTGAAGGACTACCTGGAGTAGACTTAATTGGAGAGAATCCTATGAATGAATTGACCCCGCCGCAGACAACCGGCGGTGATAAACCAGAGCCGAAAACGCTATTTCAATCATGTCCTGATGTTGATTCATTCTCCCGGGCTATAAAATCATCAACCGGACTTACCTTTGACCTCGTGTCCTTGCTCGACCTGAACACAGACTTTATACAGGCCTCGGACAAATACCTGCTTCTTAATATCAAGGAATATGACAGCGAAAAGCCAGATAATCTGCTCTTTTTTACAAACGAAGAGGTTTACGTTTGTTCGCGCAATGCTCCCTCGCCTGCCGCGGTTAAAGCTTTTGAAGATGTTTTACTAAAACCCTTCGGCAAGAGCACTATTATTTCCTTCCTGGTTATTAATCAAATCCTGAGCAACCATAAACAGCAGCTTGAGACTCTCATTGGAGGAATCAGGAAACTGGAAGACAATTTTGACCTTGATGGTTACCGCAACCTGTCTCTAGAGTTCGAACGCTTCAGTGATAGACTGGAGGAGTTCCACGACCTGATTATCGGCCTCCAGGAGCGGCGCTACAAGCAGGTAGAAACGCAGTATATCGTATTTGACTATCGTGTTTTAATCGCCGAGAGTCAGAGCCTGCAAGCCAGGTGCCGACGCCGGTTAAGCACCCTTAAAGACCTGCGCCAGGACCATGAGATGAAATCCACCGAAGAACTGAACCGCAAGATTGTGAACCTCAATGACGTCCTGAAAAAATTAACCTCCATAACGGTTATCCTTATGCTGCCCACTTTAATCGCCAGTCATTTTGGCATGAACTTTCAGTTCATGCCGGAACTGCATATATGGTGGGTATACCCGCTAGTAATTGCCGCTCAATTCTTAATTATGGGCGTATTCTTTTTTATTTTTAGAAAGATAGGCTGGCTCTAAAACCGTAAATTGGGATTGAGCTAAATCGGGTAAAGTTAAGGACTACTTGGAGTAATAAAGGCAGGAGTTACACTCAATATGGGATTTGATTGGAGGAAATCAGAAGCTCATCTGCTATTGTTGAGCAAGTACATTCATGCAAATTGCTTTGAGGATTTTGCAAGACATGACTTTTGGAAGAACTGGTGGGACAGCTTACTTGGTGAACCATCCAGCAAGGCAATAAAGTGGTTTGTTGACCAAAGCATGTTGATGACGACCACCGACTTAAATGACCTGCTCTCTTACAAATATAAAGTTACCGAACTAAAAGACATGCTAAAACAAAGAAGTCTGCCCGTATCTGGACTCAAGGATGAATTGATAAAACGCCTTGTGCAAACCGACCCGAACGGAATGAGAAAAACTGTTACTGGACTGACATTACTCAAATGTACTCAACGTGGACATGAAATAGCGGAACAGTATTTAGTTACTGAAAAAGAGGAGCGTGCTAAGGTTGAGCATCAGGTTTTGGAATATCTTAAAAACCGCAAGTTTAAGGAGGCAAGCCTAGCGTTTGCCGCTTGGGAAAGAGAACAAGTGTTTCCTCTTGGGCTTACAACAGGAATTGGAACAGAATCTAAACATCCTAATCGCGACCGAGATGTTGAAACATCTCAACACAGAATAGAAATGTTGAACACTATTTTCGAGAGTAAGCCACCGAAAATCATTGCCCGTTTAGGAAACGAAAAGCTAGAGGCTGTGAGGATAGCTGCGGCTATGATGGCACTATGGGGTGAAAACAAGGCAAAGAAGTGGCTACCAGCCGATTTTGAAACGGGTTTGCCTTTTGATAATGATACTGTCGTAAGAATGATAAATTTCTATGCTACGCATCGGGCAACTTTGGAGCAATATCGTAGTGAAGGATTAAAGCACATAGAGGTTCTTCCAGCCCCAGATTCGTGTGAATCTTGCAAGAAACTGGCTGGTAAACACTATAGGCTTGCCGAAGCACCAGAGTTACCGTATGAAAATTGTACACACAAAATGGGCTGCCGGTGCTGTTACCTGCCTGTTGTTTAAAATATTAGGAGAATTTAATGAATTGGCGAGTTAAGTTACTCGGAGACGACTCTGATTTGGCAGAATTGTCAAAGTCATTCAATCATGAAAAGCTAAAAATTTACAAAGACGGGGAAAGCTATATTCTTTGCTCTTCAGATTTTGATTTAATTACTAAAGCTGACAATGTACTTGAAAAATCCGAGGAAATACTAAATTTCATTAATGGAGGTTCAAGGGTTATTCAAACACTAACCAAACCTATTCAGGTGGATAGAATTGAGTTGATAGATGATAAAGGTAAAAGAAACACGTATATTTTTTCAAATACCGCCTCTTTAGGATTAGTCACATATAGCCCAACCATATTGGTAAACGGCAAGGTTGAAGAGACATACATTTTTAAAGACCTTCCAAATTGGGTTTTATTAGCTAAACAAGACAGAAATGCTGCAAAGATTTTTAATTATCTTGAAACTGGAAGCAATGATATAACTACCCTTTACAAAATATATGAGATTATTGAAACTGATGTTGGCGGTAAAAAAGTAATAACGGAGAATAAATGGGCTTCTAGTAATAGAATCACACTTTTCAGACGCACAGCAAATAGTCCAGATGCTATTGGAGCTGAAGCTCGTCATGGAGTACAGAAAGATAAACCACCCCAAAAACCCATGTCCTTAAATGAATCAAAATCCTTTATCTCACAACTAGTAAAATGCTGGCTTAATTCTAAACAATAATACCGATTCCAAAAGAAATGTATCCTCTACTTAAACATCCCCATGATGTTTTTGGGCAGCTTGCCGCTGGCACCCATCTTCATGAGCTTCTGCATCTGCTGGAACTGGTTGAGCAGCTGATTGACATCGTGGGTGCCGGTGCCGCTGCCGCGGGCGATACGTTTTCGCCGGCTCCCCCCTATTACGGAAGGGTTCTGCCTCTCCTGTGGCGTCATCGAAAGGACGATAGCCTCGACCTTCTTCAGCTGGGCTTCCTGGGCGCCATCGGGCAGGCGGCTGGCTATTTTCGAAACGCCCGGCAGCATCTCGGCAAGCTGGGCTAAAGGTCCCATCTTTTTAATCGCCTTAAGCTGTTCCAGGAAGTCCTCAAGGTTGAAGCCGGCCGTCTTTATCTTCTTCTGCAACTCCAGGGCTTTTTTCTCGTCGATGGTCTTTTCCGCTTTCTCGATAAAGGTAAGGACATCGCCCATGCCCAGGATACGCGACGCCAGGCGGTCGGGATAAAATGGCTCGAAGGCATCGACTTTTTCTCCGATGCCGATGAATTTAATGGGCACGCCGCTGACCCAGCGGATAGATAAAGCCGCCCCACCCCGCGCATCGCCGTCCATCTTGGTCATGATGAGTCCCGTGAGATTTACCTTCGCATGGAACTCCTCGGCCACGCGCACAGCGTCCTGCCCGGTCATAGCGTCCACCACCAGCAGAACTTCGTCCGGCTTGAGCACCTTCTTCACCTGCTCCAGCTCAGTCATCATCTCCTCATCGATATGGAGTCGGCCGGCGGTATCGATGATAACATGGGTGGCCGCCATCTTTTTAGCCTCGGACATGGCATGGACGCAGATGTCTTTACTGGCCGTTTTCGGGTCTTCATTAAACACCGGGACATCGAGCTGCCTGCCCAGAATCACCAGCTGCTCGATAGCAGCGGGACGGCGGTTATCCGCAGCCACCAGCAGCGGCTTATGACCGGTATGCTTGAGATGGAGCGCCAGCTTGGCGGCGGTGGTCGTCTTGCCGCTGCCCTGGAGGCCGACCATCATGATAACGGACGGGGGCTGGGAGGCCTGGACAAGCCGGCTGCCCTGCCCATCGCCGAGGGTCTTGATAAGCTCTTCGTTGACGATTTTGATGATTTGCTGGGCGGGGGTAAGGCTCTCCATGACTTCCTTGCCGATGGAGCGTTCCCTGACGCGGGTGGTAAAGTCCTTGACCACCTTGAAGTTGACGTCCGCCTCCAGCAAAGCCAGGCGCACCTGCCGCAGGGCTTCATCGATGTCTTTTTCGGTGAGCTTGCCACGGTTGCCCAGCAGGCGGAAGACGGCGTTCAGCTTTTCACTGAGGACTTCGAACATGACAGTTTAATTGTAAGGGGAGCAACGGTTAAACGTCAACCACCACAGGTTTCACAGAAAACGTAATAAATGCTAGAATAACAGAAATAAAATATAAAACAGGAGGATAAAGAAATGGCCGGACGGAAATATGAGAAATATATCCTGACCGATTTAAAAACACCTTTAGCTACACAGCACAAGGATAAAGAAGTCGGGTATGCCGAGAGAGCAACCCGCATATTATGGCTGGAAGACGAGATAATGAAAGGAGCTTCCAGCGTCATACTCTCCTGGTACTGGAAACCCACCGAGAAAGAAGGCTCGCCTTCTCACGTACATGATTTTGATGAAATCATCGGCTTTATCGGTAGCGACCCGCAAAACCCTCACGACCTGCACGGGGAAGTGGAATTCTGGCTGGAAGACGAAAAATATATGCTCACTAAAAGCTGCCTTATCTTCGCCCCCAAGGGACTTAGGCATTGTCCGCTGAGGGTAACGAGAGTTGACCAGCCGATTTTATTTCTCGCCTTTTCGATTACCACCAAATATGTTAAAGACGGCGTCATCCTGTCATCATCCTGAGCACTGATATAAAATCTCAGAATAGTTAGAGCTACCCCTTGTATAAAGGGGCAAGGCGATAATGTCACTTTCACCTTTTATAATTACTGATGAGCGTCTAAAAATGCTACAATATTTGTGTATCTACACAATCCAGAAGGAGAGTTAATAAAATGCCCAAATCAAAATACGGAAAATATATCGTTACGGAGCTAAAGACGCCGGAGTTCGGCCCGGAATTCGTTGCCAGATATAATGCGTTTGCGACCAGAATATTATGGATGGATGAAAATGTAGTACCGGGGGCTTTTCAAATGAACTGCTCCTGGTATTTTAGACCTCCAGCCAAGCAAATGAGCGAGGGACACAAACACGATGTCGACGAAATTATCGGCTTTTTCGGGAGCGACCCGAATAATCCCTATGACCTCGGCGGGGAAATAGAGTTCTGGCTGGAAGACGAAAAACACATCATCAACAAAACCGCGATGATATTCGTTCCCTCTGGAATGAAACACTGCCCCCTGATAATCAGGCGCGTCGACCGCCCCATTTTCCATTTTTCCACCGTAACCAGTGGGAAATACATCACGACTTAATAAAGGAGATTAGCAAGATGCCCAAATCGAAATACGGCAAATACATCATCACGGAGCTGAAAATACCGGAGGAAAAGAAAAAAATAGCCGCCGACTATGCCAAATATGCCAGGCGTATCCTGTGGATGGACGAGGACGTGGTGGACGGCGCTTTCCACATGAACACGGCCTGGTATCTGAAAGCTGCGGAGACGCTGGAAAACGTCCCGCATGTCCATGATACCGACGAGATTATCGGCTTTTTCGGCAGTAATGCCAGTGACCCTTACGACCTGGGCGGAGAAATAGAAATCTGGCTGGAGGACGAAAAACAAATCATCAACAAAACCGCCATGATATTCGTTCCCTCTGGAATGAAACACTGCCCCCTGATAATCAGGCGCGCCGACCGTCCCATTTTCCACTTCACCACCGTTCCCGGCGGCCACTATATCAAAGATGAAACCAAAAAAGAATAAACATAACGCCCGGGGATAGTCTTGACTCAAGGCTGGCTGGCGCCCCTCTTTTTATACAGGGTAAAGCGGAAAGCCGACCATAGCCAGATAGTCACAGATACTTAATCAAGCCCCAACATATTACCATCAGGTGATTTACTGCCAGAGCCAATGAGTATAAACTTAAAATAGAGATAGAAAAAGATGATACAGAGACGATGGGGAATTCTATATGAGATTTCTATTCAGCCTGCTGCTTATATTGGTCGGCCTTTTCGGAGCCACCATATTCTTCTCAAGCACGATAACCATTACTTCATCGATGTCTTTCGTCGATGGAATGGAGCTCTCCATGTGGCTCGGAGCGTTTTCCATCCTGATGTTTATTAACGGCGTCTTCAATCTGTTCTCGGGCAATTAATATCAAGCCGCATTCATTCCACTGCCTCAAAGCTTTCGTTCCTTTACCAATCCCTCTATAATCGCGGCATTCAACCTATCCAGCAGTATATTCCTCTCGACCATAACAGCGCGTCCAGGAGGTAGACAATAGTCTACCGAATTGTGCTAAAATGGGGTCGAGATGATTCCCGCAAAGCTGAAAATGCGCAACTTCATGTGCTACCGCGACAACGTCCCGCCGCTGGACTTTACGGGCATTCATCTGGCCTGCCTTTCCGGCGATAACGGCAACGGCAAATCAGCCATCATCGACGCCATAACCTGGGCGCTGTGGGGCAAAGCCCGCGCCAGCAGCGATGACGACCTCATCTATACTACCCAGGCGGAGATGGAGGTGGAGTTCGAGTTTAACGTCGGGGAACAGCTATACCGCATCCTGCGAAAGCGCTCACGACCCAGGAAGCGGGGGGCAGCGGGGCAATCGTCCCTGGAGCTCCAGATAAGTTCTGGCGACGGTTTCCGACCCATCACCGGCAATACCATCGCCCAGACGCAGCAGAAAATCATCGAAGTCCTGCACATGGACTACGATACCTTCATCAACAGCGCCTACCTCCGCCAGGGGCACGCCGACGAGTTCACCCGGCAGGCCCCGGCCAAACGCAAGGATGTGCTGGGCAATATCCTCGGGCTTGCCATCTACGACCAGCTCGAAGACCAGGCCAAGGAACTCGCCAAGCAGCACGAAGTCGACAGTGTCCAGCTGGAAAATACCATCAAAGAAATCAGCAGCGAGCTGGCGCAGAAACCAGCCTACGAAGCAGAGTTGGAACAGGCCCAGAGCACGCTTTCCCGTATCGACACAGAAACGCGCGAAAAAGAAGCCGGACTAAACGAGCTGCGACAGAAAAAAGAGGCGCTGGAGAATAAGAAGACACAGCTTGACGAGCTGGAAGCGCGTATCAATACCAGCATAAAGGACCTCCAGCGATGGGACGAGCAGGCCGCACAGCACCTCTCCAGAATAAAACAGTACGAAGAGATTATCGGGAGGCGGGTGGATATCGAAACAGGCTTCGCCCAATTCATCGAGGCAAAGAAGGCAGCCGATGAACTCGACCGCAAGTTCCGGCAATCGGTCAACCTGGACAAACAAAAGGGCCAGATGGAGCGCAAAATAGAGCAGGCCAAAAACGAACTTTTGAGAAACCATGCCGTTATCAAGAGCAATATCGACGAGCTCGATAGAAAAACCCAGAAACTGCCCGAACTAAGGAATCAACTCAGCCAGGCGCAGGCGCAGATGCGCAAACTGTCGGAGCCCGAAACAACGCTGCGTCAGAAAGAGCAGTCCGTCCAGGAAGCTCAGAAACAGGTCAGCTACCTGGAAGCTGAAAAAGCCCGGCTGGAACGGGAAATCAACGAGGTGGCGGAAAAGCTCGACCTCCTATCATCGCATATAGCATCCCATACCGAAGCCAAGTGCCCGCTATGCGAGACGGAGCTAACGCGGGAAGGGCTGGAGCTTATCGCCGATAAATATACAAAGGAAAAGCAGGAAAAAGCAGACCAACTAACAAAAACCAAAGAAAATATGACACAAAAACGGGCGGAATTCGAGGCACTGCAAAAGGAAAAAGCCCGGTTCGAAGCGGCGCTGAACCAGGAAAAAACTAGAGTCCAGAGCCAGGAAGAACTGATGAAGAATAAGATTAAGGAAATCGAAGAAGACAACAAAAAGCTGGTTGAGCTCAAGAGCGGTATAACGGACATCGAACAGCGCCTGGCGAAAAGGGACTTCGCTATCGCGGAGCAGACAGCCCAGGCGTCTATCGAAACCGAACTGGCAAACCTCGGCTATGACGCCGGAAAGCACGAACAGGCACGACAGCAATTAAGTCAGCTCGAGTCCTACGAGCGCGATAAAAACAGACTGGACGAAGCCGAGAGGCTCATCAACCAGGAAAAAGAGGCGGCTTTAAATGCCGAAAAAGCAGCCCAGGAACTACGAGAAAGGCTGAAGGTCAACAACCAGCAAAAAGAAGCGCTCACGACTGAGCTGACGCGTCTGCCGCAACTGAGCCAGGAGCTAGCCGCAATCGAGGCCGAGTACAGGAACCTTACCACACAGCGCAGCCAGGCCCAGGAAGCCGTGGGCAGCATCAAGGCAAAAATACAGCGCTGCCGCGAACTGGAACTGAAAAAGAAAGAGAAGGAAGACCAGTTGGCAAAGGTATCCAAAGAGGAAACGATTTACCGGGAACTGGCCAGAGCCTTCGGGAAGACAGGCATACAGGCCCTGCTCATCGAGATGGCATTGCCGGAAATCGAAACGGAGGCCAACCGGTTGCTTGCCCGGATGACCGATAACCGGATGCACGTGAAATTCGAGACACAGGAAGAGACCAAGACTGGTAAAGTAAAAGAGACGCTGGATATCGCCATCG
>JBGPRB010000079.1:0-12153 GCA_041489355.1 Dehalococcoidia bacterium
CAAGTCCGTTCTTCTTACAGTCGAGCGCGATCTGCAGGGCGGCGTCAAAACGTCGGCTCAGTCTATCGCAGCGGGAGAAGCAGAGGCCGTCACACCTGTTCTCCTTCTTAAGGCTTATTGCCTCAGCCATTACCCGGTTAAACAGGTCTCTTTCTTCGAGATTGATCGTGGCCGGTTCGACGATATCACGGATAGAGTCTATCCGATACCCCTGGCTCCGGGCATCGGCGATTAGCTCGCTCTTCTGTATGCTCGGTCCGTAGCCGTCCGCCACCTCCTGGCTGCTGCTTCTGGTCAGACCGACCATCTGCAGGGTCATGTTCTTTGTGGCCTTCTCAGTGTTTCCTTTGGCTATTGTCATCTGCCATACCTCATGTTGACAAATTGCACGGCAGATGATAGAATTTTCGCAATCCTGAGCACTTGTTCGTACTACGATATATATTCATCAATATATTAATATTTTGCGAAAAAAGGCTGAGAATTATACATAAATCGCAGAAAGGAGGGTCACCAACAACACAGAAAGTGCCAGAGAGAGCTATAAAAAATCGGATTATAAAAGGAGAGAAAAACAATGGGTAAACTTAGTTGGAAGATATTTATCATAGTATTAGTTATGACGATGTTGGTTGCGGTTTTACCAACGCTAATGGCCTGTAAAGCTAAGGAAGAGGCGGCACCGGCAACGCCAGCCCAGCCAGCACAACCAGCCCAGCCACAGAAGGTATTGAAAATTGGCTCTGTTGTTACCTTCAGTAACAAAGAAGGGTTGGAACTCAAGAAATGGATGGACCTCGTCATGAAGGTAACCAATGCGCAGGGCGGTCTGAAGATTGGTAATGACACCTATAAAGTGGAGATTATTACGTATGACGCGGGAAGCGATGATGCCAAGGCTCGAGAGGGATTAGAAAGGCTCGTTTTCCAGGATGGATGCAAGATTCTCTTGAATATGTTCGGTGTGAATGAGATACTGAGCGCGCAAATCTGCGAACAGAATAAAATCCTGGGACTGGGGACGGGATTCATCCCTGAGGGTGCAGACCCCAAATTCAATTATTATTGGCGAACCACCGGCATCTATTTCGCACGTGCTTTCCACTACCTGGTATACAATGACTATTTTACAAAGGGAGCTAAAACCGGCGTAATAATTAATCCTGAAAGCCAATCAGGTCATATTTTGGCCGAGGAGTACGGGCAGGCGATGAAGCTGGCCGGGCTGAGCGTATACCCGGAGATTTATTACCCCTCGGATACGGTGGACTTCGGGCCGATAGCCACCAAGGTGAAGTCCCTGAACGCTAACGTGGTTGACCTGGCAGGGGCTGGCGGCGCCCAGGCAGTTGACATCATCAGTTCACTAAAAGATGCCGGATGGAAGGGCTATCTCTCCCCGTCAAGCCTGAATAAGAACCAATACGATAACTTGCTACAAAGAGTGGGTAAGGAATACATGGAGGGGACAGAGATGCTCTACTTTGACCCCCGCGGCATTCAGAAAGACCCCACCATGCTGAAATGGCTGGACGAGTACACTAAGGAATATGGAGAGTTCGTGGAAACCGGCTGCTTCTGGATTAGCGGATGGTGGTTTTTAAAGGATGCCCTGGAAGCCACCAAGAGCACTGACACCGAGGTGCTCAAGAAATACCTGGACAACATGCCGCATGGAGTTATGACGCTCGATGGTTACAGCCAGATCTTCGCCAGACCGGACGTAAATAACCTCCGGACCATAGATTGCGCTCCCGGTCATGGCATAGGCATGATTAAGAACGGTGTGATGGACTTCTACAGGCAGGTTACCGTCAAAGACCAGTATCTGGTTTCTATCAAGGCCTATAACCTGATAGATGTTTATCAGAAATACTGGGACAAGTATGGTAAACCCACTTTCCCGCCTGAAAAGAGCGTGTTTGACTTCGCAGATCTGACCAAGTAATAACCGGATAGCGGGTTGCCCTGTAATTGAAGCGGGGCAACCCGCCGCCTCTATAAGGCCTATAGGTAATTATTTAAAAAGGAGAGGTCCTTATGGATTTAGCCTTGTTTCTACAACTCCTGATAAACGGCCTGATGAGCGGTGGCATGTATGCCATGGTAGCCTCCGGATTTACATTGATTCTGGGCGTAATGGGGGTATTCAACATGTCCCAGGGTCACTTTTATATGCTCGGTGCCTACCTTACCTTCGCCGTAGCCGTATCTCTCGGACTTCCCTATCCTGTGGCGGTTCTGGCCGCGTTAGCAAGCATGGCGCTGCTGGGTGTACTCTTCCACCTCGCTATAATTCAGTGGACTATTCCTCACGGCTTCTTTCACATGATGCTGGTCACCGTTGCCTTTGGTACGATAATGACCCAGGGCTCGCTTCTCACCTTCGGCTACGATGCACAGGTAGTGCCAGCGATGTTTCCCGGTTCATTTACTATTGGCGATATAACACTTAACCGGGGGAAGCTGCTGGTGATAGTCGGTGCTATTATCGTCATGGTAGCCCTTTATTATTTCATGAAGACAAAGATGGGCACGGCGATGAAAGCGGCGGCAGAGAATAGAGAAGTAGCAGGCTTACAGGGAATAAACGCTAAAAGAGTCTTCTGGGTCACCATGGCGGTTGGTACCGGCCTGTGCGGTATCGCCGGTGCCCTCATAGTACCGATTCTATCTGCCACCAACGTGATGGGTACGAATGTCTTTATCCGTTCCATGCTGGTCGTGATTATTGGGGGTACGGGCAGCATGTCAGGGGCTTTGCTGGCGGCTTTCCTCGTGGGGATAATAGAAAGTTTTGCCTTCCAGTACATAGGACAGCTAAACCTGCTGGCGATTTTTGTCTTTGTGGCAATTCTTATGTTCTTCAGGCCGGGCGGCTTACTGGGTAAACCGTTACCCATACCCGGGCAATAATTAGAGTGCACTCAGGGGGAAATGATGTCTAAGACAATGAAGATAATGATGATATTGTTAGGGTTATTGGTTGTACTACTGATAGCCGTGCCATGGCTGGTTAACCCTTACGTGTTGCAGGTTCTTATCCTGACTGTCACCTACTCTATGCTGGGATTGGCTTTTGCGTTTAGTCTAAGGGTAGGACTGCCAAGATTTGACATCACTGCCTGGTGGGCTGTAGGAGCCTATTCTACGGCACTACTGATGCTAAAGGCACACATGTCTTTCTGGCCAACAATTTTAATCGGAGGCATAATAGCCGTAGTTCTGGGATGGGTAATTTTCATAGTGGCTGTTCCCCGGGGTATGATAGCATTTCTCATGTTCGGCATGGTGGTGGCTATGGCGATGCAGCAGATATTTGGCTCGGTGAAGTTCTTCGGTGGTTGGGGTGGTACCGGGCTCGTACCTAATGTGACCATCGGCTCTTTTACGTTCGCTAACAAACCAGAATTGTATTACCTGGGACTTTTCTTCCTTGTTGTGAACCTGCTTGTCTATTATTATCTCTACAATTCGAAAATTGGTAGAGCCTGGAATGCTATCGGCTCGAGTTTGAATCTGGCGAGCGCCGTGGGAGTTAACGTGGTGAGATATAGAATGGCTAATGTTCTCATCGGGAACTTCTTTCTGGCCATGGCGGGTAGTTACTATGTAGCCTATTCTCTGGTCGCCGTACCGACGACCTTTGGTTTCGCCAACTCGATTTTTGTCATGATGTACATTATTGTCGGCGGGATAACCCATGTCCTGTCCGGACCCCTTGTTGGCGCCGTAATAATTACCTTCGTCCCGGAGTATCTACGTGTTGCTAAAGAGTATGAGTCGATAATTACCGCGGTGATAACCATACTCATTATTATTTTCCTGCCCATGGGTATCCTGGGTTGGATAGACCGGAGGGTAAAGCCCTGGTTCACTCGATGGGGTAAAGAAGAGCGGAAGGTTCTGACATAGTTGCATGTTAAATAGTATAAAGAGTCAGGAGGTAATAGAGTATGGCACTACTAGAGCTGAAAGATATCAGCAAGAATTTTGGCAAACTGCAAGCCGTCTCTGACCTGGACTTCGATGTCAACAAAGGAGAGATACACAGTCTGATAGGGCCCAATGGCGCCGGCAAGACCACCGTATTCAACCTTATTACGGGTACTTACCCGGTAACGAACGGTAGAATAAGTTTTAGCGGGGATGATATTACCGGACTGCAGCCTCACCAGACAGCACAGAAGGGCATAGGGCGCTCTTTTCAGGGGACATTCCTCTTTATGCAGCAATCGGTACTTAATAATCTCATGATCGGTTTTCACATGTCCTGTCGGGCCGGGGCGTTGAAGGAATTTTTACATACACGGAGCGCCAAAAAAGTAGACGAGGAGTGCCGGCAAAAAGCCCTTGAGATAATAGAGTTCATGGGGCTGGGTACTCTGAAAAACGAGATGGCGGGGAATTTACCTCACGGCCATCAGCGGGCCCTTGGGGTAAGCATCGCTCTGGCCTGCAGCCCCACCCTGTTAATGCTGGATGAACCGGTCACCGGCATGAACCCCACGGAAACGGTAGAAATGGTAGAGCGAATCAGGAGGATACGGGATAGGGGCATAACGATTATCCTGATAGAGCATACCATGAGGGTGGTCATGGATG
Organism: Dehalococcoidia bacterium; assembly: GCA_041489355.1. Lineage (GTDB taxonomy): Bacteria > Chloroflexota > Dehalococcoidia > Dehalococcoidales > RBG-16-60-22 > JBGPRB01. The sequence continues at coordinate 4,606 of JBGPRB010000079.1, forward strand.
TTTCTGATAGAATAACCGTATTGAGCTATGGCCGGAAGATCGCCGAGGGACTGCCTGAAGAGATAAGGAACAATCAAGAGGTAATCGAGGCATATCTGGGCAGGGAGGAGAAGTAAGATGCTACTTGAAATCAAGGATTTACGGGTTCATTACGGGAGAGCCGAGGCCCTCAAGGGGATATCGATTGGTGTTGAAGAAGGCAGTATTGTCACCCTTCTGGGAGCTAACGGGGCCGGTAAGACCACCACACTGAGGACCGTATCCGGACTGAAGCGGCTGACTTCCGGCGAGATATGGTATCAGGATAAAAGAATCGATGGGCTGCCGCCGCATGAAATTGTCAAGCGTGGAATTTCTCATGTTCCTGAGGGCAGGCAGCTTTTTTACAGTCTATCGGCGATGCAAAATCTTGAGATGGGGGCATTCCTGCTAAAAGGGAGGGGTGAATTCAAGAAAAAACTGGACTCGATATATGAACACTTTCCTGCCCTGAAAGAAAGAGTTAAGCACCAGGCTAGCGACCTGAGCGGTGGCGAGCAACAGATGGTGGCAGTAGCCCGGGCACTGATGTCCAATCCCAGGGTACTGTTGATGGATGAGCCAAGTCTGGGGCTATCACCGATCATGGTCAGCGAAGTGGCAAAAATCATCAAAGAAATCAACCAGACCGGCGTTACTATTGTCCTGGTAGAGCAGAATGCCCGTATGGCTCTCAAACTGGCTAACACTGCATATGTCCTGGAGGTTGGCACGATAGCTTTGCAGGGCGATGCTAAAACCGTAGCGAATGATGCAAATGTAATTAAAGCCTATCTGGGAGGTTAGAGGGCAAACTATATAATAACTATGAATTTGAAGATTATTCCAAGATTAAGTCATTTTTATTTTTCATTGAGCGCTTGTTCACGATACTTCTTCCACAATTCCATTAATTCCTCTAAGGATTTTGTTTCATCGGGTGAGGTACGTTCTGTAAAATACACTATTTTATAAAACCATGGTGTAAACTTTATTTTACCTCCCCACAGTCTCGGTTATTTTATCAGTATTTTTCTTTTCGGTCATCCTCTCTACCCATCAAGGCGTTGGCCTTACCCACGAAAACAGTAACACCCTGACTTAGAGTCCTCCGCTACAATAAAAAGACATAGGAGGACTCAACGTGTATTTTTGAGTGTATGATCGGGGCGGGCAGATTTGAACTGCCGCCCTTCTGAACCCCATGTAGCCCAGATAAAAGGCGGAGGCCGCTTGCCTCCTTTTCTGGAGTGATTATAAAGAAAATAGCATTTTAAGTCAGCTGTCAGACAGAACAATAATACATTTCAAGCTGTTGTTACCTAACAATCTACTTTAAAGTTACCCAACAAAAGTCTCTTAAGTAAAATCTAATATCCTGGTAAGTTTATGGTCCTGAGGGGAGTGTAGGTGTGAATTAATATTGAGCTTTTTTACAACAAGTGAATGGGGCCGAAATTATCGGGATGCAAACATCAAATTCCACTTGCTTTGTATATTGCGTCCAACCCAATATGCGAGCAGGCCCAAGAGGAAGCCAGCTATCACATCAAGCACATTATGCTGTTTTGTCAATAAAGTGGAGGCAATTATTAGAATTGCTACAATCAAGGAGATTATTTTTAGTCTAGGCATCCAGCGGTTGATGTAGAGAAAAGAGATTAATGTATAAAATGTATGCCCACTGGGAGCTGCATTATGCGGATAATCGTTCTGATACAAAAGCACGATTGCCTTGGAAAAATAATCTTGAGAATGAACCTCAGGTCTTATCACAAACGTCGGCAATGTAAGGTAAATAATGTAACTGATTATAGTTGCGGTAAGAAAAGAAATGATATAAGCCTCAAACTCATACTTTTCAGAATACAATGATGTGCATATAGGAAAAGCGACGAATAGGAAGCTGCCAATAAGGTAAGGTATCAAAGCCGGTGGATATAGAGGAATATATTTATCAATCGGCAACGACAATGCCCATCCACCAGTGACCAGATGGTTGATAGGGAGATAAATCACTAATAACGTCAGTATAATTACCAGCCAAAATAATCTGCGTTTAGAGACCTTCATCAACTCGTTATTTTAACATATCAGCAGACGTTCGGTATTTCACCCCTGGCGATATGATTAATGATGCCGTTAGAAATGAATTTCTGGGCGTGCGGAATGTAATCACAACAATCGAGAGAGAAGTGGTGTTAGGGAGAATCTTAAGTGAACACCACTGCCATTAGACCAACATCGGGATGTCTGTCCTTTCATGCTTATGTGAGAGTGTAGGATGAAGGTTCGAGTCCAGTATGATGGGCGGTACTGTACGGAAGGTAGAACCTTTAAGTTGGCTTTTAACCTAGATTATTGATTTCAGTGATGTCGTTGAACAAAACAAGATAATGTATTAAATGAATAATATAATGGGACGAAGTCCACATGGCAGGTTATTTTATATCTGCATGGTAGTCTTGTAGAGGTCTTACATTCGATTTCCCCTCACGGTAGGCGGCGATACCTCTGGCGGCAGCCATGGCAGCAGCCAGCGTCGTGATGTATGGAACCTTGTATTTTATGGCTGCCTTGCGGATGTACGAGTCGTCATACTTGCTTAGCTTCCCTGCCGGGGTATTAATGACCAGCTGAATTTCCTTATTCTTGATAGCGTCCGTGATATTGGGTCGTCCCTCGTGCTCCTTGAGGATATTCGTTGAGGGAATCCCCAGGCTGGATAAAAAGGCATGTGTGCCTGCTGTGGCTATGATATTGAAACCAAGACCAGCGAACTCCCTGGCTACATCGCCTACTGCGGGACGGTCGTGTTCCGCAACAGTTATGAGCACGGTACCATTAGTCGGTAGTGGTGTAATTGCTTCCTGCGCTTTCCAGAATGCCAGACCAAAGGACCTGGCGATGCCCAGAACTTCGCCCGTAGATTTCATTTCAGGACCGAGCAAAGGGTCAACTTCAGGGAACATACTGAAAGGAAACACGGCTTCCTTGACGCCGAAATGCGGAATATACCGCTTCTTCAATTCTAGCTCTTTGAGTCGTTTGCCCAGCATAAGCTGGGTAGCCAGGCTTGCCATGGAGATGCCGCAGACCTTGGAGACTAAAGGCACGGTGCGGGAGGCGCGTGGATTTGCCTCGAGTACGTAGACCACGTCATCACATATGGCATACTGGATGTTCATGACACCGACTACCTGAAGCTCGCTGGCGATGCGTCGCGTGTATTCCTCGATAGTTGCTATATGTTTCGGTGGTATGCTCACCGGCGGGATGACACAGGCGGCGTCACCGGAATGTACACCAGCGTACTCAATATGCTCCATGACAGCGGGTATGAAGACATTCTCTCCATCGGCCAGGGCATCAGCTTCGGTCTCGATGGCATTTTCCAGATAGCGGTCAATGAGGATGGGACGGTCAGGTGTAACGCCGACCGCGGCGGTCACATACAGCTTAAGCTCTTCTTCATCGTGGACTATCTCCATGCCCCGTCCCCCGAGAACGTATGACGGCCGCACAATGAGCGGGTAGCCGATGCTCTTAGCTATCCCCAGGGCTTCCTCAAGATTGCTGGCCATGCCCGATTCCGGCATGGGGATGCCGTACTTCTTCATCATCTGGCTGAAACGGCCGCGGTCAGAGGCGATATCTATGGAGTTCACTGACGTACCCAGTATCGTCACACCGGCTGCCTCCAGCTCCGCGGCGATATTGAGCGGCGTCTGGCCGCCGAATTGTACGATAACTCCGATGGGCTTCTCTTTCTGGTAGATACTTACCACGTCTTCCACCGTCAATGGCTCAAAATACAGCTTGTCTGATGTGTCGTAATCAGTGGAGACCGTCTCCGGGTTGCAGTTTACCATGATAGTCTCGTAGTCCATCTCACGCAGGGCAAAGGCGGCATGGACGCAGCAATAGTCGAATTCAATCCCCTGGCCGATACGATTGGGGCCACCGCCAAGGACCATTACCTTGGGCCGGCTGCTAACCTTCGTCCTGTCGGGGCCGTTGTAGGTGGAGTAGTAGTACATCGCGTTTTCTGCACCGCTTACCGGCACGTGATCCCAGGCTTCAACCACATTGAGTTTCATGCGATGCTCGCGTATTTTTTGTTCATCGATGCCAAGCAACTTCGCCAGGTACCTGTCGGCAAAGCCGTCCTTCTTCGCCTGGATAAGCAGGTTATCCGGCAACCTCTTTCCTTTATACATGAGGAGGTTTTCCTCTAATTCCATCAGTTCTTTCATCTGTTGAATGAACCAGGGTTTAATGAAGGTTCTCTTATAAAGCTCCTGTACGTCAGCACCCTTGCGCAGCGCTTCATACATGATGAACTGGCGTTCGCTGGTGGGGTAGCTGAGCATTTGCATAAGCTCGTCGAGCGGCTTCTCATGGAAGTCCCTGGCGAAGCCAAGGCCATAGCGGCCATTTTCCAGAGAGCGAATCGCCTTCTGGAAGGCTTCCTTGTAGGTCTTGCCGATACTCATCACCTCGCCTACGGCTCGCATCTGTGTTCCGAGTCGGTCCTCAGCATCACGGAATTTTTCAAAAGCCCAGCGGGAGAACTTGACCACCACGTAGTCGCCGGACGGCGTGTACTTTTCCAGAGTACCTTCGCGCCAGTAGGGAATCTCGTCCAGCGTGAGTCCCGCTGCCAGCTTGGCGGAAATGAGAGCGATGGGGAAGCCGGTAGCTTTTGAGGCAAGCGCGGAGGAACGTGACGTCCTGGGATTTATTTCAATGATAACCACGCGGCCTGTTTTCGGGTCATGGGCGAACTGGATGTTGGTGCCGCCGATGACACCTATCTTCTCAACGACCTTATAGGAGAGTTCCTGCAGGCGCTGCTGCAGGGCCGGGGCGATAGTGAGCATGGGCGCCGTACAGAAAGAATCACCGGTGTGTACTCCCATAGCATCAACATTCTCAATAAAACAGACTGTTATCTTCTGGTTCTTAGCGTCGCGTATGATTTCCAGCTCCAGTTCTTCCCAGCCTTCAACTGATTCCTCGATGAGCACCTGCCCTATCATGCTGGCGGCGATACCGCGACTGGCGATAGTACGCAATTCCTCGACGTTATAGGCCAGGCCGCCGCCGGTACCACCCATTGTGTAGGCGGGGCGGACGACCACCGGATAGCCCAACTCAATAGCGATGGCCTCGGCCTCCTCAAGACTATAGGCTATCTTACTCTGGGGCATATCGATGCCCAGTTCGGTCATAGTTTCTTTGAAGGCAAGCCGGTCTTCACCTCTCTTGATGGCATCAGGCTCAACGCCGATGACTCTGACATTATACTTCTCTAGTGCCCCGCACTCAGCCAGGCTGGCGCTCAGATTCAAGCCAGTCTGGCCGCCCAGATTGGGGAGGATAGCGTCCGGTCGCTCCTTCTCAATAATTTTTATCATGGTATCCAGGTTGAGAGGCTCTATATAGGTGAAATCGGCCATGCCGGGGTCGGTCATAATAGTCGCCGGGTTTGAGTTGACCAGCACAATCTCATAACCCAGCGCACGCAGGGCTTTGCAAGCCTGGGTGCCGGAGTAATCAAATTCGCAGGCCTGGCCGATAACAATCGGACCAGACCCGATAATCATGACCTACTAGATATCAGTTCGTCTGGGCACGAATAGGGTCTCCTTCCGGAAGGATGTCTTCGGACTATATTACTAGATTTTCACGAATGGTGCAACGAGATGTGCATCAATCTCGGCTTCCGAAATAGAACCCTGGAGTAACTGTTTCAATGAAGCTACCAGCTCAGTAGAAGGACGAATTGTTGGATGAACTTCTACGGCGATTTTGACAAGGGTGATGTAACTGGCTAAACTGGTGTCATGAGCGGTTTACGCCATAGATATAGAGGCGTAAATTGCTTAGGTGGTGACAAGAATGAAGGTTAAAACGATTCTCAAAGCGAAGAAAAGACACAGTGAAAAGGTAGTCAAATCCACGTGCAGAATGTGCCACGGCGTATGTGGTGTCCTGGTGCACATTCAAAATGGAAGAGTGGTTGAAATCACCGGGGACCCGGACTGTCCTACTTCATGCGGTTATATTTGCCCCAAGGGCAGGGCATCGGTGGAGTTGTTATATCATCCTGACCGTCTCAAGTTCCCTCTCAAGAGAATAGGGGTAAAGGGAGAGAACCAATGGCAGAGAATCAGCTGGGACGAGGCACTGGATACTATCGCGGAAAGGCTCCTGACATTTAAAAGGGAGTTCGGTGCTGAATCAGTAGTTACAATTGTAGGCACGGGGCGACCTCTCCTTCCTTTATATATGAGGTTTTCCAATTGCTTTGGCACTCCTAATCACCTCAGTATTATTAATAATTGTTATGTCCCGAGAATAATGGCGGCACGTATGACCAGCGGCAGATTCCCCGTGTGTGATTATTACGGGTTCGGAGGGGTATACCCAAAATGTGTGTTGAACTGGGGCTGTAACATTGCGGGGTCGGGGGCTGCCGATGGCATGTGCGGTTATCAGGTTACCCAAACGGTGAAAAACGGCGCCAAATTAATCGTAGTCGACCCAAGGAAAACCGGTTTAGCCGCCCAGGCCGATCACTGGTTACAAATTCGCCCGGGCACTGACGACGCCCTGGCGCTGGGTATGCTGCACGTGATAATTAAAGAGAAGTTATACGATAAAGATTTCGTAAACAGGTGGACTATCGGTTTTGATGAGCTTGCAAAAAGAGTCGAGGAATATCCTCCGGAAAAGGTCTCGGAGGTTACCTGGATTCCTGCAGAAGCTATCAGGGCGGCTGCCCGGCTGTATGCCACGACCAAACCTGCCTGCATACAATGGGGCAATGCCATTGACCAGAATATAAACACCCTCCAGACGGCTCGTGCCATTCATTGTCTATCGGCCATTACGGGCAATCTGGATGTTCCCGGCGGCGATGTTTTTTGGGTGCCGCCCGCAGGTGTCAAAGTACATTCTACCCACAGTGACCAGAATCTTGCGTTGAATGAAAGGATTACGCCTGAGATAAAGTCGAAGATGATTGGCCGAGGAAAATACAAAGTCCTTGATAACTCTACCATTCACCCGCGCCATTTACTCGATGCTATTATGTCCGGGCAGCCGTATCCTGTCAAAGCCCTGTTCGTTATGGGTAGCAATACGCTGCTCAATCAAACCGACCCGGTCAGGACGGCTCAGGCATTCAGGAAGGTCGATTTTACGGTGGTGACAGAACTGTTCATGACTCCTACGGCTCAGATGGCGGACATATTACTCCCGGCGTCAAGCTGGCTGGAAAATGACGAAGTAGCTGATTTACATATGGGCTGGTGCGTTCTCATCAGGCAACAGGTGGCCGAGATAGGGGAGTGCCGCGATGATAAACAAATCCTGTTTGATTTAGCCCGTAGATTGGGCATGAGTGATGATTTCCCGTGGAAAGATGTCAGGGAGTTTTGTGACTGGACACTGGAAGGTGCCGGCCTGACTTTTGAGGAATTCAAGAATCCGGGGATACTGACAGGTAAGATGCGATACAGA
>JBGPRB010000080.1:0-11841 GCA_041489355.1 Dehalococcoidia bacterium
AAGAGACAGTACAGCCGGGGCAAGTTTGATAACGAGCCTACCGAAGAAGCCGCTCTTAAGGACAGGGTGGGACAATTGGAGCGTCTGGTGGGGAAGCTTACCTTGGAGAATGAGTTTTTAAAAAAGGGACTCCGGTACAACCTCAGCCAGTCGCGCAGAAACGGGAAATCATCGTCCGGTTCAAGCATCTCGTCAGGTTTATCAAGCGAGGGTGTGGACTGATGAAACTGGCCAAAAGCAGCTTCTACTATAAACACAAGTCAAAGACCCGCGAGCAGATGAAGACAGAGGCGGATTTAAGAGATAAGATTGAGGCTATCTGCCTGGAGTTTCCCCGCTACGGCTACCGCCGGGTTACTGAACCGCTAAAGCACGATAACTTGAGAGTGAATCATAAGAAGGTGCTCCGGTTGATGCGGGAGAGTGACCTGCTCTGCCGGGTTAAGCGGAAGAAAGTGAAGACCACGGACTCAAGACACTGTTTCCCCAGGTACACCAACCTCATCAAGAGAATGGCCATCAGTCGGCTGAACCAGGTGTGGCTTTCGGACATCACCTACATCCGTATCCGGACAGGCTTTGTCTATCTGGCAGCTATTCTGGACGCCTACTCACGGAAGGTGATCGGTTATGCCGTCTCCACCGCTCTGGATACCGCTCTGACGCTGGTGGCGCTCGAAATGGCGATTGCCCGGAGGCAACCTGGCCCTGGTATTATCCATCACTCAGACCAGGGAATACAATATGCCTCAGGTGAATACGTGGATGAGCTCAAGAGTCACGGCTTTCTGGTCAGCATGGCGCGGGCAGGCAACCCTTATGAGAATGCCATGATGGAGAGCTTCTTCAAAACACTGAAGTACGAGGAGGTGTATCTATGTGAATATGAGACATTTGAAGACGTGGTAGCCAGGCTTCCCTATTTCCTTGAGGAGGTCTATAATCGGAAAAGACTTCATTCGGCGTTGGGCTATCGCTCACCAAATGACTTTGAGGGGTTACTGCTTACTCAGGAGAACAAAGGATTACCTCGCCAGACTCTCCTAACCTCTTCTGTCCTATCTTAGGTGTGCAGTCCAATAGCCGTCTCTGAACCCTGCAGCACTCAGAATCCTCATCTATCAGGGCCGGCCAAGCTCTCCACCCGAAAGTAGGCGATACTTCCCCCATCTTTTTCACCCTGACTGCCTGCTTACCCTCAGGTGTGCTTAGCCGGGTGATAGGCACAACCGGGTTATCCGCTCCAGAATGGCAGCAAATAGGTCTCTGGGCACTGCCACTTCAGCTAGCTGGAAGATAATCTGCCGAGCATGGCGCACAATCCGTCCCCCTATCTTGATCAGCTTCACTTGAAGGCTACGTAATGACCAGTCCTTCACTGCCTTTGGAAGGCCCAGCCGGCGAAGGAAGTTTCCCAGGTTGTAGGCCAGAACAAAAAGCTGGAGCCGCACCTGATTGGCAATGAACCGGTGGCAGGAGAGCCTGGTCCAGTTTAAAGCATACTTGCCCTCCTTAATCCACTGCTCGGCTGTTCCACGCCTATTGTAGAAGTGCACCACACCTTCAGGTTTGGCGGAGAGGTTGGTCACGACAAAGCCTACTCGGGGGAATATCTCTCCCCGGTGCCACTCCACCTTAGCCACAACCCGCCGGGGACGGTGCCAACTTCCCGCCTGGTACTGGAAGTCATGATAACAGATGACGGGCTTCTTCGCCGGTCTCCCCACCGGTCGCTTCAGCAGATGCTTGATATGCTCCTGCAGTAGCTCGTTGGCAGGTAGCCGTATGGCATAGCCGATTTCCCGGGGCTCCAGGTAGTCGTATACCTCGGGTTTGGCAAAGGCAGCATCTCCCCTGAACAGCAACCGTATCCCTCTCTTCTTGTATCGCTCCACAATCGGCTCCAGGACCTCCCGCCAGCGCTCAGCGCTATGGACATTGCCCGGCCGTAGCAGTGCTCCTTCGCAATCTCCGAATTCATTGAAAAGGAATAGCGAGTGATAACACGACGTCTCGAAGTGGCCGTTGTAGGCTGCTCCTTCCTGCTCGCCATACACGGGGCTCTCCGAGCTGTCCATGTCCAGGATGATTCGCCGTTGGTGTGTTCGAGCCATAGCATGTTCTACCCATTCAGCGTTCAGTTGTCCCAGTCCTCTAAGGTTCTTCTGGGTAACAGCGCCTTGGACCGCCTGGCCAATGCCAGCTACCAGATCGTCATCGAGGGCACCAGCTATCGTGAGAAACTATCTCCACATCGCAGAAAGGAGGCATTGACACCAATGAGCTGAAAATGATACAAACTAATTACCCGGGTGGGTCAATGTCTGTGGTGAGGGGTGGATCAAAGAAGGTGGTAATTGACAATCATTTCTTGAAATCACTTTGCTTTTTACCAGATTATTTAATTGTTTAGCAACCTACTCACCAATGTATAACTGCCGCAGACCAGCGAGCCAATCTTAATTACGCAAGTAACATATCTCCTTTTTTCGTTGTTTCACTCATTTACCACGACGCAAACTGAATTGTGTACTTATGTTGCCTCATCCCGAGGGGGGTCTGTTATTTGGTGGTGGCGGGTTCTTCATGCCGAGGCGGAAGTATTTCCTGGTATCTTTACGCATCCAGTTGACAGATATATTCTGCTTCAACGGATGGACCATGTTGATGGCTCCCGGCCGGGGACATTCAGCAACACAGCTGCCGGCGTACCAGCATTCATCGGGGTAAAGTACAATGGGAGGTTTCCCCTTTTCTGGATTTGGCATCAAGACACCGGTTCGGCATACTTCAACGCAAAGGTTGCAGCCAGTGCATATTTCAGAATTGAACTCTACCGCCTTGTTTGGTGTGGGCGGATTGGGCACCATATAGACTTTGACACTCATGTAATTATATCCCCTTTCTAAAGGCTGTAATTCGTTAGATAGACTGGTTAAAGGCCGCAGTGGAGCTGATAATTCTCCTCATAGGTAGGAGCATAGGGCAGCTTGAGGTGAAAGTCGCGCGGCAGCTCCCTGACCTTGACCTTGTTATCCTCCAGTCTGATGGGTAGCAGCTTTTCCCACTCGGGCGGGTCCAGCTCAGGATAATCAAGCCTGTGGAAGTTCAGATAGTTACTGCTCGCCTTTCTGGCCAGAGAGGCCTGCATAACAAGCTCACCAAGCGTGATAAGCGAGAAGCATTCCAGCAAACGTCCCAGTTCGTGTGGATTGGCGGCGTAGGCTGTGGCGGCTTCCGTTTCCCTGATTTCCTTGAGCAGTCTCAGGCCTAAATTCAGTGTTTGTTCATTCTTGTATTTGCCGCAGTAGTCCTGCATAACCCTGGCGATACCGGCATTCAGCTCTTTCCAGCCGATGCCACCTTTGCTTTGCTTCAGTGGCGTATAGGCGCGAGATTTTTCGGCTTCAACCTGCTTACGGTCTACGGCTGGCTCGGCTGCTGTTTTGGTATAGGCAGCTGCCTTTCTACCGACATATCTCCCGGTTGCAGAGGCACCAGAATGGCATCCGGAGCCATAGATTGGGGAGCCACCGGCAGCGTATAGTCCTTCAAGAGAGGTATTTAAGTCCCAATCAACGAGGAAGCCGCCACCACCAAACCCACGCATGTTAGCTGGTGTCATACCACTCCAGAAATTCGAGTTGCTATATGCCTCAGGAGACATTACCGGCGCCTGGAGCATGTCTTTATCTGGGTCGAAACCGGCTTTGGTGAACATATTATATACCGACATGCGGGTCTTACCCTCATTACCGACCATCATGCCAAATATTGCTCTCCGCTCCAGTGCTGGCAAGCGGGTCAGGTCAGCAAATAGTGGCAGGGTAAACTCTCCCTTGCTTATACGTTCGGGCAGGTCTGTAGCAAGTTTATTCACATATACTCCCATAGCGTAGGACACACCTAAACCAATGCCCAATTGGAATTTTTGCCCTGGGGATGGCAGGAACCGCGCTTTAACTGTTTTTAAATCTCTACCGTTTCTATCAAACCAGGGTACCTCTTTACCGTTAACATCAACAATTGGTGTTCCATGCCAGGTATTGCTGGCATTACCCACCCCGTAGGGTATGTAGCCAAAGCTGCTCGGGCGGCCGGGACCGCTGTCTTCCATGCAGGCGAACTCAGCACCGGCGTTCCAGCCGATTGCATGACCGGCACCGGCAAGGTTCAGGTCAGTCATGGATGCCGGCCCAGTTAATTCTGGTTCAAATGACCATAGACGGCCGGGAATACCGGTGGAAATTATTGTCGCTTTCGACTTGAAAACATAGAATTCACCGGTGTGCATATTGACTCCAGTCGCCCCGACAACCCTTGCCCCCTGCTTGCCTCCCTCGGTAAGGAGGCTGGTTACCGTAACCCTATCATAAATTTGCACACCTAGCCGCTTCATCTCTTCGTAGAGGCAAGGCTTGATATTATGTCCCCAGACACGTATAATGTGCCTGTTTTTATAGTCGTAGGCAAACATTAGCTTGGTCTCTTCGTCCCTAAAGTCTGCTCCCTTGAATTCGTCTTCAACATCTCTAATCCGTACCCCCATCTTCTCACAATCTAGGAGGGTGTCCCAGCTTTCCTTGGCGATGATATAGTGAGCTAGTCCGGAAATATACCCATGGGCGCCATCGAATAGTTCTCTGGTAAACTCTTCGGGGGTAACACTAGAGCAGGGGTTGGTGCAGGCAGCGTGCCAGTGGTCAACCCCAGAACCTCCTTGACCACTTCTCTTAGCCATACCTACTTCAGCTACAGCGACCTTGACGCCATGTTTTGCGGCGCTTACGGCGGCATGGCTTCCGGCAATGCCACCACCGAGAATAAGGACATCAGCGGTGATTTCATTCTCTTCTCCATAGCGTATGGGATACGGCCACTCAGGAAGCGTTCCATCCGTTTGAACATATTCATGCCAGGTATTCATAAGTATATCCTCCTTCTAATAAATAATTTTTATAAATACAAACTAAACCAGTAAGATTGGTATACGTTTGACTTTTGGTCACGTATATGCCAATACTTCTTCTCTGCCGAGCACTAATGCAGGTCCGGTCCAAACTCTTAAAATTGGTCGCCATAGCCTGGCAGTTTGGCTATCTGGATAAACTATGACTTCCTTCTCAGGCTACTTAATGCTTTTCCATCCAAGATCTATACGGATGATACTCGCCAGCGTGTACTAACAGTATATCGCTGTGAACATACTTTTGCATCACCAAAGTGCCCGGAGTTCTATAGATTGGGATCACCATAGCATCCTCAGTTGCCTGCCTTACTAATTCCTGGGTTACCGCCTTGTAACCCGCCGCATCGTACGTATGTATTGCCTTGTCACATAAAGCTAGAAATTCGGGTGACTTATTCAGGCTAGTTATACGGAGCATAGGTATAGGGCCATAATGGCGTAAGAAACCCACTATGTAGTCGCAATCGTTTCCTTGTACGCCGACTGCCAGTTCGCTCCAACCCTTTCCGTAGAATTCGCCATAATACCTACCCGAATCGGCTAAATCCACTTCAGCCTGAATGCCTACGGCAAGCAGATAACCTTGAATAGCGCTGGCAAGTTCCTGGTTTGAGGCCTGGCAGAGTATTTTGGTCTTGAAGCCATTGGGGTAACCCGCCTCGGCGAGTAACTGCCTGGCCTTCTCCGCGTTATACGGTCGGGGGTCATAACCCGGGATGTAACCCGTAGAACCGGAGGGAGCCATCTGAGTAAGGGGTTCAAATTTGCCATATCCAAGCCCGTTCGCTATTCCCGGCCGGTCAAGTGCGTACTCTAATGCCTCACGCACCTTCTTATTGGCGTATTTTGAACCGGGATCCTTGGAATTAGGAAAGAGATTCTGCAGCACACCACGTCCCCAGTTTACTTTAAATCCCTTATTCTCTAAATCAAGCGCATTTCTTGCCGGTGCACCCGTCCCCCCAGCCCCCATCCACATATCTGCCTCTCCTGTCTCCATCACAGCTGAGGCTGTCATAGTGTCCGGAATGGTAAGAAATTTTATACCGTCGAGGTAGGGATAACCTTTATTCCAATAATTATTAACCCTCTCGAATGTAACCGAGACATCGCGGACCCAATTAACAAGTCTGAAGGGACCTACCCCTACCTGGTGTGTTTTAGCCCACTCATCTCCATTAATTTTAATTGCTGTCGGCGAGTACATTAGGACCCAACCATAATTGATGGCGGCTTGGTTGGTATACTCTTTGAGATTCATCCTGAGAGTGTAATCATCGACAACGTCCATTGACTTTATATTATCACCCTCTATTTGTCTGCCCAGATCCACTAGTCTCTGAATGTTCCACCTGGCTGCCTCAGCATTGAAGGTTGTCCCATCATCGAACTTAACGCCCTTCCGAAGGTGCCAAGTGAACGTCTTGTTCACTGGGTCACCTTCCCAGGATTCAGCCAGGACAGGAATAGTATTCCCATCTATATCCCATGTTACGAGTTTGTCCGTTGCAGGAATATTATAGGGTCCACGGTCGTCATTCGGTGGGTAGCCCGAACCAGTCATGCCGTCGCTTCTAATGATTCTAAGGATGCCACCATACTGCGGTTGTTCGGGTGCCGGTGCTGGAGCTGGTGCTGGGGCCGGTGCCGGGGCTGGTTTGGGAGCTGGGGCCGGTGCCGGTGCTGGCACTGGCGCCGGGGTGGGAGCTGGTGCCGGGGCCGGGGCTGGGGCTGGGATTGGCTTAGCACAACTGCTAAAAACCAACCCGCTTATTAAAATAAAGACTAAACTAATTAATAAGAACTTCTTCATTGTTAATTAGTAACTCCTTTCTTGATTCCAACTAGCCTATTTTTATCTCCCTATCTAGACATAAATCACCTCCTTTACCTGGAGAAACCCCGCAATATCATTGCAGATGCGGCTGGCGCTCCTTTCCCTTATTCTAGAATTAAAAGGCGTCGGCATCACTTCAAAGTACCGATCCAGTGCCTGTGTTTCATCCTAATACCCCCACACCACTCAAACCTAGTCTATATTATTTTATGCAGTTACGGTCATATATATTTCTTGCAATAGAATAATAATTGAAACTCCCTGATTTGTCAATGAAAGAAAGATGAATAATTATCGGTAATTTATACTTGGTGAGTGACTGAGAGCTGAACTATGCCCTGTAAAACACATCCAAGCAAAAAAGCCGATCAACAATTTGCTTGTTTCAGTGACTCACATTGTCCGTCCGAGACATTTTTGATGTGGTCTCATCGTTACGTCCCAGAATAGTGAGTGATAATTTAACGTGTACACAAGTAATGAATATATACTACCGAAAATATCTGACACCTTTTACTTCTTCGGATGTCCCAATCTACTAGATTGTTCAGCTTCGGTAACAGTCAGAATTGTGCAGTCACTTCGGGTCACCTGGATAGACACGGTGTATCGAGACAACCGCTCCAAAAGGGGTATCTCTTGTATGCCATTTGACACGGGTGTATGTGTGTATGTTGATGGTCTACGACTAGGTCAGCAGCTAACAGATCAGGGAAAATGTCAGTATATGAAAGGACTGACATTGACCACAGAAGAGCAGACCAGGTTGTACATCATAAATACGGCACTGGAACGGCGGATTAGCGTTGCGGAGGCAGCACAACTTCTTGGAGTAAGCGAGCGTCACACGTGGCGACTTCTGGCAGCATATCGCGAGGAGGGTGCTGCCGCCCTTGCCCACGGTAACTGTGACCGTTTGCCATCCAACACAACCTCTCCAACGGTGCAGGCGCGAGTTGTAGCATTAGCCCGCGAGGGCTATCTGGGAGTAAACCACACGCATCTGACGGAGCTTCTGGCAGAGCGAGAAGGTATAACGCTGTCTCGCTCCACAGTACGGCGTCTTCTCGTGCGTGCGGGTCTACCCAGTGCTCGGCACCGGCGGCCGCCGTGTCACCGCTATCGGCGGGCACGTATGCCTCAGGAGGGGATGCTGGTGCAAATAGATGGGAGTCACCACCGCTGGCTGGAAGAGCGAGGCTCCTGGCTCACCTTGCTTTTAGCGGTGGACGACGCCACCGGTACTGTCCCCTACGCCCTGTTTCGTGAGCAAGAAGACACTGAGGGCTATTTCCGGTTAATGAAAGGCATCATCCAACAAAAGGGTATTCCACTGGCGCTATATAGCGACCGCTACTTTGTGTTCTGCTACTCAAAACCAGCAAGCCAAGCTGGAGGAGCGTCTATCATCGATAGGGAAAAGCCGACCCAATTTGGCCGTGCCATGCGAGAGCTTGGTGTAACTCAGGTATTCGCCCACAGTCCTGAAGAGAAAGGGCGGATAGAGCGGGCTAATGGGACCTTCCAGGACCGGCTGGTGGCGGAACTACGACTGGCTAACGCCTGCACGATTGAAGAGGCGAATACCATCCTTCAGGAATTCTTACCCCGCTTCAATGAGCGCTTCGGTGTCCCGGCTACTCAACTGGAACCAGCCTACCGTCCGGTCGCCCCAGGATTAGATGTGGATGGGGTGCTTTGCTTCAAGGAGCGGCGGAGGGTAGCGAAAGATAACACAGTGCAATACCACGGACAGACGCTGCAGATTTTCCCTGGACCGGATCGAACCAGTTATGCTAGAGCTCACGTTGAAGTCCAGGAGCGGCTAGACGGACAACTTCTGGTGTACTACCGGGGCAAGCTATTGACTCCTGGCGAAGCACCTCCCCTCGCGACATCCCTCCGCGCTCGCGCCGACGCGGTTATAAAGGATGAATCCTCCAAAGCTCAAATATCTTCTTATACAGAGCTTGAAGACTTAGAAAGTGAAGCAGAGGCTCATGAGCCTCAACGCAGAGTAATCTGGTATGAGGACTCCGAGATGAAGCGCATCCACCGCGAATTAGTGAAGGCTGGCATGGAACGGGCTCGCCAACAAGGTAAGCGTATCGGCCGGCCTCGAGTGAGCGAGCGACCAGAATTTACTAAGCGGTTCGCTTCCGTCGTGGAGCGTATTACTCTTGGCATACTCTCTAGGCGCCAGGCGGCCAAAGAATTAGTCATCGGTTATGCAACACTCAAGCGACTTCTGGACAGCCAGATTCTGCCGCCATCCCAAAGTGTAGACGAATCTTTACCGTCTATACCTGCAGCGTGCAACAGCAGTAGAAATGTGTATGCCGAGGTGCTATGATACTGACATAATCGCTGAACAGGAAACCCTGACATTTTCCCTGAACAACGACAGTGTGTATAATCTGCCTATTTAATAGGACTAGGATATGGAGCTAAAGACAGGGGTAAGACTCACGAATATGTAATATTCCAACTGTTACTCGCCTTTCAACCTTGCCTCCACCTACACTAAAGGCAGGTATTCGTGTACAACTGCCTCCAGCCATGATGGAAAGGATGAGAGACGGACATTTAGAAACTCCTTTGGCTCAATCTTGTGAAGGCCACCACCGTAAACGCGGCCATTGATAAATAGGTCCTCAGATCTGATCTCCTTAAGCAGGGCAAAGACTCTTTCAAGTGCATCAGGCTGTTCAGTTACCAATCTGTCCAGTGCTTTGCGTGGGTAGAGCATGAGGTAAGTATTCGTAGCTATGGCATCAGACTTGTTCCACAGGAAGCGTAGTGGAACGCAATTCTTTGAACCACGTCCCATATATGTACACAAGAATTGCGAGGGCTGTCGTTGCTCTTGACGGTACCATGGCCGCCGGCTACGAACGAGAGTTGATCTCAACACGGCCTCTGGGGCAGTCTCAAGGTAGGCTAGGAGACGCGGAAACTTTGTTCTTATTTCTTCCTCCGGTAGTCCACAATCAAGCAAACAAAGCTGTGGAGATACTCGCGGATAGCCATCCTTTTCTCTTTCGATTACATCTGTATTTAGAGTACGTGCTTTTGGCAAGAGTGGACGCAGCGCGACCTCCGGAATGCCGCGTTGAGCAGCCACGCTTCTCTCCATGATAAAAAAACTATTCGCTCCTGTGGCAAGGCCGCGATGCACAGTGAATAGGTCGCCTATCCGTGGGGGTGGTGATGACGATATGCGATGGCGAATCCAAGGGACTTTCCACTTACTTTCCTGCCTCAATTCCGATAAAGTCACGTCCTCTGTGTGTTCGGGATTCAGGAGCGTTCCTCCACTGCTTAACATTACCGTTTGGTCTGGGGTGGGAGGGCAGTTCCGAAACACTACCACTGCTGATGACACTAGAGCATTCTCGAACTGAATCTTATTAGGACTGAATTGATGAATTCGAATCAACTCGACTCTCTGGGTCAGATATTGTCGGATTACTGCGCCATAGTTAGTCTCCATGAATTCAGATGGAATTAGCCATGCGGCTACTGCTTCCTTCTTCATCCATCCGTGACTAAGAAGGAGAAAATACACATAAAGACTGGACTGGCCACTTATCCGCATCCCCATCTGAACTGAGGCACGCTCTTGAAGCTTTTGTCTATACGCCGTCGGAATCTGCTGGTACCTCAAGTATGGTGGATTAGCAAGAATCAGCGTTCTGGGCGGTAGTTTATCCATATCGAGGTAGTCTCCGCGTTCAACCTCCAGGCCTCTGTGCGACCAACGTTTGCGTGTTTCGTCAACCCTTTTCAAATCTATATCAATCCCGATTGCCGAATTCAGACTGATATTGTTCTTAGTAAGAACATTAAGAAGACTGGAGAAGAACACACCAGTACCGACAGCCGGATCTCCAAAGTCAACGCGAGTATCTGGACTCAACTTGCTAACCGCATACTTAACCATGTCTTGGGCAAGCTCAGGAGGCGTAAGGTGCAGGATGTGCTTTTTTGTGAAAAGTTCATAATCGTGTGCTAGCCTCTTGCTTGACTCTGGAGCGCAGGAGTCGAATTCTTGCCCAGCTATCATTACTGATACTGAAGCCTTATGAGCTCCTTCGTCTGCTAATGCCGAACGCGACGCTGCCTTTGGGAAGTTAGCGGTCGCACTATGCAGGTGAGCGCAAATAGCCTCGGTAACTTCTAGCCGCTGGGTATCTGTAAGACTCTCGAGGAGGGTTGCGCTTAGACGCTCGGATGTGATCGCGTGAAATAAGGATTTTAGTTTGTCTGGATATACCCGGGTAGAGCTAGTGTTGTTCCGTCGGTGCCTTCCTATTTCAATCTGGGTCAGTTTAGTATGTCTAGATAGCGGAACAGTAAATCCCCAGGGGAAACGTTGCAACACTTGAAGTAGCTGCTTGGCAAATTCCAAAGACGATCCATCATACAAAGTGATGTGAAAGATGCTATCCGGATAGTTTGGCTTGTAAGATAGCGATTCCAATATATCTGAATGGCATTTCACGAATACAGTATGGTTTCGGGCTGGCTTAGTGTCTTCCAAACTAAACGTCCCTGACTCGGCGATATCGATCTTGTCAATGCTAACTTTTCGATATGCAGTTAGATTGTCATGGAGCCTGTCTATCGGATATCTAACTGTGATGTGAGGTCTAGAGGTTGATTCGGGATTGCATACGCTGCGGATTAGATGCAGACATGGACCTACAATATTATCTACAATATAGAGTACGTAGGCGGTTGGCATGCTATATCACCAAGTACCGAAGGAACTTACTGTTACCTTTATGAGAGTTATCGAGTGCCTGCAATAGGCTAAACATCAAATCGCCGTATTCGTTAGCAACTCGGAACATATCGGCCCTACTCTCCTTGTCGGAGAAATGACGCTGAAGCTCATTAGTCGGGAGTCCTGTTTTCTCCAGAGAAAAAGCATAGCGAGTAAGTACCTCCTGCACGGCCTTTTCTACTCCAGGCACACGGGCCGGAATGGCCTCCAAACGCTCACGTGGCGTGAGACGCGTCTGTTCGATCA
>JBGPRB010000081.1:0-11704 GCA_041489355.1 Dehalococcoidia bacterium
AGAAGATATCACCGCCTAGTATGGAAACAGGTGGCTCGCCACTTCGGCGAGTCTCATGACCAGGCCGGGGATGATACCAAGCATCAGGACGCCGAGGCAGCAGAGGAATAAAGCAAGTCTCGGTAAATCGGAGGACGGCACTTTTTCCGGAGAGGTAGCTTGACCGAACCACATGACCTTGACCACGCGGAGATAGTAGTAGGCCGAGATAACGCTGTTAATGGCGGCAATGACGACAAGCCACAACAGCCCGTTCTGGACGGCAGAGCTAAAGAGATAGAACTTGGCCATGAAGCCGGCGGCAGGCGGCATACCGATGAGCGATATCAGGCACAGGGTTAAAGCGAGGGCCAGCACCGGCGCCCGCTTACCCATACCGGCATAGTCCGCAATCATGTCGCTGTCCGCCTTGTCAGAAATGGCGATAATGGCGATAAAGGCCCCCAGGTTGGTCAGGGCATAGCTGGCAAGGAAGAAGAGGATGCCGCTCTGCGCCAGCAAGCCATACGGAAGGCTCGAATATGCCGGGAACACGCCCATTCCCGCCAGCCCCACCATGAGATAGCCGGCCTGGGCAATGCTGGAGTACCCCAGCATGCGCTTGATGTTGGTCTGAGGAATGGCCACGACGTTACCGATAATCATACTGACGACCGACAGCACGGCGAATATCATACCCCAGTTCTGGCTGAGCCAGACCGGTATGTAGAAAGCTGAGTAAAAGACGCGCATAATGATGGCAAAACCGGCGGCTTTGCTGGCGACGGAGAGATAGGCGGTTATCGGCGTGGGTGCTCCCTCGTAGACATCGGGCACCCACATCTGGAAGGGGACAGCGGCAATTTTAAAGCCGAAACCGGCTATCATCAGGACGACACCGATAATCAGAGCCGGACTATCGAAGACCGAACCTGCCGACAGCGACCCAATAGACTGGGCGATAGCGTCCAACTGGGTCTGGCCGGTAAAACCAAAAACGAGTGCCATGCCATAAAGCAGTACCGCCGAGGCAATCGCCCCCAGCAGCAGGTACTTCAGCGCAGCCTCGGTCGATTTGCGGTCCTTGAGAAAGCCGACCAGCACATAGAGGGAAATGCTGGTCAGCTCCAGGGCGACATAGAGGGAAATAAGGTCGGTGGCGGCTGCCATGAGCATCATGCCCAGCGTCGAAAGCAGAATCAGGGCATAGTATTCACCCTGGAAGCGGGAAAACTTAGCGATGTAGTCGGTGGAAGCCAGGATAACCAGGAAAGCGATGCCGGCGAATAGAAGCTTGAAGAACAGGGCAAAGTTATCCACGGCCAGCATGTTATTGAAGAGGGCCGGGTGGCTATCGCCCCACATCGCCACCGAAAAGACCCCGGCGATAATCAGTCCGGCCAGGCTCACCGTCCTCAGCACGTACTTCTGCTTTACGCCTAAATCAAGCAGGATGACCAGTATAGCGAAGACCGCCAGGGTTATTTCTGGTATGAACAGCGTCAGATTCAAGTCCTGCTCTCCTTTTTTCTAACCTTTACTTTAGCCACCAATCAGCTTCACTATGGGCGTAATACCGAGCTTAAAGACATCGGTCAGGATGGCCGGATAAATACCGACCAGCATAATTACCGCGATAAGAACGAACATGTAGAACTTCTCCAGGCCGTCGGCGTCTTTAACAGCGTTAAATTCTTCCTTAACCGGGCCGAAGAACGTCCGCTGCAACATCCACAATATATACCCGGCGGTGAGAACAACACCGATAATAGCGATAATAGTATATATCTGCGCGTTGGGCACGGCGGTACTGTTGTAGCTGCCCAGGAAGATGAGGAACTCGGCGGCGAAACCGCTGGTGGTAGGCAGTCCCAGGGATGCCAGTCCGGCTATAGAAAAGACAGCCGCCATGACCGGCACCTGTTTTGCCAGGCCGCCCAGCTTACGCAGGTCGCGGACTTCAACATTATGTATCACCAGTCCGGCCATGGCGAAGAGGAGCCCGGTGACAATACCGTGGCTGAACATCTGCAGAGCGGCGCCTGTCAGGCTCACCTGTCCCAGGGCGAAAATACCCAGTAAGACATAGCCCATGTGGCTGATGCTGCTATAGGCAATCATCCTCTTGATGTCATTCTGCATCAGGGTTACGGCGGCACCGTAGAGAATTCCGATTAACGCCAGTATTATCAGCGGCTGGGCGTACTGAATAGCTGCGTCAGGGAACATGCTGACACAGAGTCGAATCATCCCGTAGCCGCCCATCTTAATTAAGACACCGGCCAGCATGACGCTGACGGCGGTGGGCGCATCGGTATGGGCATCGGGCAGCCAGGTATGGAACGGAAACATCGGCAGCTTGATGGCAAAGCCGATGAACAGCAGCCAGAAGACGGCCGCCGCCGGCATGACCGACTGCGCCATGCCCAGCCCCTGGCTGGCGATATCGAGCATGCTCAGGCTGTGGGTGGTGAAGTACAGGCTGAGGATACCCGCCAGCATGAAAGCGCTGCCGAAAAGGGTGTAAATGACGTACTTTATGGCAGAGTATTCGCGGCGTCCCGAGCCCCAGATGGTGATAAGGAAGTACATCGGGATAACCTCAATCTCCCACATGATGAAGAAGAGAAGCAGGTCGAGGGAAGCGAAGACGCCGATAATGCTTGTTTCCAGGAGCAGCAACCAGGCGAAGAACTCTCGCGGTCTCTCGTGCACTTTCCAGGAGATGAGCACGGCCAGGAAGCCGAGGAAGGTCGTCAACAGCACCAGGGGCATGCTCAGTCCGTCCACACCCAGGTGATAATAGGCATTGAGCGGGGCTATCCAGAGGTACTTTTCCTCGAACTGGATGACACCTGCCGCCGCAGACGAGCGGTCGAAAGCGATAAACAGGTATATTGACAGAATCAGCGGGATAGCGGTGAAGACAGCGGCCAGGCGCTTGATAAGCACTTCATTCTTGCCGGATATCAAAGCAATGACGATAGAACCCACCGCCGGCAGGAAGAGTATGGTCGTTAAATAGTTAAAACCCAATTAACTAACTCCCGTTAATATTTATCCAAATATATAAACGCAAATGGCGATAATCGCAATGCCGATGCCGATGAAAAGTCCGTAAAGCTGCAACTGTCCCGTCTGGACGCGCCGGATAGCCCGGCCGCCGCTCATGACGATATCCGCCGTCCCGTTGACTGCCCCATCGACGCCCCTACTATCAAATAACTGGAAGCCCGTAAATACATTTTTAATAAGTACCAGCTTCACGATGATATCTTCGTAAAGTTTGTCAAAGAAATACTTCTGGTAGACCACGTTGTAAAGCGGGCCGAAAAACTTGCCCAGCGATTCGGCGGTAATCCACCTGGCGCTGTAGACGGCGTAAGCGGAAAAGATACCGAATAATGCCACCACCAGTGAAATAAGCGGCAGCGGTATCCCGTTGGTCGTATGCGTGAAGACGGAGAAAATCGCGCCGATGGCGCTGCCGGCGGCCTCTCCACCTTCGTGCCCCATGAACCGGCTGAAACTGCCGGTAACGTTCCACCACCCCGCCACTATGGCCATGATGGCCAGAAATACCAGCGGTCCCACCATGACCCACGGCGATTCGTGGGTGTGGTGATGGTCTTTGCCATCGTCGGTGGCGCCACCGCGGTACTCGCCGTGGAAGGTCATGAAAATGGCGCGGAACATATAGAAAGCGGTCAGGAACACGGTAATCAAGACAAGCCAGAAGAGAACGGGCTGGCCCACAAGGGCGCTGACCAGTATCTCATCCTTGCTCCAGAATCCAGCCAGGGGCCAGATACCCGCCAGGCTCAGCGAGCCGATGAGGAAAGTGGCGTAAGTCCAGGGCATCGTCCGGCGCAGGCCGCCCATTAAACGCATATCAAAAGTGCCGGTGGAGTGATTGACACTGCCCGCCCCCATAAAGAGGAGCGCCTTGAAGAAGGCGTGGGTGAACAGGTGGAACATGCCTACGGCAACCGCTCCCCTGGCCATGATGAGAAGCTCCTCCGTCCCCACGCGCAGTTCTCCGCCGCTGATTTCATGAGCCAGCGCCATGCCTACCGCCCCCAGCCCCAGCATCATATAGCCAATCTGGCTGATGGTGGAATAAGCCAGCACGCGTTTAATATCATTAGCCACCAGGCCCATCGTGGCGGCGAAGATGGCTGTAAAACCGCCGATGACAGCGACGAGCGTAATCGCCTGGGTCGAGAAGATGAAGAGCGGCATGGTGCGCGCCACCAGGAATACGCCGGCGCAGACCATCGTGGCGGAATGGATAAGGGCGCTGACCGGCGTGGGGCCTTCCATAGCGTCCGGCAGCCACACGTGGAGCGGGAACTGGGCGCTTTTGCCCATGGCTCCGGAGAAAAGCCCGATGGCCGCCCACGTGAGCGCCGTGCCGCCCAGGACGCCGGTGACGGCCAACTCATGCAGTTGGTTAATATCGAAGGTATGGGTGTTAAAGAACAGAATTAAAATCCCCGCCAAGAAACCGAAGTCGCCAACCCTGGTAACGATAAAGGCTTTCTTGGCGGCATCGGCGGCGGATTTCCTGTGGAACCAGAAGCCGATGAGAAGATAAGAACAAAGGCCTACCATCTCCCAGAAAACGAAGGTGAAGAGCAGGTTATCGGAAAGGACAAGGCCCAGCATGGCGAAGGTGAAGAGGGACATGTAGGTGTAATAGCGGTAGTACCCCGCTTCGTCATGCGCCATGTAGCCCAGCGAGTAAATCTGAACCATCAGGCTGACGACGGAGACGACGACGGCCATGACTGCCGCCAGCTGGTCCATTATCAGACCGACATGGAAATTAAAGTTGCCGATAGCTATCCAGTTGACATCGGGGACGAGAATTTCGCGGGTCTCCGCCGACATCACCGATTTCAGCGCCCAGATGGAAAATACCGCCGAGACGGCTATCGAAAGGATGGTGATATATCCATAAGCCTTCGACTTTCTGTCGACGAAAGGCCGGATTAGCAGTCCGTTGATGATAAAGGAGAACAACGGCAGCAGCATGATAAGCCAGATTAACTGATAAGGTATCATAGCTTCCTCAGCACATCCTTGATGACATGCTCTTTGTCCCGGGGCACCAGGATAGAATAGGCAGCCAACTCCTGGCCGATGGGCAGGCCCGCCTGCCATAGCTCAGGAGGAGCGGCGGGCAGGCCGGAGACGGGCATGATGCGGGTGGGAATGCCTTCACCCTCAAAGCATTCCTTCCACATCTCGGCGATAGCCAGGGTCTGCGCTTTTTTAACTTCTATCCACATTTAAATTTCCCGTTACTATACTTAACTTTTCCCCTCCCTATCCCACCGACCTCACCCCCTGACCCCCTCGACTTTAAAGGAGAGGGGGTAGGTTCAGGAAGAGGGGCTTCGCCCCTCTTGGACTACCCGTTTTTATCCCATGTATGTGCCCAAAAAGTATGGCCACACCACGATACCCAGGATAATTTTCCACCATACCAGATGAGCGAAGCTGATGGTGAAAAGCCAGCCGGCAAACCAGAGAATACCGAAAGCTCCACCCGAATTCTTCATGTTCCCGCTCCTTTTTTCTTTAGGCATAAGTTTTTATACCTTTCTCAGCCTACCATTTCATTAAATTGATATTATTAACGTCAATGTCGGTCAGGTTGCGGAAGATAGCCAGAATAATCGCCAGGCCGACGGCTACCTCGGCGGCAGCCACCACCATCACGAAGATGGCGAAGACCTGACCGGTCAGCAGCAGCGGCACGATATAGCTGGAAAACGCCACCAGGCTGATATTTACCGCATTGAGCATAATCTCGATGCACATTAGAATAATCACGGCGTTGCGCTTGGTTAGCGCGCCGTACAGTCCGATGCAGAAAAGCACCGCCGATAGCACCAGATAATGAGTAAGTCCGATAGTCACTTTGTTACTTCTCCCTCGTGATAACGATAGCGCCCAGTATGGCCGCCAGCAATAACACCGCCCCGATTTCCACCGGCAGGATAAAGCCGTTCTCACTGAAGAGTCTGGTGGCCAGCGGTACCGTAGTCGGTGACAGCGGCGCTTCGGCGGCAACCTTCCAGGGGGTACTGGTCACCGTGTAGACCATGATTCCCAGCAGAACTAAAGCGACAACAGCGGCGGGTATTTGCATTTTATTCACCGGGCTGCCTTTCTGGACTTCCCTCGTCATCATGATGGCCAGGATAATCAGCACGGATATCGCGCCCACGTATACCAGAATCTGTACCGCCGCCAGGAAGTCGGCGCTGAGGGTAATGTAGATTCCCGCCACCGTGATAAAACAAAGAACAAGGGCCAGGGCGGCGCGGAAGACGTTACGATGAAACACCACGGCCAGCGCTGAGCCAACAGCCACCACCGCCATTATCCAGAAAGCAGCCGCCAGTCCCATTATTTCCTCTTCTCCACAATCTTTTCCACCAGCAGGGTCTGTTTGGGTAATTTCTCGGCAATCTCAGGGTGGAAGTAGCCGCTGGCGGGCCTCTGCGGCGATTCCAGCAACTCGTCACCTGATTGTACTAGTTCGCCACGCCGGTATTTTGCCCTTTCATAGGAATATCCCATGAAAAGAGCGTCGTAAGGGCAGACCTCGACGCACAGGCCGCACTGGATACAATAGCCGGTATCCACCTGATACTTTTGAACCTCGTATTTATTATCCGCCAGGTTGGTGGCGGTGACGATTTCGATAGCGCCCTGCGGGCAGGTCTTGGCGCAGCTAGCGCAACCGGTGCACCTTTCA
The DNA here is from genome assembly GCA_041489355.1 of Dehalococcoidia bacterium. Classification (GTDB taxonomy): domain Bacteria; phylum Chloroflexota; class Dehalococcoidia; order Dehalococcoidales; family RBG-16-60-22; genus JBGPRB01. The sequence goes on from JBGPRB010000081.1 coordinate 6,752, forward strand.
CGACTCCAGATAAGCTCATTACCGCGAAACCGGCGCGACATGTTGAGTCGCTGCTCCGGGAACTGGTTCACTGTGGGGTGGCGGAGCAGGTGCTTAATAGTCACCACCATACCCTTGATTAAGCCGATGCCATAACGTTCAAACTTCAATTCGACCCCATCCCAGCTTAAAGAATTTCGACCACAATAAAATCAGTATTACCATGATGGCAATGTTAATGAAGATAAGTATCCACGGTAAAGCGTCCGGCCAGACCAGCACCTGGATGGCGGTGATGAACAGGTTTATCAGGGCTAAAGGAAAGAGGAATTTCCATGCCAGCGCCATCAGCTGGTCGATACGGGCGCGCGGGAACGTCGTCCTCGTCCAGACCATCAAGAAGAAGACGATAAGTATCTTGAGGATAAACCACAGCCACGGTGGGAGCAGCGGACCTCGCCAGCCGCTGAGGAAGAGGGTGGTGATGATGGCAGACATGGCGATAGCTTCGCCGTATTCTACCAGATAAAACATGGCGAATTTCATGCCGGAATATTCGGTATGGAAGCCAGCCACAAGCTCCTGGTCGGCCTCAAACAGGTCGAAGGGGCTGCGGTTAATCTCGGCGCAGCCCGCGGCGAAGAAGAGCAGGAAGCCCAGGGGCTGCAGCAGGATGAACGGAATATCCTGCTTAAGGACAATCTGGTTCAGGGATAAAGAGCCGGCCATCAGCACCACACCGATTACAGCCAGCACCAGGGGTATTTCATAGCTGACCACGGCAGCGACATTACGCATAGCGCCGAGAAGGGAATACTTATTGCTGGAGCCCCAGCCGGCCATAAAGACGCCTATCGTGGAGACGGAGCTGATAGCTATCACATATAGTATGCCGATATTAAGGTCGGCGAGCAGCGCTCCGTTCTGGAACGGCACCACGGCGAAAATCATCATCGCCGGCACGAAAGCGATGATAGGAGCCAGCCAGTGTACCACTTTATCCGCGCTGTTGGGGACGATGTTCTCTTTCAACAGCACCTTGACAGCATCCGCCACCGGCTGGAGCAGGCCGAAGGGTCCGGCGCGGTTGGGGCCAAGGCGGGACTGCATACGGCCCAGTCCACGCCGCTCGATATAGATAGCGCCCATCACCATGACCAGCACGAAGACGATAAGGATGACGGTGAAAAACAACCAGTGCCACCAGTAACCACCGGGCCAGTCCGCGGGTGTTACCTGCATGGGCAGCCGGGTATTATTCACCAGCTCAACTATCGCCACTATCTATCGACCTCGCCCATGGTAATGTCAATACTGCCGAAAATCGCGATAAGGTCGGCTACCTTCCAGCCTTTAACCATTTCCCGCAGCGCCGTGAGGTTTATCAGGCTGGTGGGCCGCACGTGGCAGCGGTAAGGGGCAATGGAGTTGTCCGATACGATATAAAAGCCCAGTTCACCCTTGGGGGCTTCGATATGGGCATAAGCCTCGCCGGCGGGCGGGCGGATAAGATGAGGCACTTCGGCTCTGATGGGGCCGGACGGTATCTTTTCCATGGCCTGTTTGATAATGCGCAGGCTCTGTTTCATCTCTTCTACCCTGACGCGGTAGCGGTCATAGCAATCGCCGACCTCACCGGTGGGGATATCAAACTCGAAGCGGTCATAAATAGAATACGGGTCGGCCTTGCGCAGGTCCCACTTAACACCGCTGCCGCGGGCTACCGGGCCGGAGATGCCACAGTTGATGGCCATTTCTCTTGGTAATATGCCGACGCCCTTGGTGCGGGCCAGCAGTATCTCATTCTGCCTGAGCAGTTTTTCCCATTCCTCAATCATCCCGGGCATGGTGCCCATGAACTTCTGGAGCGCCGGAAGGAACTCATCAGGGATATCCTGGCTGACGCCGCCAATCCTCATGTAATTGTAGGTAAGGCGCTGGCCGCAGACCATATCGAAGAGGTCCAGGATTTTTTCCCTTTCCCGGAACATATACATAAACGGGGTAAACATGGCACCGCAGTCGCTCAGAAAAGAACCGACGGCGATACAGTGATTGGCCAAGCGCTGCAGTTCCGCGATGATGACGCGTATATATTCGGCGCGTTCCGGCACCTTTATTCCCGCCAGCTTCTCCACCGCCAGGCAGTAGCCGAGGTTATTGCTCATCGGCGAGATGTAGTCCAGGCGGTCGGTCAGCGGGATAAAGCCGGTATAGGTCCTTTCCTCGGCCAGTTTCTCGATACCACGGTGCAGGTAGCCGAAGACCGGCTCGATATCAAGGACGACCTCGCCGTCGAGGGTAGCCCTCATGCGATAGACCCCGTGAGTGCTCGGGTGAACCGGCCCGAAATTCAGCACAAAGGGTTCAGTCTTGAACGTAATCTCCCCGGTCGTCGTCACTGGAGGTAGTCCTTTCGCAGTGGATGCCCCTGGAATCCTTCCCAGAGGAAAATGCGCTTCAAATTCGGATGTCCTTCGAATCTGATGCCCATGAGGTCGAAGATTTCACGTTCCTGGAAATTAGCCCCCTGCCACAGCCCGGTTACCGAGGGCACCGCCGGGTTTTCCCGGTTATAGCACCGGGTCTTGAGAATTATGCTATGGTTATGCTCCAGCGAGGTAAGCTGGTAGACAACTTCAAAATAGGTGTAGTAGTCAACGGCGGTAACATAGTTAAAATAATCGAATTTAAGGCCTTCGGTATCTTTGAGATACCCGGCTATCGCCAGCAGGGAATCGCTCTTCACAACCAGGCTGTTCTGGGCGGCTTCTTCGATGCTGCCCGGATATTTCTTTTCAATCTGGCTGGCTATCTCTTTTACGGCGAGAGCTACCGTCATGTCTGTTTGCCTTTCTGCATTAACTGCGGCAGGTCAGGTAGTACCGGTGTCTTTTGAATCTTTTTATGCAACATCTGTATGGCGTAAATCAGGGCTTCGGGGCGGGGAGGACAACCGGGCACATACACATCGACCGGGATTATCCTGTTATATCCCGGTACCACGCTGTAGGACGAGCGGAAGATACCGCCGCTGATAGCACAGGCGCCCATGGCTATCACCCATTTTGGCTCGGGCATCTGGTTATATATCCGTAACACATTAGGAGCCATCTTCCAGGTGAGAGTGCCGGCAGTAATCATCAGGTCCGCCTGCCTTGGAGAAGCTCGCATGATGTCCATGCCGAACCGGGAGAGGTCGAAACGGGGCCCCATGGCGGCAATAAATTCAAAGGCGCAGCAGGCCGGGAAGCATATCGCCGTCCAGAGCGAGGAGCGACGCGCCCAGTTGATGACGGCGTCTACCGAAGTCAGCAGAATATTTCTTTTCAGTTCCTCATCCAGCCAAGCAGCGGGGTCAGCAATCGGCTCCTGGCTGTTTGTCTTCAGCTCGTCGATTATCCGGCCCTCATAGCGGTCAAGCTCGGTGGAGGTATAGATATACTCTTTATCGCTACTTACTTCCATTCCAGAACCTTCTTTTTCCAGGCGTAGATATAGCCGATGAGAACAATAAATACGAGAATCAGTATAACATAGAGACTGAAAGCTCCCAGTTGACGGAGCTGCACGGCCCACGGATAGAGGAAAACCACCAGCACATCGAGGGCTAGAAAGATAAGGGCATAGAAATAGTAGTGGGGATTGAACCGCACCCAGGTCTTCCCGATGGTCTCCATGCCGCATTCAAAGATGGAATTCTTGATAGGATTGGGGTTGCTGGGGACGATTTTCAGAAACCTCAGGACAATAGGAATAATTATCATGGAAAGGGAGAATAGCAAGACAACGATGAAGAACAGCCCGATTAATCCGTAACTAGCTAGCAAAATGTCCTCTGACTATCTAGATAGCTTATCTGCTATATACGTGCCCGAGGTACTATATACTAAGATACATAGAGCTTTGGGGCACTGCGAAAGTATACCACACATTTTTTAAAAAAATCAACAGCATGAACTATGAGATTATTTTGAATTTCATTCTCGGGCTTGACCCGAGAATCCAGACCACCCCTCCACCTGGATTCCAGCTTTCGCTGGAATGACAATCGTGAGAGGGCGAATGACAATCGGCGGATACCGGGTGGGGCTACTTTGTCCCGCGTTTAGTTTTAAGTAAGTTTTCGATTTCATCTAAATGCATCTTACGATGTATTGACCTGTTTAAGGCATGACGGTCTCCCAGGCTTTCAATCGCCGTTATTAGCTCAGGGGAAGTTTCCTCCAGTTCATGGTCGAGTACCTCGGCCGTGAGGATTGACAGGTTGGCTGCTTTTCTTGGCGGGATCGCCAATAAAAATGGAAGCAGTACATCATTAATAATATCTTCATCAAACGGCGATGGTGTTACACCTTTTTGCTTCCATTTTCGGATAAGGAGCAGCCGCCGCTCATCCCAGAATGCCAGATGCGCCAGGGCGGTGGCAATAGTCCAGCCTTCTTTGTAGATAATGAGGGTCAATTCCTTATCGGTCATTTCGTTTATCAATTTACGGAGTCTTTCCCGCTCTCTAGCGTTCTCAATAACGAATTGTCGTTCCATTTAAATCTCCTTAATCCGGTTTATTCATCCACGAATAGGACCCTATTTTACAGTATTCCTTAAATCCCATCCTGCGGTACACTGGTTCTCCCATTTTGGAAGCCTGCAGGATACCCACCCGGTAGCCCATTTTCCTGGCTTCCTGCAATGGTCTCTGCGTGATGGCAAAACCAACCCCCTGGTTACGCGCTTCCGGAACGGTGGCGACAAAGTAAATGCCGGCCACTCCCTCGGCAAAAAAGTACATGGAGGTGGCTACCGGCTTACCTTTCAACAAGGCAAGGTAAAACTTAAGGGGTTGTTTTAATTTAATATCGGTTGTGAACCAGTCCACTAAACCGGGCTCGGCTTGTTCGGGAATGCTAAAACCGACGCTCGTTATGTGGCACCATGTCTTTAGAGTTTTACGGTCTTTTACCTCGATAATCT
>JBGPRB010000082.1:0-11699 GCA_041489355.1 Dehalococcoidia bacterium
ACTGGGGTCAGTGGTGCAGAAAGTAATATAGCTCTCAGCTATCCCGCCGTGAGTCGGCCACATCTTGCTGCCGTTAATGACGTATTCGTCACCCACGAGCTTAGCAATTGTTCTAATGCCAGCACCATGCAAAAGGGGGTTCTCCGTATCAGCCCCTCCAGCTTCATCAGTCATGGACAGGCAACCGTAGGCCAGCTTACCCTGACAAAAGATAGGGGCGAACCTGTCCAGAACTACCTTGTTGCCGACGGCAGCGGCCGGTCCCGCGCCCGCCATATTCGAGCACACCGATAGGGCGATGCCGGCGTCGCCTTTAGATAGTTCCTCAGCGATAATGGCCGAATTGGTCATGGAGTGGCTGCCGCCACCGCCGTATTCAACGGGGTATCCGGATGCCTGAATTCCGATGTCAACGAGTTTTTGATGGACTTTCTCCACGAGACTATAGTCTTCTTCCAGTTGCCTGGTAATGGGTATAATTTCTTTCTTTGTGAACTCCCTTAAAGTCTGCCGGAGCTGACGGTGTTCCTCGGTAAATAGATGTTCTAAATGCATAGCAACCCCCCTTTACGCTTCCTCCTTTGGTCTTTCAAATCAATCACATTTACAGCCAAAAAGGAATACGTCTGAAAGTTAACCGCGCCTTCTTAGATTAATAAATCTCTTCCCCGGAAAGCATGAGCAGGTCTTTTGTCATCGGCCCGAATTTCTTCAAAAAGTCCTGATATTTCTGTGTTTTGGCGGCTTTCTGATCGAATTCTTCCAGGCTGGTCACATGCACGATACCGACGTACTTGTAGGGTATCTTTCCCCCCATGGCTCCCGTTATTTTTACCAGTTCGTATTTCTTGACACCGGGAAGACTATCAATCAGGGGACCTTTTTCATTAGTAACGTAGTCCTTGAATGCCTCATCGGTTATGTGCTCCGCCAGATTGTAAAGAATGATTCGCTTTGCCATTTCTATCCTCCTCTTATTAATATTTTACTTTGGCTGGTTCCTGTATGACTGGTGGGTCGATGGGTCAGGTGGCCTTGGAATTACTTCCCTCAGAAACACTTTCCATCTTTGAGACACCGGGGGATCATTCTGGAGATATCCCCCCACGTGTTTTCACTTAAAGAAGTTATCCTGGTCTCCATAACCTATCTCCTATCTTCAGCCTTGTTGCAGTGACCTGCTAAAAAAGAACCAGGGAAATTTTCTCACCATCCTTATGCCCCCTGACCAACTCGCAGTGCCGGAGCACGGCTAGTTGCGTTTGCATTTCTTTTGCAGAAATACTGAACCTTTTCATCATCTCCTCTACGGTCACTTTGCCGCTGGTCTTGACGAACGCATACATTTCTTTCTGTAAATCGGTAAGCCCTTCTGCCCCCTTTAAACCCGCCTGCTCTCTGGTGCGGGTGGCAGAATAGACAGCCCAGGGGTCACAGGCTTTTACCGGAAACCTGATATCCATATAACAGTCCTCGCACAGTGTCTCTCCCGCGTGCGGATAGCCCTGGTCTTCGATAATTTCACGATTGCAGCGCTGGCATTTCATGGTGATTACCTCTATTGATTAATTTCACCGCTATTATATTTGGAAAAGCCTTCCCCGTACAAAGATACTTTATATGCGTGTTTTCCCAGTTTCGTTAAAAATTTTAAATAATTCAATCCCTCGATGAAAGCGCTGTACCGTATAGCGCCAGGCTCATGGCATGTTTGGCAACATTCCAGTTTACCGATTCTTTTCCTCCAATAGTGAGCCTGGGGACTATTCCAGATATCCAGGATGTCTTGTTTTTTTACATCACCGATCGGTTCGGGTATTATCTCGCAGGGGTATACTGTTCCATCGAAATCGATAAACTCATAGTTATACATTGCAGCGCATGCCCATCCCTTTCGCCTGGTAGCCAGAAAGCTATGCGCCATTGAGTAAAAGTAGCTTGTCTTGAGTTCATTGAGACTGTAAAACTCCAGGATTTTTTTATAACCAGCCGGTCCTAGCAATAATTCATCTCTCTTGCCTATATTTCTAAACCTCGCTTCAGTGAAAAGAACCGGTGAAATAATATGAAAAAGGTTCCTGGATGAAGCGAAATTCAAAATAGTACCAAGAATATCAATGTTATCAGGTAAAATAGTAGTTTTTATGCCTAATATTAAATTCGGATATTCATGTCTGAATTCTGCTAGCCCGCTGATTGTTTCAGAAGCTAGCTTGAAAGCGCCTGAGGTTCCTCTTATTCGGTCGTGCGTTTCCCCGATTCCATCGATAGAGGTAACGCTGACCAGGTCAATATTTGTATCCTTTAGAGCGTATAGAATATTCTTATAGTTCGATATTATTCGTCTGGTCAAGAAACCGTTGGAGGTAATGATAATGCTTCTCAACTTTGTAAGAGAGCTTTTCTTAAGCTTAATTATTCCGAGCACAATATCGACTAGGTCATCTCTCAGGTGCGGCTCACCGCCGGTTAAATCCAGTTCCACGAGTTCCGCGAACAGGCGACTGGATAATATGCTTATAATTTTCTGACTGGATAATTCAAGACTTTTAATGTTGGGTGTTTCTCTGGCACTCTGCCAGATATTGCACATAATGCAGTGGGAGTTACAGCGGTTAGTAACCGCCAGGCTTAAGACCGTCGGTTTTTGAGAACTGCTCTTTAGTTTGCAATAACGGAATCTGAGAGCATTGTACAGAAGCCTGGCGGCTACCCTGTAATAATTACTGTTATCGTTTCTCCTAAGATTCAATATACCTCCATGCTCTCATTAGGTCCACCAACTTTCAAATTAAAAACACCAGAGAGTATAGAAAACCGAATCAGCTTTTCTGGGGTAACTTATTGTTTTTCCATCGGTTTTATCCTTTTTGCTTTGATAAAGCGTTGGTAAGATTTTGTGCCAAGGTATTATATACCTCGGAGTTATAACGTTCAATGTTGCCTTCGTCACATAGTTTAGCCAGCTCCGGGTCTATCGGCAGCTGTCCCAGGAGCGGAGCGCCGGCGGCCTGCGCCATTTCTTTTCCCCGGCTTTTTCCAAAGAGTTCGACTTTTTTATCTATCTCGGGAATATACAGATAGCTCATATTCTCCACGACACCGAGAATAGGCTTATTCATCTGTCTTGTCATCTTAACGGCTTTACGGACAACCATGGTCGTCAGTTCCTGCGGTGTGAAGACGATGATTATTCCTGATATAGGTAGCGTTTGGAGCACCGTTAGAGGAGCGTCCGCTGTGCCCGGCGGCAGGTCGACAATCAGGTAGTCCAGCTTGCCCCAGAGCACTTCCTCCCAGAACTGGGTTATGGCATGTCCGATAAGCGGCCCGCGCCAGATAACGGCGTCGTCCTCGCTGGGCAGTAAGAGATTGATAGACATGACCTCGACACCTGACCGCGACGGCACCGGGAGAATGCCATTTTCACCTATGGCAGGTCGTCCTTTGATGCCGAACATCCTGGGGATACTCGGACCGGTAATATCAGCGTCCAGGATACCGACCTCGTAGCCCTGGCGACGGAGCGCTACGGCGGCGAGACTGGCAACAAGTGACTTGCCGACTCCTCCCTTACCGCTCATGATGGCGATAACATTGTTTATATCGTTCAGTTCCTTGGGTTTAATCTCGGCATAGCTGACATTTACCTCTTTCACTCCATCTAATTTATCCACCTCGTCTTTTACCTTGTCTTTTATCCAGTCCTGAGTGCCCTTCATCAATGCCGCTGTGGCAATAGTAACATCTACTTTTCCGTTGGCCACGCTGACATCTTTGACCAGGTTCATCTTGACCAGGCTCCGCATGACTCCGGGAACCAGCACTGTATCCAGAACAGCCCTCACTTCTTCTTGTGTTGGCATGAGTCTCCTTTAAAATCTTTCTGGTTTAATATGACTTAATGCAGTCTCTCCATGAGGTTGGGTAATTTACCCTGAAGATAGAGATTAACCGCTTTCTCAATATCGTCAACGTCGGTGACTACCGTTTCAATACCGCGGCTCTTCAGGCTATCGTAAGCGCCCCAGCCCATACCCCCGGCGATGAGCACTTTACAGTCATCGATACTTTGGGCCATGGTGGCATGCCTTGACTGCGCGCCCGCGTCATACCCGTGCCGTTCCCCGGGTGCTGTCTCGGGGTGCTGGCTAGCGGAAAAAGTATGGTGCCCTGCCTTGTCTCTGCTTTCCTTGCTCACGATCTTGCCGTTTTCTACTGTGACCACCACGTACAGCGGCGCCCTGCCGAAGTGCTGGCTGATAGTGGTTCCATCTTCAGATATGGTAGCAATTTTCATAACTACTCTACTCCTTTACTTTATTATTAACTCGTATTTTGGTTGACCTTCATTAATAGAAATCCTTACCGATACCTGTTTCCCCTCGGCCAGATATCTCTCCGATTCTTCACGAAGTCGTTGTGACTCAGGCGATTGCAGGAAGGTTAACAGAGCCTCATATTTGCTCTGGACATCTTTATTGATTCCCTCTTCCCGCAGTAACTGCATGAGGCAGCTGTTCAATTCTTGCTCACTCAGGCATTTAAGACATTTACCCGATATTTCGTTAGTTGAATACCTTGGTTCGAGGTCAAAAGACTTCATGTTCCCCCACTTCTGCTTATACTAATGCCTGTGACACTGTTCACCGGTAGAGCAGGGCGGTTTCTCACACCGTTCTTCCCGTCCACAGCACGTAGCGCCCGACTTTATAGCACTCCTTAATATCGCGGGAGCGGATAGCAGTCTTTCCAGATTCTGGTTGCCGCAATCGGGGCAGGCCGGTGTACTGTTATCATTGGAACCGGACGTTAAAAACTCGGACACTTTTCCGCAAACATGGCATTTATAATCGTAAATTGGCATTCAATCTCCTTACTTTTTCAGCGATTGTTCGATTTTCTCCCAAAGTGCTTCTATCTTATGAGAAACGCCGTTCTGGGTATATTCCACCACCGGTACACCTTGTACCATAGCCTCGGTCACCGCATTATCGAAGGGAATACGAGCGACCGTCTCTATTCCCTGGTTAAGGCAGTAGCTCTCAATTTTATCAGCATTGATTTCGTTTATGTCGTACTTGTTAATGCAAACCATCGCCGGAACCCCGAAGTGATGGCAAACGTCGCTGACTCGCTCCAGGTCATGTATCCCCGAAAGTGTTGGTTCGGTTACCAGAAGAGCCAGGCTGGCTCCGGAAAGGGAAGAGATAACGGGACAGCCTATACCCGGCGGGCCATCGCTGATAATGTGTTCAGCCCCCTGCTTTTCAGCCAGTTCCCTGGCTTTCTGCCTGACCAGCGCCACCAGCTTGCCGGAATTCTCTTGGGCAATTCCCAGACGTGCATGCACCATGTCTCCGTACCTGGTATCAGAGATAAACCATTGTCCTGCTAGATTTTCCCTCATCGTAATAGCTCCTGCAGGACATATATGAGCACAAAAACCGCACCCCTCGCAAGATACAAGGTCAACTCGAAAGTCCACGATTGCTTTGAAACGGCATAGTTCCTGGCATAAGCCACATTGAGTGCATTTATCTTCGTTAATTTCAGCTACTTGCCCGCTCCAGAATTCATTTTTCTCACGTATCACCGGCTGGAGCAGCAGATGAAGGTCAGCGGCATCGACATCGCAGTCAACCAGCACTTTGCTCTTCGCCAGTGCCGCAAAGGAACCGACGATGCTGGTCTTCCCGGTGCCTCCTTTACCGCTTAAGACAACGACTTCTTTCATCCACTAACTCCTGAATCCGGTTATAAAGCTCAGTAAAATTCCCCCTCCACTGTGGCATCCCTTCGGCCAGAGTTACGCCTCTGGAGTAGAGACGGGCAATTTCTTTATCCAGCGGAATAGTCAGCAGTACCGGGAGATTTTCTTTAAGGCAGTACTCTTCCACTTTCTCATTACCGACGCCGGCGCGGTTGACGACCACGCCGCAGGGTACTTCAAGTTTCTTTACCGTTTCCACTGCCAGGATAAGGTCATTCAGCCCGAAGGGAGTCGGCTCGGTTACCAGCAAACAAAAATCACTGCCCTTTATCGATTCCACAACGGGACAGGAGGTTCCCGGCGATACATCGATTATAGAAATACCTTCATAATTGACCAGGTCTTTCACTTTCCTGATGACCGGCGTCGGCATAGCCTCACCTACATTTAACCTGCCCTGAACGAAATCAACCCCATCCGCGTGCCCGGATTCAACAACGCCGATTTCCTTGCCTTCCTCGCTAATTGCTGTTTCCGGGCAAAGGTAACTACAGGCGCCGCACCCGTGACAGAGATGGGGGAAAATGAGAACGTTCCTGGGAAAAACGGCGATAGCGTGATAGGCGCAGATTTCCGCGCATTTACCGCAGAATGTGCACTTGGCCTCATCCATCCTTGGAATAGGGATGCATACCGCTTCGCTCCCCGTGATAGCAGGCCTCAAGAATATATGGACGTTGGGCTCCTCGACATCACAGTCAAGCAGCTGCACCCTGCACCTGTCTTTCAGGGAGAGGGCAAGGCTGGTAGCCACCAGTGTCTTGCCGGTTCCCCCTTTACCGCTGGCAACTGAGATAATCATCCTATCCTCTTACCATTTTGGTGCCGCACTTTGGGCAATTCACGCCGTAACATGGTATTCCCTGCTGGTGGGGCACCTTTTCCCCACAGCTGGGGCACACACAGCTACCGCCGGGGCCAGTACCGGGGCGGTTGCCTCTCATCCTGCCCCCTCTCTGACCTTGTCCTGTCGGCGGACCGGTTCCATCTCCTCTGGGCATAACTTACACCTCCAAAAAATTAGGTTTTTATACGTTGTCCATGCCTCTACCGCGCCCCAAACCTCTACCTGCACCGAAATGAGAGGTAACATTGGGCTGGGAGCTGGCTTGAAACTTACCTGATTTATAGCTCTGGATAGCGTCCCGTAATTTGCCGGACACTCCGGTGAAAACCTTGATACCGGCAGCCGCCAGCACCTCGTAAGCATTCGGGCCGCAATTTCCCGTAACAACTGCTTCTATGCTTTTACCGGCAATCATCTGCGCCGTGGCGATTCCCGCTCCGCCACCCGCCATAGCTCCGGAGTTCTCTAAAGCCTCAAACGCCATTGTGTCCGGGTCGGCAATGACAAAATACTGGCACCGTCCAAAGCGTGGGTCGATATCGGCATCCAGGTTAGGGGCGGTCGCTGTAATTGCAATTTTCATGATTTACTCCTTTTTATTTGCTTCCAGGTCACGTATCTGGGATTCCACTTTGTCCAGCTCTTTCTTGATTTCCCCGGCCTGCCCCTTCAGGAGGTCAAGTTCCTGCTCACGCGTCATTTGAGCTACATATGGGAAAGCTGGCGCATCGCGAAAAGATAAACCCGCGCCGGGATACTGGCAGCGTGGTAACCCACCCCTGCCCCTGCCAACATAAGGCCAGGGCGGAGAGCTTCCCCTGAAGCCGAGTCCGGCACCCCCTCCTCTGCCACCTTGTCCTCGACCATATCCGTACACCATTTTTACACCTCCTTTGTTTGTTTCTAGTCATTCTTCATTGTGAGTAATCGAATACCCTTGATTTGTCTGAAAGTTGCTCCCTGGCTGACACAACTAAGCACGCTTTCCGGGTCGATTACCAGCGTGCCTGAAACCACGCTGACGCCGTAATCAAACAGGACAGGCGACAAGGGAGCTGTACCGCCCAGTATGACCACATACGCTTTTGGACTGCACAGTCCTAGTAAATGCTCAATCGTGTGATTGGTGAAAGCGGTACCGGTAATACCAATAACGTCAGCCTGCGGAATGATGTTCTCTGCGTCAGCTTCGGCGAAGTCACCTTCTTGCGGATTCCTCTCAATCACCCCAAGTTCCTTGGCTACCTTACGCAGACGTGGCACAAAGGGGAAATGGCCGACTATGGCAACTTTTTTACCTTGTCCCTTCTTCGCCAGAAGGTCACCAGCATTAAGCTCTACACAACGCTGCTCATCTACTTCAATAAGCGAGTTGATGGTTGCCATACCGATAGCTGACTCCATAGGACTAAGCGAATTAGCCATGTACGCTAGTGCCACGGCATCTTTCTCTAATAGTAGACCGGCATCCTTTACCGGTGTTCTGTCGTGATGAGGGCCCGGGTCATGAGGCGTAGACGCCAGTCCACATTTTCGTGTTATTACCGCCGTCTGGAAAGGACCTTGACGCATATCCATTACCGGTGTCTCGTAATTTAATGTTGAAAGTATGTCATCAATAATCTTCATACATCAGCCTCATCTTGCTATGAGATGTTTTCACTCGCTCCTTCCATGATGCCTCCCCCGGCCCCTGAAAATTCTGCCTATTACTGCCGACTGGACAGGTTGAACATCAGGCAGACTGCATGTAGGACAAAGCTCGGGTAGCGCGTTAACTGGCGTTTCCAGTTCCCACTCATGTCCCCTGCGACAGCGGAAACGGCGCCAGGTCATCTCGAAGTTGCCGCCTTCGATTCTTATTGCCTTGCCGTTGAGTAGGGCATCGGCTAGTTTTTGTCGTGCCGATGCCAGGACCCGCTGGAAAGTAGGCCTTGAGACATTCATTTTTTCCGCCCCCTGCTCCTGCTCCAACCCTTCAAGGTCTTTAAGGCGTATTGCTTCAGCCTCTTCTATAGACATGCGTACCTCTTCGAGGTCTCTTAGCGGTATGCCCGCCGGCTTGAAGTAAGTCACATCGGGCAGAAATTCGACTCTACGGCACTTTGGCGGTCTTGGCATCTTTCACTCCTATATAATGAGCATATGCTCATAATAAGCATATCAGATATTTTTTAATTCGTCAATATTTGCTTATTGATAAGGAGCCATACCCAATGTCTTCTCACGTATAAATCGGGCTAACCGGATATTAGAAGTTATTAAAATTATCTCTTACAAGCAATATAATTAAGCAAATTTTCCGGTAAAACCCCTTTGACCTGCCCCACAGAAATCAGTCCAACTGTAATGTTAGACTGAAATATGATTGGACTTGCCCCTTTTTCTGGGCCAATAGGTCTGGCAGAAGGCGGCGATATGCGAACTCATTACAACAGGGCGATGAGCATACTCGAAAAAATAAAAAAGACCCCGGCATGACCGTTGATGAAATACTGAATAAGTTCACCAGGTAGGAGCGGGAAGAAATATATCCCCCGATATATTCGTTAAATGTGTCCTTGATGATTGACGAAATGGCCACTGTTAACTGTATCGAACTGCGAGACGGGAGGGCTTACCCCAGCAATCTCCCAACTTGAAAAAAGGATATTTTGTTGAATTGACAGGCATACCTTTGAGTAACATTAGTCCATTATGTGTGAACACAATGAGGAAGCCAGATATCAGCACTGATACCCGGCTTCCCTGGTACTTCATCGTCATTCTGCCACTTAATTTTAAGGCCCGGAATCGTCTCACTCCAAGGGGGGAGCCAGATTATTCGGGTCCAGGAGCTTCTTAAACTTTTTGGTCTTTTCCGGGTAGTTTTCCCACTTGGGTCCGTAAAGCTCAGACTCGGGTCTTACCGGGAAGGCGCCGACGTCGACAAAATCCTTATGGCAATCTTTCATCAGTAACGCAAGCTCACCGGCATCCTCAACTGAGGCAAAGCGCAGACACTCCAGCTTGCATATATGACACATTTCAAAGGGAAGGAACCAGTTTGTGGTTCCATAATCGTCTAGTACCGGAGGCACGTGCTTCCTGGTATTCACATTAACAATTTCAGCACTCTTGAAAGCATGGTCCAGAGATTCGAACAAAATGACAGAGGTGAACCTTCCTCCGGCAAGATTAGACACAATTGCATCTGCGGACATGAAATGGGTTTCATCATTGGCACGCCGGCTTGCGCGTGCAAAGGTGGCACCATACTCCTTACAAATGTCCAGCAATACCTTCTCCTCATAGGCCAGACGCTTATCGGAACCGATACCGTACAGTAATATCCGGCAGGTTGTCTGATTCGGATTTTCACGAATAAGTGGTGCTTCGTGATTATCCCAATAATCCCAGAAGCCGGCTGCACCTGTGAGCACTTCAGCGCTACCTCTCGCTCTCGCCATAGCAAAAAACCAGGGAGGTACAGTCATAACGAACAGACCTATCTCGCATGCTCCGATTTCGTATATGGCATCTATAGCGGCCTCTTTGGTGGGGAAGACAAAGTTATAGTACTTAAACCGGTTTGGAGGCAGAATGAGTGTCGTCATGGGCGCATCCCCCGTGGGCTCCAGCTTCTCATTGACGAAAGGAAATACCCTGATGCCTAACTTGGTGCAAATTCCCTTGGTCATCGGACTCTCCAGGTTGGAACTCGCCATCAGACCACGAAGGTCCGGCCCCGGTCCTTCTCCCCAGAAGAAGTCCTTTTGAGCCGCCCGCGAACCGATCCTCAGTATTTCGCCTTCAGCAGTCACCCATTCCGCGCCTAATACCCGCCGATAACCCCTGTCACCATACCTGTATGATATCGCTCCCTCACCGACATTGAGGGAATTGGCCAGCACGGAAACATTACCCCCGCACATCGGGACAAAGGTCACCAGTCCCCTTTTAAATAGCTCGCCCTGAAGAGCCGCGAAGGACACTCCGGGTTCAACGGTAGCATACAGGTTCTCCTCATCTATCTCGAGCTTTCTCATCCTCTTAAGGTCAATGAAGACAACGCCTTCTCTCTCTAATCCGGGCGGGGGATTGGTTGTGGTGGCGGAAAAGGGTATCATATACCTGTTGCATATCCTGATTATCCCTTGAACCTCTTCGGCGGTTTCCGGCTGGATACTACAGGCCGGCCTCTTTAGGGCACCGGCAGCATGAGCACCACCGCCCACATGGTCGGCTTCAACAATCGCCGGGTCATCACTAACCCACTCCGACCCCACAATAGATTCTAATGCTTGATAAGCCTCTTTAAGTAAAGCCATAATTTCCTCCTGTTACATTAGATTGCCTGAAGTATTATTTCAGAAATATCGTAGACTGCCATTTTTGTCTTTTTTGCTCCGGCTGCCTTGGCCAGAAGCTCCTTGGCGTCAGGACTGCAGGTTACTATCGCCTCGGCACCGGTTGCCTGCGCCTCTTCAATTCTCTCTCCGGCTGTCCACAGGGCGAAGTCAGGAAATGCCACGGCTACCCCGCCACAGCTCCCGGCACACCAGGCGTTACTCCTGGACCTCTCCATTTCCACGAGTTCAATACCGGGGATGCCTTTAAGGATATCCCTCGGCGGATTATAAATCCCCCTGTCTCCCCGTCTCCAAACCTTACCTATGGGAATCACACGCACATAATTAGGCACCCACTCCTGCCATGGCTCGCTGAGCCTACCCAGGTTACACGGGTCATGGTAGGTTACCTTCATGGGGACGCTCTTCTTGAACGCTAGCTTGCCGTCCTTCATTAATTTATCGATATACTCGGTTATGTGAAGGGTAGTGTAGGGCATTTCCTCCGTCGACTTTCCCAGAAGCCTGGGGAAATCTACCTTGAGGCTTTTGTAACACTCAGCGCTACTGGTAATTACAGTCTTAGCTCCCGATTCCCGGATAGCTTTTACATTATGCTCGGCTAACTCCCTGGCCAGTTCTACCTGTCCGGTGGCAAGCACATAATTGCCACTGCACCATTCATCTGCCAGGAGCATGAATTGAGTCCCGGTCAGGCTGAGAAGCTTTGCCGTAGCCCGGGCCAGCT
>JBGPRB010000083.1:0-11682 GCA_041489355.1 Dehalococcoidia bacterium
AGTATGGGCACGATACCTTCATTGACCAGCGCCATGACGACCTTTTTAAAGGTGGGCCAGTAGAAGGTCTCGTATTGTTTTACGGACATGAAGCTATCAGCACCCTTATGCAGGGGCATGATTACCAGAGGCGTCGCGGCGCCATCTGCCGATGATATGGCCGACCTGATAGTCAGGGGGGCGATTCTTTCCATGGCCTCGTGAAGTTTATCCGGCCTCTGGAACATGTCCATCATTATCCCCTGAGTCCCCCGCAGCGTATCCCCGAGGGTATCGAACGGGGCCTTGGCCAGGCCGCCCATAATACCGGGGAATCCCGCCGCCATCGCCTCACCGGCGACGGCACCGACTACGGCTATCCATCGCAGGCTTTCCCGTCCGGCCTCCAGCAAAGCCTGGAATCCGGCTTGAACATCCGGAAGGCCGAAGGGTACGAAGGATTGGATGGCGATTTCTTCGAAGCTGGTCAGGGGTGGGAGCTGCTGGAATGCTTTAAAAGCGCCGAAAACCCGCGGCATATAGGTACGCAGCCAGAAGTCGGAGGGGTCTTTGATGAGGGCATCGTATTCGTCGGCTTTCATCCATTCGGCTTCAACGCACTGATATGACGTCGTATTACCGGCTATCCCGTGGCCGGGCCATTTATACAGCTTATAGTCCACGGCCTCCAGGGCTTTACCCGGGGGGACCATACCGGGAGGGGTGTAGGTGTCCATATCCTTATCAAAGTCATGAAGGAATTTGAGCCAGGCACGTTTCAGTTCATCGTAGTCATACATGACGGTATTGAGGTCTGTCCCGGCATAGTAGGCCGGGTAATTACCCGCCGGCAGGATACAGGGCACCCTATCAGGCTTTTTCAACTGAAAGGCCCTGGATAACCTGATTACCCTCTCCTTATAAGCTTTCCCGGCCTGCGGGCTGGAAAAAGTAACACCCGGCGGAGAGAGCCACCGCTTGAAGCGCTCTTCCCGCTTTTCATCAGGAGATAACTCCGCCCAAGTTTTTGCCATATCAGCTAACACCAATCCACTTCTTGGATAGAGCCACCGCCGCCATAGCGTCTTTGCCGAAGGCATCGGCCTTGGCGTACTTCCTGACCTCGTCATCCATCTGGCCGCCGCCAATCATGATTTTGATATTTTTCCTCAGCCCGGCCTTTTCCATAGCCTCAACGGTCTCTTTCATGGCATCGAAGGCGGGGGTAAGGAATCCGCTTAAACCGAGAACGGGCGCCTTAGTATCTTTCATCGCCTTGACGAACTTTTCCGAAGGTACGTCGACACCGAGGTTGGTAACCTCGAATCCATTGACGTCCAGCATGAAATCGACGATGTTAAGGCCGATATCATGAATATCACCGGCTACCGTGCCAATGACAACCTTGCCCAGACGTTTGATTTTAGCCGATGACTTGGTAAGATGGGGTTTCACGATCTCGGTAATTTCCTTGATAAGCTCACCGGAAAAGACGAGTTCCGGCAGGAAATACTCGCCGTCGGCAAAACGCTTGCCCACGATTTCCATGCCCTTACGGCTGTCCTCCAGGATTTTCATCGGGTCTTCTTTGGACTCAAGTCTTTGCTTAGTTAGTTTGAGGACCTCATCCTCTTTCAGGTCAGCTAACAGATTGACAAAATCCTTGGGCATACCTTTATCCTCCTTAAATTTATCGATGGTCTATTCGAGAACGGTGTGGATTTCCCTCGTCCAAGTTTGAGGCGCACCTGCTCATGGCGAGTATATCAATGCCTAAATGAAAAGTCAAATGTTACATTATCTTTTACTGGTGGCTTTCACCAACACATATTAATGCTGCGCCTTCTTTACAATATCGGTCTTTTGGACTAAAATATAAACGCCCTGGGCGGGAGTAATTCAGTGGCAGAATGTCTGCTTCCCAAGCAGAAAGTCGCGAGTTCGAATCTCGTCTCCCGCTCCATGAAATAAAAAAGGGGTGACGCCACCGATTGCGGCGGTCCACCCCTTATAATTTATTACAGAAAATCTATTTCTTGGGCATATCGGGTCGCCAGGGCATAATTTCGCCCTTATTGCTCTTTTTAATATATTCACCGCCGAGCGTGATGTTGATAAGCATGATGGGCTTGCTTATCCGCTTGTAATTCATAGGGCAGTGAAGCAATCCGGCGGGGACATGGACGATGGTGGACTCGGTTATGGTATGTTTTTCCATTTCATCGCCCAGCCATATCTCAACTTCCGCATCGAAAACCCTGACATCCTCCGGGGTGCCCAGGAAACACAGGAACTGGTCATAATCATGCTTGTGAGGGACCTCGAACTGGAAGGGAGGCCCGTAAAAGAACGAATATCTTATGCCGACATTCCCGGTGCCGCCTTTGGTAAGGCCGTCATAGACCATTCTCTGCGCCAGCGGCGGGAAGTCCCCTTTCAGGGTAGGTGCCTTTATGACGTATTTTCCATATTTTGTCTTAGCCATCTTGAATCAGCCTCCTGCTTTTATATTACCGAACTACATTTCGCGATGAAAGATTATCCTAAGTATCTATCCAGCTATAAATAGCGTTCCGTTTATCTGAACTTCTGTTCCTTTTTAATACATACCCATTATATCATTTATATGAGGCCTGTCAAGCTAAGGATTTATGGGCACTGGCGTGCCCTCGTAATGACAACCTCCCAAGGGGGTGCAACCAAAACCAACAGAATCCTGATTATAGTTTCTTGACAGGATGTGCTATAATAAAAACGTGCCGAAAAGGAACACTAGTTCTATTACGCGGAACGATTTCCCCATTGCTGAAAAAAAGACCACCGGTTCTATCGCCCATGCCACCAGCATCCTGATATGTTTAAGCAATGATGTCCATGCTTTAACCGATATTGCCAGGCAGTGTAATCTCGGCAAGTCCACCGTCCACAGGATACTCAAGCTACTTGGAGAGGCTCAGCTTGTTGTACAGGACTCCACTAACCGCCGCTATTACCTGGGCCCCCTGATAACACAACTGGCATCAAACCCGATAACCACCCATGAATATCTGATTATGTATGCGAATGAGGAGATGAAACACCTGTCATATATTTCCGAGGAAACTGTGACCCTGGACATTATGATAGGTATTCAACATTTCTCATTGTACGAAATAGCGAGTAAACACGACCTCAAAGTTACTCAGGAAAGCAGAATGTCCGGGCCTTTACAGGCTGGAGCCTCGGTGAAAGTAATGCTTTCCCTGTTCAATGATAAACAGCTGAAAGTAGCGTTAGACACAATGAATATCACACGCGCCACCGAGCGTACCGTAACCAACAAGGAACTATTGATGGCGCAGATTAAAGAAATCAGGCAGCAGGGGTACGCTATCAGCTACGGAGAAAGGATTCCCGGAGCATTATGCATATCCGTGCCCATTAACAATTACGTTCTGCCGGTTGCTATGAGTGTCGTGGGGCCAGAGAGTCGACTACAACTGCGAGCGACAGCGGTAATCGAAGAGCTGAAGGCAAGCTCAGTCCGGATTTCCAACAACATCGCGGGCAATTTCCTGAAAGGAGGCAAATAATGTAAAGGCGATGAAACAAGATATAGTATACTGCAAATTGCGCATGAAGGAGGAATAAAATAGACATGAAAAAAATATTATTTGCTATTCTGGCGGTTATATTAATAAGCGGGCTGCTAATAAGCGGCTGTGCCAAGGAGACTACGACACCCACCCCGGCGCCTGCTCCCGCTCCAGCACCGGCGACTGCTCCCGCCCCGGCTAAAGAAACACCGAAAACCGGCGGCACCCTGAGAATACTCGACATGAGGCTTCCTTCCGGTTCCGTAGGCTGGCCGGCCAAGATGGCGTCGCCGGACACTTACTTTTTGAACCCTGGCATAGAGACCCTTTTCCGCGGCTTGATGGACGGGACAATGGAACCGGTACTGGCGACCGGCTATAAAGTCGCTCCTGACAAGAGTTCGGTAACGATTACTCTAAGGCAGGGCGTCAAGTTCCAGGACGGCACCGATTTCAATGCCGAAGCAGCCAAGTTTAATCTAGAGGCCTCCATGGCCGGCAAAGTGGCCGGCACTACCGGCTGGTCTTCAGTAGAAGTCATCGATCCATACACCGTAAAAATCAACATCGGCAGGTGGGAGAACCTGCTCCTTGGGAGCCTTTCGGGAATTGCCGGAATGATGGTATCGCCGACAGCTGTTAAAGCCAACGGCGAGGAGTGGGCGTTAACGAATATGGTCACAACAGCTCCTTTCAAGCTGACCAAATTCGAACGTGATACCATTATGGAATATACAAAGTTCGATAACTACTGGCAGAAAGGCAAGCCCTACCTGGATAAAATACAATATATCTGCATGCCCGACATGGTCAATCAGGTGACCACTTTTAAAGTCGGCGATGCCGACCTGGTCCAGCCATGGAACGGCATGGTTCTTTCTCAACTTAAAGGTCTACCGGACACCGAATTCATCTACAACGACAGCGGCGTCTTTGTAATCTACCCCGATGACAAAAATGCCGACTCTCCGTTATCGAAAAAAGAAGTACGGATAGCAATAGAATATGCCATCGATAAAGCTTCACTGATGAAGGTATCCGGTTTCGGTATCTTCGATGCTGCTTATCAAGTCCCCTGCCGCGGCGGTATCGGCTATATCGAGAGCCTGCCGAAGCGCATGTATGACGTCGCAAAAGCTAAAGAGCTGCTGTCACAGGCCGGGTATCCCAACGGTTTCGAGACCACGTTGACCATTACTATCCCTGCGCCTGACATCAAGGATTCCCAGGTAGCCTTGCAGAAAATGCTGGCTGAAGTGGGCATAACCTGCAATCTGGAATATGCCGACCCCGCTAAATATGCCGAATATATGGACAAAGGGTGGCATAATACCATGATCTACTCACCGGCATATGCCGCTGGTAACTTCCTGAGCTCCGTCCAGACATACTACATGTTACCAGGTTTCTATGTAAGCCTTAAAGGACCGGCAAATCTCAAGGAGTTGTATGACGCAGCCATCAGCACCCCTGAAGTCGACCGTGCGATGGTAGAAAAAGTAACCAAGGCTCTTTACGATGATTGCAGTCTTATCCCCGTCAGCTACATGGGGACCGGACAGGTTTTCAAAAACTATGTCCATGACACCGGTTTCGGTGTAAAATATGCGAGCCAGATGGTCTGGACTCCAGAAAACGCCTGGATGAGTAAATAAATAATCTATAGGCAGACTATCACCCGGCCCGGTACCTTCCGTGCAGATTACCGGGCTGGGTGGTATAATCGCGCCAGTAGGCTGCAATAAAAAAGAAGACTTTTCAAACGCTCTTCTATCTTAAGTTTCCTGAGAGACCTTTAAAAAGGAATCAAATATGGTAAACTACATCCTGCGCAGACTCGTTCTGACAGTAATCGTTATCTTAGTAGTTACAGTAATTGTCTTTCTGGCCATGCGCCTTCTACCCGGCGACCCGATCCTGATGTGGGTAACATCAGACAAGCTGCAGGAAACTACGGTAGAACAGATTCAACTACTCAGGCACGAATACGGCCTGGACAGGCCCATGATAGTACAGTATTTCGACTGGCTGTCAGGCGTCTTTCACGGTGACCTCGGTTTATCCATGCGATACAAGATGAGCGTTACGAGCGAAGTGCTAAGAAGGCTCCCCATTACTCTTCATCTGGGCCTGCTGGCGTTTATCCTCGGCTTCGTTTTCGGTATTCCGGCCGGGGTAATATGCGCCGTGAGACGCGGCAGCAAGCTGGATACGGTGATTACGACGGTTACGAATTTAGGCATTACCGTGCCTGTTTTCTGGCTGGGCATCATCATGTTGTACGTATTTTCTCTGTGGCTCAAGTGGCTGCCGACTTACGGATACACCTCCCCGTTCGAAGATTTCTGGCTGAATACCAGACAGCTTATCATGCCGGTCTTCTGCCTGGCACTTTTCCCGATTGCATCAACAGCTCGACAGACACGTTCCTCCATGCTGGAAGTCATGCAGCAGGACTATATCCGCACCGCATGGTCGAAGGGATTGAGAGAACGGTTCGTAATCACAAAACATGCCTTGAAAAACGGCCTGATACCGATTGTCACGCTGTCCGGCCTGGGGCTGGGCGGCATCCTCGGAGGCTCGGTGTTGATCGAATCGGTATTCGCGATACCGGGCATGGGGCGACTGGCAATAGCTTCAGTGCAGCAACATGATTACGCTGTAACGCAGGGTGTTACTCTGATAATCGCGATCGGCATCGTATTAGCTAATCTTGTCGTCGATATTTCTTACGGCTGGCTCGACCCCAGGATACGGCTGGAATAAGGATTAACGAACGATGACAGAAGAAAATAATGCACCGGCAAGCCTGACAGAAATACCGCCGCGGGTGAATGAGTTCCGGCGTTTTTACAGGGTCTTCCTTGGACGGGGACTGGTGGCATTCGGGGGGGTTATCATCGTGTTGTTTCTACTGACGGCGGCGTTCGCCCCCTGGCTGGCTCCTTATGACCCTTACGAACAGCACTATGACAATTTGCTTCAGCGGCCTTCCTGGCAGCACTGGCTGGGCACCGATACACTGGGCAGGGACACACTAAGTCGCGTAATCATCGCTTCGCGGACTACCCTTATGGTAGGGGTAATCGCCCTCGGCATTGCCGCCATCGTGGGTATGATACTCGGACTCGTTGCCGGATACTTCGGCAGCTGGGTATACGCCATCATCATGAGAATCATGGACGCGCTGATGGCATTCCCAATGATATTATTCGCCTTGGTCATCGCCGCCCTGCTCGGGGGAGGCCTGAGAAATGTTATGATAGCCCTGGGCGTAGCCCTCGTACCCGGATATGCCAGGCTGATGTGCGGGCAGGTACTTTCCGTTAAAGAAAACGACTATATTCTCGCCGAGCGCTCCATAGGAGCCGGCAACATGCGTATCATGCTGCGTCATATTTTCCCCAACTGCCTGCCGCCGCTCATTGTGATGATAACCATGATGATGGGTATGACGATGCTGGCCGAAGCCGGCCTGAGCTATCTCGGCATCGGCATCGAGGCACCGGCGGCCGCCTGGGGGGGTATGATAAACGACGGCTATTCACGTATTACGACGAATCCGATTCTCTCTTTTGCCCCCGGCATAGCCATCATGCTGGTGGTGTTTGCTTTTAACATGGTGGGGGACGGCCTGAGAGACGCCCTCGACCCCAGGCTCAGGGGCACTTTTTAGCCAAAAAGGAGAGGGGGTAAAGCCCCCCCCTCTCCTGCATTCTCTTTTTTATCCGATTGCTTACGGTGCAGCCCGGTTGGGCATACCGCCCCCGACGCGTATACTATCGCCCGTGATATACGAGGATTCATCGGATGCCAGGAACAGCGCCGCCGAGGCGATGTCATCCACGGTACCTTCCCTCCCCAGAGGTATGCCTTTAGCCATCTCGCCCATGAAAGCGTCCAGGTTTTTAATCATCGGCGGGGCAAAATCTTTAGTCATATCCGTGCGAATCATCCCCGGGAGAATGGCATTGACGGTGACATTATACCTGGCCATTTCCAGGGCAAAACAGTTCGAGAGGTGTAAAGCTCCGGCTTTGGCGGCGGCATAGTGAATGGCAAACGCGCCGGGAGAAATACCCGCCAGAGAAGAGATGTTGATAATCTTGCCGTATTTATTGGCTTTCATGTGCGGGGCGATGGCCTGGAGGCACAGGAAGATACCCTTCATGTTGACCCCCACGACCTTGTCATATTCCTCTTCGGAGATATCATTGATGAGCACCGGCGGCCTGCCGATGCCGGCGCAGTTTACCATGATATCCACTTTTTTGAACTTGACTATAGCCTTGGCCACCATTTCCTTCACTTTGGCGCTGCTGGTGACGTCGCAACGGACGTAAATAGCATCCTTCCCGGCCTTTTTAATATCGCTAACCGTTTTTTCGCCTTCTTTATCCAGGAGGTCAACGATAACCGAGGAGCAGCCTTCCTTAGCAAAACGGAGGGCGATGGCCCTGCCCATGCCGCGGGCGCCGCCGGTAATGATGGCAACCCTGTCTTTTAGCACCATATTTCCTCCTATTATCTAGTGTCAGCACTTCGCTATATTATACATCTTTTGCGGTTATATAGCTGGAAAGTAAAAAAATGAAGTTGATATATATTAGAAGGCGGGATGCCACCAGACCAATTTTGCGTCAGGTTGCAATGGCAGGGGCACCAGCACCAGTTTTTGCCTGATTCTCCCCGGGCAGAGCCCGCCTTTCTAATACACGGTTTGCTTACAGGATACTTTATCGTAATAGCTAGAGCCGGATTTTGTCAACCCAGCTTAAGAATATTATTTAAACAAAAGAGGCAACCGGCCTTTTATTCAAGTTCCGGAATGTTGTTCCGATTATATGAACTATTGTTCTTCTATATTAAGTTTTTATTATATCATATCATGTCAAGTCGCGGCATTGTCATGTTTTACCTTTATTAACTGGTATTTATACCACTGCCATCTTTATCCGTTCCCCCCTTCCTGCCAAGATAAATTCATATTTTTTATCAAGAACTGAGACGTAGCTAAGTGCCGAAGCCTTACCATCGACCGAAAATACAGACGAAAGAAATTCTTGACAGGATATGTTATAATAATGAGGTGTTAAAAAGGAACACAAGTTCAAATACACGGAACGTTTTTAGATATATCAGTTGGACGAATCGTACCCTTTTCCCCGTATACTCCCGGGGTTGACCTTGAGCGGATTCAAACTGGAAACCGAACGAAGTTTAATAAACAATAAAATCAGGGAAGACATACTTCACGAAGGATAATGTCTCTGGAAGGAGAGCCCCCTGACCATGGAGACGAGTATTCCGACAGTACTCCCGGAAAAGGCAAAGAAGGCTACCGGTTCCATAGCCCATGCTACTGAAATCCTCATCTGCCTGAGTAACGATATCCACAAGATAAGCGATATTGCCAGGCAATGCAATTTCAGCAAATCCACCGTCCACAGAGTACTTAAACTGCTGGAAGAACCCCTCCTTGTGGTCCAGGATATTATCAACCGCCGCTATTACCTCGGTCCCCTTATCACGCAACTGACAGCAAACCCCGTAACCACTCATAAGCGCCTGATAACGTGCGCCATCGACGAGATGAAACACCTGGCAACTTTCTCAGAGGAAACGGTTGCCCTGGATATCATGATAGGTATTCAATATCTTCCGCTGCATGAAATACCGAGCAAGCATACCCTTAAAGTCACCCAGGAAAGTAAAAAGATTGGACCTCTCTACGCCGGCCTGTATGCCGGAGCCTCTGTAAAAGTATTACTCATGCAACTCGATGAAAAAAGATTGAAAATATTGATGGATAACATAAACATCACCCCGGAAACCGAACGTACCGTTACCGACAAGCAACTGCTGATGGCGCAGTTAAAGGAAATCAGGCAAAAGGGATACGCCATCAGCTACGGAGAACGGGTACAAGGAACTTTGAGTATCGCGGCACCTATTAGTAATTACATCCTGCCGGTCGGCCTGAGCGTCGTAGGCCCGGAGAGCCGTCTCCAACCCAAGGTGAAAGAGGTTATTGCCGAGATAAAAGCCAGTTCGAGGCGGATTTCCAACAATGTAATAGCTATTTCAGGGGAAAGGGGGTAAATAATTATGGATTTAGGATTAAAGGATAAAGTAGCACTGGTAACCGGAGCCGGCAGCCAGACAGGTTTCGGCAAGGGCATTGCCCTGACGCTGGCAAAAGAGGGGTGCAACGTAATCGTTGTCGATAAGGACCTCGAAGGCGCGAAAAAGACCGCAGCAGGAATCGAGGCTTCAGGTCATAAAGCCATGGCTCTTCAGGCGGATGTAACTAAAAGCGCCGAGGTAAACAACGCGGTAAAGGCGGCTCTGGCAAAATTCGGAAGGATAGATATTCTGGTAAATAATGCCGGTCAATCTACGCCACCGAAGCCTTTCGTGCAAAAGACCGAGGCGGAGTGGGACCCGGATATAGATATCAACCTCAGGTCGGTATTTATTTGCACCAAGGCGGTCCTACCTCAAATGCTGGAACGCAAGAGCGGTAAGATTATCAACACTTCGTCAGGCGTCGGCACCATGGGCCTGGCAAACTCCAGCATCTATAGCGCGGCCAAGGCCGGAGTTATCGCTTTCACCAAATCTCTGGCGAAGGAAGTGATAGCCTCGGGCGTTAACGTAAACAGCGTCAGCCCCGGCCTCGGCGATACCGGCTTTTTACGTTCCAGTAAGTTATTAAAAACGGCGGAAACCCCGCCCGAGTTCATTAAAATGGTTTCCATGGATATACCGGTGGGCAGGATGACCACCCCCCAGGACATCGGCAACATGGTGGCTTTCCTGGCCTCGGATGTCTCCAGCGATATCGTGGGACAGACCTTTGACGTGGATGGAGGTAAGATAATAAAGTTTTAAGGGATATTGGCATATCTGATGACGGAGCTATTAAGCAAATAATCAAAGGAGGAATTACATGGAACTTGGTTTAAAAGGCAAGGTAGCCCTGGTAACCGGAGCCGGCAGCCAGATAGGCTTCGGGAAAGCCATAGCATTACAGCTGGCTAAAGAAGGGTGCGATGTCATCATTAACGACCTCGACCTCGATGGCGCCAAGAAAACAGCCGCCGAGGTAGAGAAGCTGGGGCGTAAGTCCCTGGCAATTAAAGCCGATGTCACCAGCGGTACAGAATGGGATACCATGGTAAAAAAGGTGATGGAAAAGTTCGGCAGGATAGACATACTGATAAACAATGCCGGCGGCTGCACCCCGCCCAAGCCCTTCCTGCAAATGACGGACAAGGACTGGGACTTCGATATCAACGTCAACCTGAGAAGCACGCGGAACGGCACCATGACTGTCCTCCCGCTTATGATTAAGCAAAAGAGCGGTAAAATAGTCAATGTTACATCCGGCGCCGGTATACACGGCGGGATGTTCACCACCGGTTATGCCGCGGCCAAGGCGGGCATCATCGCTTTCAGCATGGGAGTCGCCAAGGAGGCGGCACCGGAGGGGATAAATGTAAACTGCGTATCCCCCGGCCCGGCCAATACCGGCTTCGCCAAGAACGCACCTCCCGGTATGTTAGAGAATTTCCCCAAGACCCTGCCGATAAAGAGGCTCACCACGCCCCAGGATATCGCCAATGCGGTGACTTTCCTGGTTTCGGATGCCGCCAGCGACATTGTCGGACAGGTTCTGGTCGTCTCGGGCGGCGTTTCCCCTTAGACCGGAAGCTTATGAAATTGTTTAATAATGTCATTCTGAAAGAGTCCGCCAAAGGAGTGCCCCTGCCGGAAAAAGTAGAAGAGCTTTATATCGAGTAAATAGAGTTGTCGCATTGGACAATTCAAAGGGGGGAGCCGTTTGGCTCCCCCTCAGTTTTTATCTTCAATTTGTATTATAAACTCATTTCTGATATTCTCTTAACACACTATTGAAGCTTTGATATTGTTTTCATTATACCTGTGCTATTAATTAAAGGAGGATATAGAAATGTCTACCTGGCATGAATATGTTCAGCGCAACGGCAAGGTCCCGGAATGGCCATATCCCATTAACTACGGCAAGATGAATGAAGTCATCACCGATGTCCTGGTTATCGGCGGTGGCGTTGCCGGATGCCAGGCTGCCATCAACGCGGCC
>JBGPRB010000084.1:0-11610 GCA_041489355.1 Dehalococcoidia bacterium
CCGTTTGATTTGAGGTGTTATCAGGTCTGGCTTTTGACAGGTCCTAGCATTTGCATAAGGGTATCGATGGTCTTAAGCAGCTTAAAGCCGCTTTCTGTTACCTGATAAGCCACCATCGTGTTATCGATGCTTACTTTATTGATAAAACCCTGATTTACGAGGTATTCAAGGTATTTCTGTATCTGGCTGTAGCTCATGTTGGCGGAATACATGATTTCCGTTTTACCGGCGCCGTTTTCGCCAACCCTGAGCATATCGGCAATGATTTCTATGTTGGAACGCCGCTGCCCTACCAACGCCCGTTGACCCGCAACGCTGCCCGTGATGTTTTTACCATTTAGTCCTACGTTCATACAGGACTATTGTACTATTGGGCAGAGACACTGTCAATAATTTAACGAGGAAATTGTTTGATAAAAGTGGTTGCCGTTGCGAGCCCCGACTTTGTCGGGTCGCGGCAATCTCATACTCTCATAAATAAAGATTGTTTCGTCATTCCGACTTTGTCGGGAGTCCTCGCAATGACTCTAATACTTACTTGAATAAGCCCTGGTACCAGTGAAAAATTTCGTTACCCCAGAGCAGGGTTATTATCGGTCCTATAGCCAGGAAAGTACCGTAGGAAATCACGTCCTTTCTGCCTTTTATCCTCAGCGCCAGAATGACGATTGCCACCAGACCACCAATAAATATCCCTATAAATAAAGCGACAATCCCCAGAGGGAAACCGGCTACCAGACCTATCAGGCCCGCCAGTTTGATATCACCCATACCGATACCCCTCGGGTTTATCAAAAATACTATAAGGAAAAAGACGAAGCCGATAGCGCCGGCGATGATGCCGCTCAGGATACTGGGCTGGGGTACAAACCTTAGATTTCCCAGGATACCAGCTTCCGGTAAAAGCGAATCAACCGCCAAGACGGCAAGAGCCAGAACTGCCGCCGGGTAGGTCAATCTATTTAAAATCAGTTTATACTCCCAGTCGATGAAAATAATTATCAAAAAAACACAGCTCCAGAAAGCGGTAATAGCGAACTGGGAACTCAGACCGAAGCGCCAGAAAGCCAGGAAAAAGATGAGCCCGCTGGCCACTTCGACCAGCAGGACGCGGCGGGGAATCCTCGCCCGGCAATACCGGCAGCGCCCGCGTAACCATAAATAGCTCAGTATCGGAACCAGGTCCTTTAATGCAAGCCGTTGCTGGCAGCCATCGCAGTGAGAAGATGGAAAAACCAGCGACTTGCGTAACGGCAATCGGTCGATACATACATTCAGGAAGCTACCTATAGCAATACCGAGCAGGGTGAAGACAACGGTTAATAATATGGTCATATAATTAATCATGGAATACTATTTGTCACCCTGAGCCATGCGAAGGGTCTCGGTTTGGGGGGTATCCCGTCTTCTATTCACCCCACCCTGAGATTCTTCGGTCACTTCACTCCCTCAGAATGACATACTAAACAATCTCCTCCATTTTGACGGGTTTTCGGGTTTACGTCAACAGTATTCCCCTGTTTCTATTGTTACAGGCGGACACCACGTTAAAGTAGGGGTTTACCTCTATTAGAAATGGGGGAAAGTATTATCGTATTTTCTCGCCCGAATGAATAAGCTATATTTATCTGTTATGTTTTTACTGATTGTTACCGTCTTAACGTTTATAGGACTTTCTTCCCACGTCCGATTGGGACTAATTCCCCATTGAACTAAAAAATGATTGTGTTAAGCTGGAAACAAGGGCAAAAGATATTAAATAGGA
Organism: Dehalococcoidia bacterium; assembly: GCA_041489355.1. Lineage (GTDB taxonomy): Bacteria > Chloroflexota > Dehalococcoidia > Dehalococcoidales > RBG-16-60-22 > JBGPRB01. The sequence goes on from JBGPRB010000084.1 coordinate 1,766, forward strand.
GGTGTCCAAAATGAAAAGGTTTTTAAGGAAGTTCCGGTATGGGGAGAAAGGCTTCACTCTTATTGAGTTGCTGGTCGTGGTAGCCATCCTCGGTGTCCTGGCTGCGGTAGCCGTACCCAACGTGGGTAAATTCATCGGCAGGGGGAAGACGGAGTCCTACGAGACGGAGCTGCATAACGTCCAGACCGGTGTCATGGCCCTGATGGCGGATGCCGCCAGTGGCACACTGACGACCCTCGGTACTCCACCCGGAGCCGTGGTTGATATGAGCACGGTAACAGCAACGAACGCCAGCGGTAATGTGTCACTTCTCAGTAGCTATTTAACCGGGCTTAATGGCACCGTCATTAAGACGATTGGTGTTACGTATGCCTTCGCTAATGACGGGACGGTTACACAGACTCATCCGTAATGCGTACGTAGCGTAAGAAACTATAAAAATAAAAAATATAATTAACTAACACAAGAGAAGCCTGACAGCAGCGATTTTCCGAGGACGTTGCTGTCAGGCTTTTTCTTTTTCCTGAGGCTGTCATTGCGAGGAGCGTAGCGACGAAGCAATCTCTAACTACGTACAAGCAATATTCATTTTATATCAAATAAAATAGCGTGAACACTCAGGCGTGATTAATACAGAAACATAAGAAAGCTAAAATTGAGATTGCCACGCTCCGACAGGTCGGGGCTCGCAATGACAATAAGAGCGAACCTAAAATGTCATTCATTCGGATATTTCTTAAGCTCCGCCAGGCAATCCACGATTCTCGGCATCACATATGCAGTGGCATGCGGAGGAGCATTGCAGCAGGTCTTGACAATTAGTCTCCCCTGGCAGGCTATTTCGGCAGTATCTTTAATTATTTCAGCCAGCTTCGGATAGCATTTTTCCGTCAGAGCCTGCGTGCCATAGCTATCCTGGTGGGTATCCATGCCGCAAATCCAGAAGAGCAATTCCGGTTTAAACTCTTTAACTCTCTCCGGTACCTCTCTCCTGACATTTTCGATTTCTTCTTCATCATTGGAGCCGTGAGGAAAACAGAGCTTGGTCCGGCTTTCCTCCCTGCTTCCGGGGCTGTATTCCCAGCCGTAATCATGGCAGAAGCAGATATGCAGCACATCGTCATCATCCTTGAAAATATCCCGGACGCCGTCGGCATGGTGAGTGTCGGTATCCACGATGGCAAATCTCCTGGCTTTAAGCTTTTCACGGGCATGGGGAATTGCCAGGCCGGTGACGCTGAAATAGCAGCCGCCCCAGGCGCTATCCCGGTGGGCATGATGGCCGCCCACACCCGCAATTACCAGGGCATTATCGATTTCTCCTCTTAAGACTCTCTCGGTTGCCTCTAAAACTCCACCGATGGAATAGAGCGAGACCCGCCACCATTGAGTCCGCTTTACCTCATCTATCCATTGCCTGGTATGGATTCTGGCTATTTCTTCTTCAACTGCCGGCCTCGATTCAAACCAGGTTACATTCGGCCGGGAGAAGAGTCCCTCATTTTTTATACCCAGGAATCCGTCCTCAACACCCATAGCCAGGCTGCTGTAAGCTTCTTTACCGCAGATGTCGTGATAAAATACGCCGGTCTTTTTCATCTCGATACCTCTTTAACTCCCCTATTTTCCCCCTGAAGTCATCAAGCACCAGGAATGGAATTATTATATCAGATTACGCAAAATCACACACGTTCACGCTGCCATGCGAATGAAATAAGGAAGTTTTTCAGTGGTTTGGTGTCATTCTGGCGAAGGCTTCAGCCCGAATTCAGCCCGAGGGCCAGAATCCATACAAAGGAGTTGATGTAGATTCCTGCCGGAGTTTACCCCGTACGCCGATACGGGGCTGGAATGACAATCACGGGAAAGGTGGAGTGACGATTGTTAGTTGAATTGAGTGGTAAGTACCACGTCCTGGCCATCCGGATGCAGACCTTCTCTTTCACCGGTGAGCTTGGCGATTTCTTCCCGGTCGTTGCAGAAATCGAGGACCATGTCATGGGTGATAATGCCGGAGCGGTACAGCCTGACGAGAGCCTGGTCGAGCAGTTCCATGCCATTGTGGGTGTTCATGCGGATGGTGTTGGGTAGCTGGAAGGTCTTGCCTTCCCTGATAAGGTTTCTCACGGCCGAGTTGGCGAGCATCACCTCGATAGCCGCCACCCTGCCCGAGCCGTCGGCTTTAGGCACGAGCGCCTGACAGAAGATGCCAAGAAGCAGAGATGCCAGACGTGCCTGCGCCAGATGGCGTTCGTGGGGAGGAAACATATTGGCTATTCTTTCCACAGCCTGTGATGCGCTGGGGGCATGGCCGGTGGTCAGTACCAGGTGTCCTGTTTCGGCCACGGTAAGCGCTGCCGAGGCTGTCTCCAGGTCTCTCATCTCACCGACAAGGATTACATCCGGGTCCTGCCTCAATACATGCCTCAGAGCTTCGGCGAAGGAGAGAGTATCATGTCCCAGCTCACGCTGCGTGATGGTACAGGTATTGTTTTCGTAAATGTACTCGATGGGGTCCTCAATAGTAACCACACGCCGGCTTTCGGTATGGTTAAGGTAGTCAATCATCGATGCCAGAGTCGTAGTTTTTCCGCTGCCGGTAGGTCCGCTGATGACTACCAGGCCACGTGGTCGCAGCGCTAGCTCTTTGCATACCTTGGGGAGGCCCAGGTCTTCAGGTGTGGGTATTTTCGCCGGCAGCAGACGCATAACGATACTGATGGTCCCGCGCTGCAATGCGGCATTAAAACGGACTCTGCCGACTTCTGGAACAGTGCGACCGAAATCGAGCTCGAAGCAACGCTCGAAATCAGCTATTTCCCGTTCCGTCGTTATCTTTCTCAGCGCCTGCTCTATATCCTCGGAGGACAATACCGGCAGGTCATTTACGGGCATAAGATTACCGTGGATGCGTAATAACGGCGGACTGGACACAACGATATGCAGGTCGGAGGCGTTTTTTTTCTTCGCCAGTTGCAGCAATGCGGTGATGTCCGTCATTTTACAATATCCTTCAATTTAATATTCAGAGAAAACGTCATCGAACCGTTATCACTGGCGCCCTCTTCTCCGCCGGTTACAACTCTGGTGAGGTTACTGATAGTAATCTCAGAGAACCTGCCAGTGGCATCGAGTTTCCTTACATATTTCAGTACCTCTTGCTCGCTCGCTGCATTTCCGGAGAGACTCACCTGAATCCCGGAGTGATTGATATTGGCAAGAGCTAAATCGTTTACTACGCTGTCTACGGTCGCTCCCAGGTCGTTATCTATCAAATCACCATTTTTACTGAAGCTTTCCAGGGCAGCTATACAGTTCCTGCGTGCCGTGTCAGTACCGGCTATATTTTGCTCCAATGCCGCGACGCTCTGTGTCAGCTCCTTTTTCTGCGCCTGTTTTTTCTCCAGAAGGAATTGGGAAGAATTCAGCTGATTTTGTACCGTTTCGATGCTTGCCGCGGCATTCTGAATCGTCATGGCCAGCACGACGATCAGTCCTACGGCAACGGCACTTGCCGGTATAGCCAGTATCCGGTTTATGGAAATAGGTCTGGGCTGGTAAGGTTCGGGTAAGGTGTTGAAGTTGGGCAATAATGGCCCGGCTTCCCTGATTATCTCTTTGATAGCCAGCCCGACATTAACCAGGTGGTGTGACGGGTCGAGCTGTTTCTGGCATTTTAGCGGTGAAGAGAGTAGAGCTACTTTAAATCCCAGTTCAAAGGCTAACGCTTCATAAAGCTCCGGCTCTTCAGCCAGTTCGCCGGAAACAAGCATCATCGCATTAGATTGAATGTGATTTTCCGGATTATTAGAATTATGGAACTGAAGCGTACGCTTAATGTCTTCCTTTATTATTGATATTTTTTCCTTAAGTGATAAAGATTCCTCGGGAAAAGCCACGGTACGGATAGGCTGGGGAATCCCGCTGACCATGATAACGATGTCAAATTCTTTCGGCTGGACATCGACAATCAGGGCATTGGCTTCCCTGGACAGCCTGGCTAAAGCCAGAGGTTTAATATCCATAAGATATGGCTTATACCCTGCCTTATTGAGTACTCTTACCAGCATATCGGCAAGTTGCCTCGGTACAGCCACCATGAATGCCTGGATTTTTGCCTCGGAGACTGAGATAATTTGCCAGGAGATATATAGTTGTTCCAGGGGGACCGGCAGAACCCTCTTGGCTTCTCTCGTTATCGCCTCACTCAGCATCGCTCTGGGCAATTCGGGGAGGATAACCGGACGGGTCAGGCAGTGAAGCCCGCTCAGTCCAAGAATAATTTTCCTGGCGGCTATCTTGTTAGATTTAAAGAGGAGTTTAATTTTACTGATAAGTTCGGTTTCTTTTTCTTCAGTATTGATGTCACCCAGGTTCGTATCCAGCGGCACTTCAGCCAGCTTGGTGATACGCCTGCCACGAGTAACCATCAGGCGGATACTGGTATCACTGATATAAAGCGTAACCGTGTTATTAGCCATCTTCAGCTTCCTTCATAAGAGTAGACTATCATCTGGATACTGGCCGATGCGCTACTCGCTTCACTGGATACATTATTCAAGTTTATTTGCGCTGATTTCACATAACCCGTGGTGTAACCTTGGTTCAGGTTGATAATAAAATCAATAATGTTGTTTACGTCTCCTGTTATCGTGGCACCGATGGAAATCGTGGAACAGTCCACACCTGCAATAGTATTCTTGGCTATCGTTGAAGTAACCAGGTTCATCACGACCACATCTGAGTACTTGGCAACTTCGAAGAATTTATCGGTTACATCAACACTCAAAACTGTCTGACGCAGCCTGTCCTTTGCCTCGACAAGTTGACTCTCGCTTTCATCCAGTCGGTCCTGGAGCTCTCCCAATTGTGTCTGCAATGACGTTAACTGCGTTTTCTCCAGTATCGATTCAGATATACCCAGTTCTTCTTCCAACCTAGATTGCTCTTTCACCTGTCCGGAACGGCTTACACCAAGTCCAGCCAGCACGACGAGAAAAATGCCTGCCGCGAGAATTAACCAGCTTGTTTTACTTAATTTTAAACCTTTCATAAATACGTCCTAAATCATCAGTCAATTAGAATGCCTGTCCGTATATCGAATACATTGCCGAAACCATCGACAGCGCTATCAAGCCGACAATACCGGCTATAACTATGGTCATAATCGGTTGAATCATACCTATCAGGGATTTGGTCTTGTCCCCTGCTTCGGTTTCGTAATTTTGAGCCACGGCCAGCAAGGAAGTATCCAGGCTGCCTGTCTCCTCCCCGACTTTTACCATCTGAACCATCATCGGTAAAAATATATAATTTTTCCCCATCGGCCTGGATAAGCCTTCACCTTTGAGCATGTCTGTCTGGACATTGTACAAAGCCTGCGCCATTACCCTGTTGCTGCAGCCCTGGATAACAAGAGGCATGATTTCGGTCAAAGGCAGACCAGCCGTGTACAATAGAGAAATACTCCGGCAGCAGCGGGCAAGTTCGTTCAGGTGTTTTACCCTGCCCAGCAGTGGTATCCGCAGCATAATTCTATCAAGATTATACTTACCGTCCGCCGTTCTAAAATAAATAAGTAACAATCCTATGATTATAAAGATACCCAGTAACATCTGAAGGGCATAACTACGCAGGAGTACAGATAAATCCATCATAAGCTTGGTAATAGTGGGTAACTTGGCACCCAGGTCCCCGTATAGATTGGCAAAAGCCGGTAGAACAAAAAACATGAGTATACCCACTACAATCACCGTCACAATCAGGGCGATTATCGGGTACATAAGGGCGCCTTTTATTCCCTTACGGGTGGTATTTTCCTTTTCCATATATTCGGCTATCTGTTTTAACATCGTCTCAAGACCGCCGGTCTGCTCACCGATACTCAATGTCCGGCAGGCCATGGGGGAAAATACTTCCGGGTGATGGCTCATGGAGACTGATAGCTGGTGGCCGCTCCGGATATCGTTGATAACATCGGCAACTACCCTCTTCAAAGTGCGGTTGTATATCTGCTCCTGTAACAGTTCCAGCGCGGTAACAATGTTCACGCCGGATTCAAGAAGCAGGGCCATCTGGCGAAAGAGCATAATAATGTCATTCGCCTTGACCGGGAAAAATTGTGATGTCAGCTTTCCCAGACTCAGGAAAGGAACATAGGGTCTCAGGTTAATCAGGCGGTAACCGGCATAACTGAGCATTTCGGAAATAGCTTCTTCGCTGGTTGCCGATAGTTTACCTTTAACGATTTCGCCAGCTTCACTGCAGGCTATGTATTGATATTGCATTCAGTCTCCCGACTTCCGATATTCTTTACTCCTTGGGAAATCAGTTCTTTACCACTAGCCGACGGAGTAAGCATTACGCAGGACTTCAGAAGGGGTAGTCAGGTTTTTCTTCACCTTGGTCATGCCATCCCTGAGCAACGTTACCATTCCCTCCTTAATCGCCTGGCTGCGTAATTCGCTGGCAGTGGTTCCCTTAACCAACAGAGTTTTAATACCGTCGCTGGTGCAAAGTATTTCGAATATACCCATCCGTCCCCGGTAGCCGCTATTGGCGCAGGATTTGCAGCCGCTGCCATAGAAAAATTCACTTCTCTGTTCTCCCATTTCCTGGCTGTAAATCAGGCTCTCCTCCGTGGAAGCTTTAATCAGACGCGCGCAGTTGGGACAGACTTGGCGTACCATACGCTGGGCAACCACCCCGATGAGAGCCGAGGATACCAGGAAAGGCTCAACACCGAGGTCCAGGAGGCGCTGCACCACACCCACGGCATCGTTGGCATGGATTGAAGATAATACCAGGTGGCCGGTGAGAGCCGACTGGATAGCGATACCGGCTGTTTCAGCATCACGTATCTCTCCGATTAATATCACATCGGGGTCGAGCCGCAGTATCGACCTGAGGCCGCTGGCGAAAGTAAGGCCGGCGCGGGGGTTGACCTGAATCTGGTTGATATTTGAAAATCGGTACTCAACCGGGTCCTCTACGGTGATAATATTGCGTTCCGTCTGGTTAAGAGAATTGACCGAAGCATAAAGGGTGGTTGTCTTACCGGCCCCGGTAGGTCCGCTGACCAGTATGATGCCATAAGGGACTTTGATCATTTTTTCATACTTGTTCAGGCTATCAGGGAGAAACCCGAGCTCAGGCAAGGCCAGGGTAGCCCGGGACTTATCCAGAAGCCGCAATACTGCCATTTCACCGTAAACGGTGGCGACGATGGCTACCCGGATATCTATTAAACGGCCTTTGGTTTTTACGGAAAACTGGCCGTCCTGCGGGCGGTGATGGTCCGCTATGTTCATATTGGCCATAATCTTGATTCTGGAGATAATCGGCGTCAACGTCACCAGCGGCAGAGAGAACATTTCCTGGAGCGTACCGTCGATGCGGTAACGTACCCTCAGTTTGTCCTCGCCCGGGTGAAGGTGAATATCAGATGCTCTGGCTTTCACAGCCTCATCAATAATAAGTGTTAAAGCCTGAGCGACCGGAGCATCCGTGGATGTATCAATAATCAGTTGTTTGTCTGCTATTTTATCGTCGCCAGATGATATGTTGGATATCTGTTTTTCTATCTCGCCGTAGTTCTTATAATTTAGGTCGATAGCCTCAAGCACCACTTCCTGGCTGGAGGCTTCGGACTCTATACGCATCTGACTCCAGCTGGCTAAAGCTTCCAGGGCGAGGATATCGGACGGATTCGCCATAGCTACACGCAGTACATTTCCTTCTATCGTCATGGGGATGGCGATATACTTGCGGGCCATAGCCTCGGGAATGAGTCGCAAGACCTCCGGGTCAGGCGTATTTTTACGTAAGATGCTCTTAACTTCTTCGGCGGATTTTGCCATAAAGGGATACCTTTCTACTTACAGGATATTTCGGCTATTCAAAACTTATCTTATATACCTTTCGTCACGTTTACAATAGCTATTTGGTAATAGGAAATACATAGGGCTAAAGTACTGGTATTAGATAGCGGCAGCATGATTGCCGGTATGACCGTGTTCAAAGTAGCCGCCCTGACGGCTTTGTGCTATAGTTTTCATCGGGCTGTTATCGGACTATTACCGATTCCGTGCACAGGAACTCTGAAAGTAAATATTGTAGAAAACCGGCGATAAAGCTTTTCAAGCTCATGACTTTACTTTTTTCTATCAGTTTATTCCGAAAAACAGAACCAAGACATAATGCGGCTCTTTTTAATATGATAATATTATGTTAAAATATATACGATAGTACTAAAAGATATGACCGGTAGAATTTTCAACCATGAGGTGAAGCGATGATAGAGGCAATCGAAAGCTTTTTACATTATCTGGCGGTAGAGAAAGGATATTCCGAACATACCATATCTGCCTACCGCAATGACCTCAAGGGATTAGCTGAATTCACTCGAAGCGAGGCGTCGAAGCAGGGTACTACACCTTCCTGGGCTAATTTAAATCGACAGAATATGTTGAGCTACATGCTTAACCTCAAAGAGAGGGGCTATGTGGCGACCACAATAGCGCGTAAAGTGGCTGCGGGGAGGTCTTTCTTCAGCTTCATGGTATCGGAGGGCAATATAAAAACCGACCCCACCGAAAATATGAGTTCGCCCAGCGTGGGGAAGGCATTACCCAAGCCGATACCCATTAACCAAGTGCGCCTCCTGCTGGAACAACCGGCCAAACTGTCTACGTCGGAAGCCAAGCGGGACAGGGCCATGCTGGAGCTGTTATATGCCAGTGGTATGAGGATAAGCGAGCTGGTGGCTTTAAACCTGGGCGATGTCAATACCGAGGGTGATTGCTTAGTACGTTGTCTGGGGAAAGGGCGTAAGGAACGCATTATCCCGCTCTACGAACAGGTTGCCACGGTAGTGAAGAAATACGTCGATGAAGACCGTCCCAAGTTAGCCCATGGCAGGAAGGAAACGGCATTGTTTCTCAATGCCCGCGGCCAGAGGCTTACCAGGCAGGGTTTCTGGCAAAAACTCAAGGAATATGTCAAATCGGCCGGGCTGAGCCCTAAAATCAGCCCCCATACACTGAGACATAGCTTTGCCACTCATATGCTTAGCGGCGGGGCTGACCTGAGGTCGGTACAGGAATTGCTGGGGCATGCCAATATATCCACCACCCAGGTCTACACCCACCTGACCACCGAGCATGTTCGACGGGCCTATGATAAGTCCCATCCCAGAGCTAAAGAGTAATTCTAAGGAGGTAACGGATGCCGGGTAAATCGCGACGCGGTAAAGGCAAGCATCCTCACTATAGTAAAAAAAGTAAAATCAGGCAGCGCCAGGTAGGTGCGGGTCTGCCGCAGCCGACAGGTGCAGGTTTACCGCAGCAAGCAGCTACCAGTGTACCGCAACCAGCCGCACCCGTCAACGCTCGTCCGGTCTCAAAGGCGGCGGCTCCTTCGGCAACTACGGCAACAATCCAGTATCCTATCGTTAGTGAGCTGAAAAGAATCGGCATTTTAACAGGGATAATTATCATTATCCTGGTTATATTGTATATTGTTCTCACCTAGTTCTCTCGTGGCGGCCATGAAGGACTTTGAAGCGGCAAGAGCCGAATTGATTGAGCACCTCAGTTCCGAGATAAGAGACAAGCGGGTGTTGGCTGCCATGTCCCGCATACCCCGGGAAAAATTCGTACCCCTGGAAAGCCGTCATATAGCCTATGAAGACAGGCCATTACCTATCGGCTGGGAGCAGACGATTTCCCAACCCTATATTATCGCTCTCATGACGGAGGTGCTGGAACTCACCGGCAGCGAAAAGGTGCTGGAGTTAGGCACCGGCAGCGGCTATCAGACGGCGATTCTCGCCGAGCTTGCCAAAC
>JBGPRB010000085.1:0-11550 GCA_041489355.1 Dehalococcoidia bacterium
AGAGACAACCTGTCCCGTCTGGAAGACAACTACGGGGTCAACTCCCACATTCTGGTACTTCTCATTGGAGGCGCCGGCATAGGTCATGCGGAACTTGTATTTGCTGGGCAATAACTCCATACTAACCTGTCCGCCGGAGGTGGTGCCGAAGTCCTTCCAGCCACCAGCACTGTACTTCACCTCGCCAGTATCGATGAGGCTGCCGCCACTGTCCTTGAGTTGCACGGTGACATTGATCGTCTGGAAGACGACAACCGGGTCGCTACCCACATTCTGTGTCTTATCGTTGTAGGCGCCGGCGTAGGTCATGCGGAACTTATAACTGTTGGGCAATAACTCCTTACTGACCTGTCCGCCGGAGGTGGTGCCGAAGTCCTTCCAGCCCCCGGCGTTATATTTCACCTCGCCGGTGTCAATGAGATTATCACCGCTGTCCTTGAGTTGCACGGTGACATTGACCGTCTGGAAGACGACAACCGGGTCGATACCCACGTTCTGTGTCTTATCGTTGTAGGCGCCAGCATAGGTCATGCGGAATTTATAGCTGTAGGGCAATAACTCCATGCTAACCTGTCCGCCGGAGGTGGTGCCGAAGTCCTTCCAGCCGCCGGCGTTGTACTTCACCTCGCCGGTATCGATAAGATTTCCGCCGCTGTCCTTGAGCTGCACGGTGACATTGATAGTCTGGAAGACAACAACCGGGTCGATACCCACGTTCTGTGTCTTATCGTTGTACGCACCGGCGTAGGTCATGCGGAACTTGTAGCTTTGAAGAGGCAGGCTTTTTTGAACCTCGCCATTAACACCTGTAGTACCGAAATCCTGCCATCCGCCCGAGTAGTATTTAACCACCCCGCCTTCAATGCCGGTGCCATGGCTATCCACCAGGCGAACGGTAACAGATGGCGCAGCGTCATTTACAGTGATGGTAATATCTTTAAAATCACTGGCAATGCCATCAGTTACTACAAAACGGACTCCAGAATATGTGCCGGCCTGGTCATAACCAGGTGTCCACGAGAAAGACGCCGTACCATCACCATGGTCGATGAAAACCGCGCCATCCGGCAGGTTTTCGGCGCTGAGCGTAAGTGTATCGCCGATATCAGGATCGGTAGCGGTAGCCGTGATGATTAATGTATGACCCTCGTCAATGCTCTGGTCACCGCTCGGATATAGCGTGAGCACCGGTGGTGTGTTAACTGCTCCTCCCGACATCACATGCCAGTAGCCGGCGCTGAGCTGATAGTTCGTGCTTCCCGATAGGCCGGTGGCCGAGGACTGGCCACTGGTGTCGTTCAAGACATAGTTGGGCGAACCCCCGCCGCCGCCACCGGTGGCGAGCGTCTGCCAGGGGAGGTCATAGTTTAGCGACGACATCGCCAGGGCAGCCGAAGCAGTGGCCAGGCAAAAAACCAGGGCCAGGAGGACTGCCAGTAGTATCTTTTTATCTTTCATATTTCCTCCTTAGCCGCTGGTATAAACCACCGCAATGGGATAGGCCTTCCAGGTCTGGCCATTGAATGTAACGGTCTCGGTGACTGTACTCCAGTCAACAGTTTCCGTGGCTTTGCCCAGGGTGTAGGAGTGGAGCAGGTCATCGGCCTGTTTCTGGCCATAGCCGGCGATGGCCGAGGTGGTGATGTAATCGCCCGCCTGAATATCCCCGTTAAGGTTGGTGACCCAGACCCGGCCGTCCCCCAGGGCGTTGACAATGCCGAAGCGCTCGCCCTCGCCCGATTGATACCAATGGCCTTCGGGCAGGGGTGACTCCGAGATGATTACGCCAAATACCGCGCGGTCATTGGGCGTCGCCGCTAGTTGCACGGTGGGCAGCGTGGAAGAGAAGTTAATTTGCCCCTGGTCCGTCCTGACCTGGGTCTCTCCGGTAACCGAGACAATCATTCCCGGCCTGACCTCTTTCGGGAAAGCCGCGGCCAGCTTGACCTCATGGGCACCGGTAAAAGGGCCGTAATCTGTGCCCGTGCCGTCAGCATAAAAATCGAAGGTGGTGCCCCATCCGGCCACGCCAATGCCGCTGGTGCTGTAGCCATACACGCCATAGCTGCCGTCGGAGACGAACACGCCGCCGATGCCGCTGGTGCTGTAGCCGCGCACGCCGTTGCCGCTGGTGCTCCTGCCGTACACGCCGATGCCGCTGATGGCGGAGCCGGACACGCCCTGAGTGCTGGTGCTGTAGCCGTACACGCCAGCGCCCGCCGTGCCGAGCTGGCCATAATTGCCGCTGTTGCTGTTTTGACCGTACACGCCACCGCCGCTGGGGCTGATGCCTAACACGCCATAGCTGCTGGACATGCCGCCGTAGCCGTACACGCCCTCGTTGCTGGTGCCAAGCCGGCCTTGGTTTTCGGTTCCGGTGTTAACACCGACCACGCCGGGGCCGCTGGCGGAGCGGCCGTACACGCCGGTGCCGCTGGTAGCGATGCCCCACACGCCCTCGTGAGTGGTGCTCTCGCCATACACGCCGGGGCTGTTGGTACTTTTGCCGTAAATAGTGCCTTCAACATGGAGTTTATAGCTGGGGCTGGGCGTCCCGATGCCGACGTTACCGCCGCTGAGAACGAGCTGGTTGGTGCCGGCTACCAGGCCGTTTAACGGCAGGTAGAGTGTTCCTATCATCGTGTCGCCGGAGGTATTAACATAGACGTCAGGATGAGTGTGAGCCACCGGGGCGAAGGCAGCCGCCTCCTGGCCATCAAGGGTATCGGCATTATTGGCCATGGCGGCACGCAGAGCATAGGCCACGCTCACCAGCCGCTGCCGCGGCGTCATCTCCGCATCCGCCCCCACCTGTACCCCCAGGTAGCTTTCCCCGCCCAGGGAACCGACATTAATGGGATTGACACTGCCCAGAAGGACGTTGAACAGCCCGTTGCTAACGCTCACCGAGGGCTGCGTTTCCGTCCATAACTGGGTGCCCCCAGAGTCATAGATGGCGAAGGTTATACCCAGGATGGCATTTATCGGGGTGCCACTGGAATCGGTGAGATAGCCCTGGTAGTTAATCAGGGCAGGTATTGGCGCTGAGTCGGGACCGTTGAGCACGGTAACCCCGGCTGGCCGGGCTGGCATCTTAGTGATAGCGCTGGCCGGGATTGCCACCATTGCTATCAGCAGCGCCGCGATTGCCGCTACCAGTACCGCCTTCGTTAGTTTCCTGGCCAGGTTTCTTATGTCGTTCATTTTCCACCCTCCTTAATTTATTTACCACTTAAGGTTGCCTTTATTAGTTTCTTTTTCAGTCCATTTTCTCCTTTAGCCATTACATTGTCAGTTAATGGCACTGCTTCCCGTAGACAAAAATAAAAACCGACCCATAGCGGATCGGTTTCACTATTAGCTCCCCGTTCCCCAAGTGAGCAATTTGAGGGGACGGATCATAGTTCCCCGTGGCACACTCAAGATTTAGAATTATTTAAATATTATTAAATATAGGCATTGCAAGTATAGAAATAAGTCATTATAAGTTAGAAAAGGGTAGGAAAATGTAAGTTAATTATTTAATTCTTGAAATTCTGCCTTTCATACAATAAATTACACCAACTTCAGAATCGCTAAGCCGGTCGGGGTAACGCAAATAACACCATACACCCGGCGCTGAATCCATGAACTATTGCCCCACATCTCAGCAAGGTGTAAAATAGATTTAGACTCAGCCAGATAAATCACCGGGGATTGGAGTAAGGCAATGGATATCGTTTATGATAAGAGCGCGGCTAAAAATCAGGAGGTGGAAAAGACCGTCAAGAAGTTCCTGGAAAGCACCGATACTCTGGAAAAAGCCAGGAACATGCCCGTTTACATCTTTCAGGACGGCGTAAAAAAGAGCTACTATATACGCTGCACCATCACGGGCAAGACCATGGCCGGTCTTATCAGCCTGGATGCCCGGCTCAACCCGGAAAGCGGTGAAACATTCCGCGATAACCGTGAAATACTGGAAACACATAATACATTCCTGCGCATGAGAGCCGACGCCGCCAACGAACGCGAGTTCAACGACCTCATCGCCGAATATATTACCTCCTATCTGCGGGAAAAACCATTGAAAATCTGGGGAGGTCAACACCGCTCCCGCGCCATCATTGATGCCTATCAGGAGAAAAAGGTCTCCAGATATCACGGGTTCCGTGTCTATTTCTGCCTGTCCAAGGAGCAGAGGACCGAGCTTGCTTTGATATCGAACACCAGCATGTCGGTATCGAATGACCTCTTCGATAGACAGCTGGAAGAGACTTATATGGGCCCCTATCTGAGAAGGTGGTGCACCAGGGTCGGCCTTCTCAAGCAGGGGGAGGACTTTCCCGATGTCGGCTCCCACGCCGATAAAATCACCACCCAGGGCGCCCGCAGCTTTATCGTAAACTATTTCAAAGGCAAGCAGACCGGCCAGCAGATAATCGACGCTGATCTGGACAGGAATGTCTATGAACCCTATCTCTGCCAGACCGGCATCTTCCTGGACGAAGAATATCGCCAGCTGACGGAAAAGATGGGGAGCAACTTATGGACGGACAAGGGTCTTATAGTAGCCGCTAAAGCTTTCGCCAGGCTGCACAAGGCGCAATATGATGCGATTAAGAAAAGCAAAATCAACTTCAGGGTCTTCCGGATGAAGGCTATGGTGCCCTCGGTATTGACCGCCTGGAGCTACGTAACAGGTCTGCTTCAGGCGCATCCTTCCCGGCTGGCGGTTCATCTCACGGTTCCTCAGCCGCCTAAGGGTGTCCCCGACCCGCTCAACGCCGAAGAGATGTCCCAGTTCCGGTACTATCAGGACCTCGAAACCTATCGCGGGCTGGGCACCCGGGCTATCATGAAAGACCGCCAGAGAATGGCGCAGGTGTTCCTGGCAAGGAGCATCGACCCCGAAGCGACGCTGGATAAAAAGCTGCTCAACCAGGCCGTCAACCAGTTCGCCGCCCTGAGGTTCTTCAAAAAAGGTTATACGGCGTAAATTGCCTTTATTTTTTCTTTTTATCGGTCGTTATGTAGCCTGCGGGATTTGACTCTTTAACCGTCCCCGCCCCCGGCATGACCACCATCTGTATATGGGGCCTCTCCACCTTATCCCAGGTCACCGGGCCGTGGTCCACGCCTCGGGGGATAAACAGGGCCGATGTCTTATCGATGACGATTTTTTCATCACCGACCACAAACTCTATTTTCGCCCCGAGGTCTTCCGGGTTTTTCGGGTCGCTACCGATGTGCAGCACTATTTCATCGTAGTCATGGGCGTGCTTGTGGATATGCGGGTTGGGCTCGGGCATCTTATATACCCAGCCGATTTCGATGTAAGTATTGCTGCCCGGGACGAGGTCGTTGCTCATGAACGTCATCGTCGGGTTCTGGCGTCCCTTGATTACCTGTGCGCTGCCGACCTCATAGGTGGGTTTATTTACCAGGTTTTTCTTGTAGCTCTTTTTTACCATCTGAAGACTCCTTTTCTAAAATGAATTTACTATTATTACTATCAAATATGCCTTCTTACTTCTCACGGGCGACTGCACTGGCATAAGTCATCTCATAGAGCCGGGCATAGAGGCCGCCCAGCGCCAGTAGCTCCTCATGTTTCCCCTCTTCGACGATGCGTCCGCTGTCCAGCACCGCGATGCGGTCGGCATTACGAATCGTGGAAAGCCGGTGGGCAATGACGATGGCCGTCCTTCCCTTCAATAAGTGCCTGAGGGCTTCCTGGAGGACCTGCTCGCTGTAAGAGTCCATGTTGGCGGTCGCTTCATCCAGCAGCAGGATGGACGGATTGGCCAGGAGCGCCCGCGCGAAGCTGATTAGCTGGCGCTGGCCCATGCTCAGGTTCTGACCCCGCTCCTGGAGCCAGGTATCGTATCCCTTTTCCAGCTTCATGATGAAGTCGTGTGCGCCGACGGTTTTTGCTGCTTCCATTATCCCGGATTCGGTAGCCAGCGCGTTGCCGTAGCGTATATTGTCGCCTATCGTCCCGGAGAATAAGAAGGGGTCCTGTAATACCAGCCCCAGCTGGCTCCTGTAGTCAACCTGTTTCATTTCACGAATATCTTTGCCGTCCACCATTATGCGCCCGCCGCTTACATCGTAGAAACGGGCTATCAGGCTCACCATGGTGCTTTTACCCGCTCCCGTAGGCCCCACCAGCGCCGCCGTCTCCCCGGCAGCTACGTAGAGGTTTATGCCGTGGAGCACCTCCGGCCCGGTCTCATAGTGGAATGAGACGTTTTCGAAGCTGATTTCACCCCTGAGCCGGGACGGCTTCAGGCTCTTTGGGCTATCGACGACCTCCTGCTTGACATCGGTAAGCTCGAAGATACGTGCCGCCGAAGCCATAGCCCGTTGCAGTTGGGTATATTCCATGGTCAGCGTCCTGATGGGGTCGAAAAATTGCTGGATATAGAGTGTAAAAGCCACCAGCGTACCCACCAGGATGGCCCCCTGGATGACGCCTATCCCGCCGAAAACGATGGTCAACGCCGTCGCCAGCGATACCAGCGTCTCCATCACCGGCATCATGACGGCGGACTGTCGCGCGGCTTGCAGATTTGCCTGGAGGTTGACCCGGTTGACGCGGTCGAAATGCTCTGAGTTTATTTTCTCACGGGACAGGCTCTGGATAAGCCGGATGCCGGTAATATTTTCCTGTAGCGAAGCGTTCACGGCGGAGAGCGTTCGCCTGGCGTGTATGAAAGAATGCCTGGCTCTCTTTTGCCAGACAATGACAAACCAGAAAAGGAACGGCAACACCGCCAGGCTGATAAGGGCCAGGTTAAAGCTCATCGTGAGCATAATGACCACGATAGCTATAAGGCTGATAATCTCCCCGACCACCCAGAAAGCCCCGGAATCGAGAAAATCGCCCAGCTCGCCCACGTCGTCCTGGGCGCGGGACATTATCCTCCCTGCCTCGTTATGGTCGAAAAAGCTGATGGAAAGGCGCTGTAAATGGCTGAAGACCTGCCGCCGCAATCTGAGCAGGATGCCCTGCCCTATAACCGCCTCCGCCCGTATCTGGCCCCAGTATGCCACCAGGTTGAGCGCCGCGTTACCCATGAAAAGCAGGATGGCAATATTGAGACCAGCGATATTCCCCGCCACGATATATTTGTTAATTGCCATCCCTACCAGGTAAGGACTGGCCACGATGGTAGCGGTATAGAACAGGGTCGCCACGATGGTCAGGATGACAGCCACTTTATGAGGAGCGAAGTATTCGACCATGCGGGCGACGATGCGCGAATCGTACGGCTTTCCGAAAACGATATCATCGGAGTCGCTGAGGCTGCTCCGCGAACGGCCTCTCCCCGTCGTCGGTATAACAAGCCCCTCCGTAACCGGTAGCGATACCGTCTCCAGGGGTTCCTCCGGTATCTGTTCTTCCCCGGAAGAATGCCAGCCTTCCTGGTATTGAAATTGTAGATTATAGAGTCGATTATAATACCCGTTACGGGCGATTAGCTCCTGATGGGTGCCCCGCTCCACGATGCGCCCGTCCTCCAGCACCAGGATGAGGTCGGCCATCTGGACGGAGCGCAGCCGCTGGGCGATGATAAAAGTCGTCCGCCCAGCCAGCAGCGATTTCAGGGCTTGCCTGATGAGGTGCTCGGTCTCCATGTCCACACTGGACGTGGCATCGTCCATGATGACGATACGCGGGTTCAGCAGCAGCGTGCGGGCGATGGCCAGCCTCTGTTTCTGTCCGCCGGAAAGTGTAATGCCCCTCTCCCCTACCCACGTCTCATAGCCCTCGGGCAAGGTCATCACGAAGTCGTGCAGGTGGGCTATCCGTGCCGCCTTCTTAATTTCTTCCAGGGTAGCGCCCGGCTTTCCGTAGCTGATGTTCTCACGGATGGTGGCGGAAAAGAGGAAGGTATCCTGGTGCACGATTCCCACGTTCCGCCGCAGCGATTCCAGCGTCAGGTCACGCACGTCCCTGCCGTCAAGCGCAATACGGCCTTTAGTCACATCATAGAACCGCGGCAATAGATTGGCTATCGTGGACTTGCCGCTGCCGCTGGCGCCGACGAGGGCTACCACCTGACCCGGTTTAACTTCAAAATCCACTTCCCTCAAGGCCGGCTGCTGCGAATCATAGCTGAAGGAGACATTCTCAAAGCGTACGGCCCCTTTTACCCCGCCGGAGTCGGTAGCCCCGGCTTTCTCCTCCACCGCTGTCTCCTCGTCCAGGACTTCGAAGACGCGCTGCCCGGAGGACATCGCCCTCGAATACAGTTGCGTCAGCCAGCCCAGCATCCTCACCGGCATATTGAGCATGACCACGTAAAGCAGGAACTCGGCCATTTTACCCTGGGTCATCGCACCGGTAATTACTAGCCTCCCCCCGTACCACAATATGCCGGCCATGGCGATAAAAATGGCGAAGCTCATCAACGGGCTGTTAGAGGCGAGTAGCTTGGCGATTCCAATCTCGAGGTTATAGTTTTCTTTAGCCTGCCGTATAAATTTCTCTGTTTCATATTCTTCGCGGGCGAAGGCGCGCACCACCTTGGCGCCGACGATGCTCTCCTGGATAAAAGTCCCCAGGACGCCCAGGCCCTGCTGGATTTTCATGGAGATGGCGCGCAGTTTATCGCCGAGGACGACAGCCCGGAAGGAAATGAAGGGGAGAACGCAGAGACTGATAAGCGCCAGCTTCCAGTTAAGCATCAAAAGCACGACGGCTATCGCCACCCCCAGGACGAGGAAATAGACGCCCCGCAGCAGGGCGAAACCGACGAACATGCGTACCCCCTCCACGTCCGAGGTGGCGCGGCTCATCAGCTGGCCGGTCTGGGAGCGGTCGTGGAAAGCATAGCTGAGCTTCTGGAGTCGGTCGTACATCATGTTGCGGAGGTTATAGGCTACCCGTTGCGATAGAGCCTCGGCCAGGTATGTCTGCCCGTAGTTAAGCATGCCGCGCAGGATGCCGGCCCCGGCTATGCCCATAGCCGTGAACACCAGAAGGCTCGTCTGGCTCGAACCGAGCGCCAGGTCGATAGCCCGACCGGTAAGCTGTGGAATCGCCATGGACAGGGCTGCCCCGGCGAAGAGACAGATATAAGTCAGGGCTGCCTGCCGCCGCTGTTTCCAGAATAAAACCGCAATCCTGAGAAATATACGCATCTGACCCTATTACTATGTTAGCACAAAGGGGGCTCTCTCGTAATTATGCTGGCTGGTGATGCCGATGCAAATGAAGGGGAAGGGTCTGAGGACAGATAAAGCCATCAAACCGAGGACACAATGTTGGCCCTGGCCGTTACTCTTTCGGACAGTTTAATTACTTAAATATGACTGGAATCAAAACGGCAAAGTATATAGCCAACAATACCAGTCCAATGGGGACACCAACGACGGCCCATTCCCTCATACCTATTTTTAGTTTTCCAGCCACCACGATATTGGGGATGTTGCCGGGGATGAGCATGCCCCCGGCAATACTCAGACCCATGATGATACTGACAATCTGTGACAGCGCCATGCTGGGGACTATTTCAATAGCCGTCAACGTAGCATTATCAAGAATAGCAGATACCATGTTAATCCAATATAGTGCGGAAGCTGGCACTCCAATGAAGAACCACACGATAAACGGCTTCAATCCTTCACCCAACAAGACTAGAGCAGCGATAAATGCGTAGACTTTAACAGCCCTCACAATGATACTCTTAGGTGTCTCCGAGTACTGTGTTATCGTCTCACATACGGCGGTTTTCCCACCAATCCATATCGCACCAAAAATCGCAGTAACTACAACTCCAGGGAATACATACTTACCGAAATTAGTTAGCAGGAAGGTAAAACCTGCATTAAATGGCGGGCCGGCTAATTTTTGCACCAGGATGGTAGACAAAGGTTCGCCCAGTGGGGTTAGGACGGCACCCAGACCAATGGCAAAACAGGCTACAACCACAAGCTTAATCTGCTCTTTTCTGTCTAATGGCAGACAGGCTGCTATCTCTGCCAGCAGGACCGATGTCAATATAACTGAGATGACGCTGGAGAATAGACCCAGCACTGCCACCAGAATGAAGATGAAGGCTCTAATGTTTAACTTGTTCGCCAGGGCTGTAATGGCGCTGTGGAATTGCTTGTGGAAGAAGAAGATGATGAGGCCGATGATAAGGACAACCTGAAATATGCCGATAGGAAGTGTGCCAATCATTACCGGCGTTTTAAGGGCGTCAATGACCAGTTGTCCACTCCAGAGTCCAGATACAGTCACCGACAAAATACCCATAATCAGGAAAAATACTTCTAGATTATGTTCAACGAGTTTTACTTTGAAGGGTAGAATTAATACCATTAGGGCAATTATAACCAGTCCAACTACAATGCCCCACACTGGCTCAGCTGGTATTTGTGCCATAGGTAAGGATGCCATTATTACCCCTTGTTCCGACCTTCTATATTCATTCTATTGTCTGAGTTCGCTTGTACACACAACCATGAGGTCTGAGAAACTTCTCCAGCCTCGATGGTAGAGCCGGGCAGTTCGAACCCCCTGCCTCCTGCGTGCCAAGCACTCTTGAAAAAAGGCGGAGGCCGCTTGCCTTCTTTCTGGAGTGATTATAGAAAAAAGGTTACCTTAAGTCAACGCCTGAGTTAAGAGCTAAACTAAATAATCCAAGCTTTTGTATAGCAAGTAACGCTCAGAAATTTAGTAATTTGTGAACGAATTGCTAGCGATGCACACGCCTTGAAGTATAAAAAACAGAAAGCACAATATCGTTATTATCTGGAATAAAAGCGGTTTTATCGTTTGCTTTTCTATTTTCCCTCCCACATGCTAGATTGCAGGAAAGTAGCGAGATTAACATCCTGGTTGGTTATCTTGAGTTTGCGGCGTATCTTTTCTCTATGGCGGTTGATGGTAGCTTCGGATACACCCCTTGCCTCGGCGATTTCCTTAGTATGCATTCCGTTCCGTATCATGTTGCAGATGGCGATTTCCGTCGGTGTCATCGAATGATAGGAAAGGGATAATTTACTGATAAACGGCGAGGTAATTTCCTCGAGGTTAGTCTGGAGCATGTCAACATATCTTTTCTGGGCTGGTGATATTTGCATCGTCAGGGTGTGCAGTATCGGCATAAGGATTTTTTCGACGTTCATATTAATATCATGGTGGATTTCCTGC
The DNA here is from genome assembly GCA_041489355.1 of Dehalococcoidia bacterium. Taxonomy (GTDB): domain Bacteria; phylum Chloroflexota; class Dehalococcoidia; order Dehalococcoidales; family RBG-16-60-22; genus JBGPRB01. The sequence goes on from JBGPRB010000085.1 coordinate 11,150, forward strand.
TTTTCCTGCTCAATCCGGGCCATGACTATCCGTAAGGCGGTGTTGGACTCCTGCAGGGCCTTACGCTCCAGTGTCAATTGCTGGTTGGTTTCCTGCAGTTCCAGCTCCGCCGATATCCGGGTAGCAATAGTGCCAATTTGCTCGGCTACCGCGTCCAGCAAAGCGCGTTCCTCTTTCAAAAAAGGACCTTCATCAGACGGCGGGCATTCCTCCAGATAGAAAACTCCAACCTCACCGACGGCCTCATGATACATGTAAATCCGCGAAGACTGCCGCCAGTCGGTGACTTTGAATCTTTCGCCGGTGAAGGTCTTTCCCTTGAAAAGGATTCGGGTGCAGGTAATTTCCGGATATTGCCACGCATAGGGCAAAAAGTTCACGAGTTCCTGCAGCAAATTATC
>JBGPRB010000086.1:0-11533 GCA_041489355.1 Dehalococcoidia bacterium
CTCGTTCTGGAAATGCGCCTTGGGGTTCAGGCTGCCGTTGTGATGGTTCTTCACGGCAATCTGCGCCAGCAGCCGCTTGCCCTCTTCGGGTTTGATATTGTAGTCATGGAAATACCTCGTCGCCAGGTAGGCGAAAGAGGCCGGGGCGCTGTAGCCGGGGCCGATGCCCGAGCTGCCGTCCTGGTTATCCCCGACGACGCTGGGGCCTTTTACGCCCGTCGCCCCGGAATCCTTCAGCTTTTCCACCCCCACGGCCAAGGCCACGTCGCAGACTCCGGCGGCTACGGCATAGCTCGCCGCCCGCAGGGCTTCCGAGCCGGTGGCGCACATGTTCTCCACCCTGGTCATAGGTATGTATTGGAGCTGCAAGGGTGACAACGTGATGGCGCTCAGGCCGGAAAATACCGTACCTATCCATGCCGCCTGGACATCTTTAGGCCCGATACCGGCATCCTCGAACGCCTCGTAAGCAGCTTCGACGATTAAATCTTCCACCCCTTTATCCCACCGCTCCCCGAATTTCGTGCAGCCCATGCCCACGATGGCGACTTTATCTTTTATACCTTCCATGGTTCATCCTCCTGCTTACTAGCGCAAAAAACCTCGTTATAAAAACCGCTCGTGGTGAGCCTGTCGAACCACGAGATATCACCCTTCGACAAGCTCAGGGCGAGCGGGCTTACACAGGTTTAGCCTTCCAGAAATAGTTATGTATCCCCCGACTAAAAAACATCTTCCTGAAGGTCATCTCAACGGGCATACCAATCTTAACTTTATCAACCTCGCAGTCGGTAAGCTCGCATATCATCCGTCCGCCTTCGTCGAAGTCGATGACGCCGTTAACGCCCGGGGGGTTCAGCGTGGGCTGAAGCTGGTCGATGGTATAGCTGAAGAGCTTGGCCTTCTTATCGGAAAACTTGTAAGGCTCGAAGTCGTCTTTAGCCTGGCAGTTGACGCATATCCTCGGGGTCTGACCTATTTGAGAAATCTGCGGGGTGCCACACTTTCTGCATTTTGCCCCGTATAGCGCGTAAATCACCTTTCTTTCCCGCCACCGACTCGGCAGCGAGAGCGCCGAACGTTCCGGCAGTGTCGAAGCCTCTACCGGGACGAGATTGCGCCAGCTGAGATACTGCCCGTAGCTGATGGCTGTTTTCCGCGCCAGTTTATCGGATATAACAGGTTTCTTCTGTAGCTTTTTAATTTCATCGGTAACGCGCAATATAAAGGCATCGGCGCCGTCCCCATAGCTGGCAAAGAGAATCCTGTCCCCTGCCTTAGCCTTCTCAAGCGCCGCCGCCAGCATTAATAACGCCGCCGCCGTCCCCGTATTGCCGATGTCGTTAAAAAGCGGGTCCTGCACCTGCGCCTTTTCCAGCTTCAATCTTCTCGCCAGGGCGGCGTGTTGCCTCGCATCCGATGCATAATAGACGACTGTGGCAAAATCGCCTGCTGTGAGCTTGTATTTTTTCATGAGGCCGTTAATGGCCGACTGCATCGTCGGCAGGTAGCCCACCTCATCAATGAAGCGGCCCTCGGCGGAGCGGATGAATTTATCTTCATCGGTCCGCCAAAGATCGGTAAAATCGTTAAATATCGAATAGCTGCCTTCAACCTCGGCGATAACCTTCTCCGAGCCTATCATCAGGGCCGCCGCGCCGTCGCCGAGCGTCTGCTCCAGCGTGCCCCTGGCGGCGCCCATACGGCAGTCCGAAGCTGTCACCACCACGTTCCTGGCCGGGTCTGCTTTGACCGCATCGATGGCCGATTTCAGGGCAGCCGTCGCCGCTCTGAGTGAATCGGTGAAATCAGCCGTATGGCATTCCGCGGGAAGGTCGGCGGCGCTGGCCACGATAGCGGCCGATAACTTTTCCCTGTATGGGGCTGTGGTCGTCGCCAGGGATAAGCCATTCACTTCAACCCCTCCCCGCTTCAGGCAGTCCAGAGTGGCCGCCACTGCCATGGTGACGGTATCCTCGTCATAGCCGGCCACGGCTTTGGCCCCGCCCGTGCTCCTTCCCCCCCACATTTTAGCGATTTCATCACGATTAAGCCTGTATATGGGAATATAAGCTCCTGCCGATGTAATACCAACCATCTCCCCGTTTTTCCTTTCTTTTCGCCTGACGCTCCGGTTGGCGTGTTTTTCCTGATATCCTCAATATGACGGCAAAGCCCGGACAGTTCGAAATCCCTTGAAGGAGAATTTACAAACACTCCTATAAATACCTGGATTTCTAACTCGGCACTATGCTATCGGGTGAAGCCGACTGATAACCCTATGACACGGTAAATCCGCCATCGACGGGCATGGCTACCCCGGTGATATAAGAGGCCTTGTCCGAGCACAGCCATATCACGGCCTCGGCAATCTCGGCCGGGTCTGAGTCCCTTCCCAGAGGCACCATTCTAATAACCGCTTCTGCCATACCGGGCTGGTTGGCCAGCATCCGGTTGTAGAAACCCGTGCCTTTCATTCCGGCGGGACAGACGGAATTCACGCGGATACCCTTTTTGGCATAGTCCGCCGCCGCTGACTTGGTCAATCCGTTGACACCCCACTTGCAGGCAGAGTATATGGCCTGGCCCGGCGCGCCAATCAGCCCCGCAATGGAGGAGGTATTGACGATAGACCCACCGCCATGCTTCTCCATGTATTTTATCTCGTGTTTCAGGCACAACCAGACGCCCTTCATATCCACATCCACAAGGCGGTACCATTGCGCCTCGGTGCCTTCGGTAATGGGGTGCGGCAGCTCCTCGATGCCGACGTTATTGTGGGCGCAGTCGAGCCGCCCGTAGGCTTCTACCGTTTTATTGACCATAGCTTCGACATCGGCTTCCCTGGAGACATCTGTCTTGATAAACATAGCCTCGCCGCCGGCTTTTTTAATCGTGTCCACCGTCTTCTGTCCGTTCTTCACGTCGATGTCAGCCACGACAACCTTCGCGCCCTCTCTGGCAAAGGCAATCGCCGCCGCCCGTCCCAGACCCATCCCGGCACCGGTGACCAGCGCGACTTTACCCTGCAGTATTCCTGCCATCTTGAAACCTCCTGAGTTAATTATACGTTTTAAATGCCTTAAATATCTTATTCTGTAGAACGTAGGCTGTCAAATAACGGAAATGAGAAACAAAGCAAAGTCTGGACTAATCATTTAGGGACATTTTATGATAGCAGATAATATCACTTCCGTATCCAAAGGAGACCATTCATGAAAAGAATTATGCTTGTTTGTCTGGCGATGGCTTTGATATCTGCTTTAATTTACGTCCTGTTGGGAATCGGGGTTATGCATGCGGGCGACCTGACGTCTGACGATGGTATCCCGGCTTTCTTCTATATTATACCTGGCGGCTACATAATTGGCGGTCTCCTGATTCTCCTGAAAAAGCGCTGGTTGTGGATAACCGGAGCCGTTATTAACGCTTTTACCATCGTGATGTTCTATACCGCGTATGCCGCCAGACCGGATATATTGCTCAGCGCCCCCGGCCTTATCACCAAGATTGCTCAGGTGTTGCTGGAAATAGGCCTAATCTACCTGATTGTGAAGTCTAAGCCTAAAGAAGCCACGGTTAATATTAAATAAATCTTTCAAAACGCTCTTTTTTAGCTTTACAGATGGGGCATACCTCGGGAGGGCCCTCCCGGGCGCACAGATAGCCGCAGACCTTGCAGCGCCAGACCGGCAGGGGCAGTGACGAAAGGGAAATTGCCTTCTTTTCAGTTTTCATTTTCAATCTCTTCTCGCGCGGCGGCCTTCTCTCCGGAATAGAGCCTATTTTTACCCTGCCGTCCACCACCCCCTGAGATACGTAAAGGCTGCAATAGCACGCATTATAATCATCCAGGTCGGGGTCGCGGTAGTCGCACGGGCAGACGATGTCCAGGTCTTCCTCCTTTACGCCGGAGGCCAGCCGGCAGGGACAGGAACGATACCCGTACCTCTTTTCGTTAATCAGCAGGCCGTTTACCAGGTCCCTGGTCATTGCCGTGTCGGGATTCAGATGGTATCCGGCTGATTCCGCCTCATCACGTAATTTCTCGTATAGGCGTTTCACCTCATCCTGTGTTACCTCTGTATTTCCGCCCATTATCCCAGCGCCTCCCGGATATCGCTCTCCTGATAGCCGATGATACATTTTTTATCGTCGATTATCAGGGTCGGAAAGTTCCCTGTGGTATTGAATTCCTTGATTTTCCTGAGGGCTTCCTCTTTTTCTCCCCCTTTTAACAGGTCAACTTCGGTAAAATCGTATTCAACACCCAGTTCTTCGAGAAGATCTTTAGTTCTTTTACACCACCCGCACGTGCTTAAAGCATAAAGCATAACCTTACCCTTTTTCTTACCGGCTACATGTTTTACATCCATGATACCAGCCCTCCCTAGCCCTCGTAATCACTTCCCTGGTTCAATTGTAACACATCTCATTTTAAGTAACAGAACAGCCATGAAACTTCTTTCCTATTACTATTCGTTTTTTTTCATCTCTTTATTACCTTAACCTTACCCTCACCCCCTCTCACTTATACTCCCCTCTTCAGCCAATTAATGAGCTGGTTTTCTACAAAGACCCAGGCTGAAGAGGGGATACAGGGGTGAGGTCTGTCCATCAACCAGATACGAACCGAATCCTTTCTATCAGCCCTTGTTATTTCCCAAATTATAGTATATAATATATACTATATAGATTCTAAACTGTATATTTCATATACCAACTGAACCCCTAAAAATCTTTCCGGAGGAATGTAAATATGCGCAGCGATATTCTGGGAAAAGTAGCCGTAGATTTACTTTCTATACCGCCGCTTATTTTCAGGCTTATCCGCCGAAAGCTGATGATGGCGACTCTTGCTGACACGGATGTGGATATCGGGCTATTGCACTTCGAAATTATGAGAGTGCTGAAGGAAGAAGGAACGCTGCATCCTGCCAAAATCGGTGAGAGACTACTCATTGCCAAAGCCCAGATGACCCACCTCATCGATAAACTTGTAGAACTGGATTTCGTAAAAAGGGAGATGGGCTCTGACGACAGGCGTACCTATAACATCACCCTTACCGATAAAGGGAGTAAAGTGCTTGACGAGCAGGACAACCTCGTCATCAGTGCCGTAAGGGACAATATGTCCTCCCTCACCAATGGAGAGCTGGAAGCTTTATCACATTCGCTGCGGACTCTGCGCGATACGTTATTTAAGCTTCAGTAATTGAACTGATAATACCTGCAAATTTTTCATTGCTCGACTATAAAGAATGAATAACCCAATGCAAAAACCGGACCGTAATGTGCTTGATACCGACCGCATCGGTTGGCTACTGGTGAAACTGGCCACACCGGCGTTCTTCGGTATGTTCGTCCAGACCCTGTACAACGTGGTAAACACCATTTTTATCGGTCATTTCGTCGGCCCTCTGGCTATTGCCGGGCTTTCTATCGTTTTCCCGCTTCAAATGCTGTGCATGGGTATCGGCATGATGGTCGGGCTGGGCGGGACATCACTGATTTCAAGATATCTCGGGTCCGGCGATATACCCAGGGCGGAGCGTACCCTGGGCAACGGCATAACCTGTAGCATTATACTATCTCTATTATTAACAGCTATTATCTTGCCCAACGTCAACTTCTGGCTGCGGCTTATCGGCGCCTCGGATGAAGTCCTTCCCTTCGCCAGGGAGTACCTGATAATTATCTTCAGCGGCACGGTTTTTAACGTCGTCGGTATGGCGCTCCTCAACTTCGTGCGGGGCGAGGGAAATGCCCGCGTCGGCATGATTGCCAACATGATAGGTGCTATTTTGAATATCATACTCGACTCGATATTAATCATCCTGCTGCATATGGGCGTGAAAGGGGCGGCTCTGGGCACGGTAATAGCGCAGATAGCTACGCTGATTTACCTCGCAAGCTACTATTTAACCGGCAGCAGCTATCTGAAAATCCGTAAAAGCAACCTTCCTCTCGATTTCAAGATACTGAAATCGATGTTTTCCATAGGTACCTCTTCGTTCATACAGACGATAGGCAGCAGCATCTCCGCCATGTTTTTAATAAGGATGGTGGTCACCTACGGCGGCGATATCGCCCTTTCCGCCTTCGGCATTCTCCAGCGCGTCATGATGTTCGCTATGATGCCGGCCATGGTTATCGGCCAGGGGGTGCAGCCAATCCTCGGCTTCAACTACGGCGCCAGGCGTTATTCACTCGCCCTGAAAGCATTGACGATTGCTTATATTGCCTCCACTATATTGAGTATCCTGGGATTTGTCGTGCTCTATTTCATCCCGGAACCAATTATTAAAATTTTCAGCACCGACCCACAGCTTGTTGCTACGGGTACGTTTGCTGCCAAGCTTATCTTCCTGAGCATGCCCCTGATGGGCTTCGTGATGGTCGGGACGACGTCCTTCCAGTCCATCGGTAAGGCCGTGCAGGCCTTCATCACGGCCATCGCCAGGCCGGTCGTTTTCCTGATACCGTCGGTAATGATATTGCCCCGTTTCTTGCAGCTGAAAGGCGTGTTTCTCTCCTTCCCCGCCTCCGATGCACTTACCTTCGTACTGACGATTATTCTGATTACTCCAATAATAAGAGAGTTCAGGAGAGCCGCCGCGACAGAAAAGCAGGGTAAAACCATCCCGATAGAAGCCAAGCCAATACTGGAACCTACAGATACCCGCCGGATTAACTAAATAACTGCTGATGAACCCTTGTAAAAACTATGCAAAACCAGAATCATAATATACTGGACACCGACCAGATCGGCCGGTTGCTGATAAAATTGTCCATTCCGATGCTTTTCGGCACTTTGGTCCAGGTATCCTACAGCATTGTGGATGCCATATTCATCGGCCACTATGTGGGCACAATGGCCCTGGCCGCGCTTTCCGTCGTCTTCCCGCTGCAAATGATGGCCATGGGTGTCGGCAACATGGTGGCTGTAGGCGGGGCATCGCTCATTTCCAGACTAATCGGAGGCACCGATAAAACCGGGGCGGAACGCGCTCTGGGAAACGGAATAGCCACAGGTATACTGCTGGCTATTTTATTGACCGCTATTGTTTTACCTAACGTGGACTTCTGGATTAAGCTCATCGGCGCATCAGACAAGGTCTTGCCTCTGGCGAAGGACTACCTGACCATCATCATGAGCGGCGTGGTTTTTAACGTACTATCAAGCATTCTCATGATCTATATAAGGGCCGAGGGGAATGCGCGCGTCAGTATGACGATGATGATACTGGGTTCCGGGCTCAATATCATACTCGATGCTATATTCATAATACAGCTTAACATGGGAGTCAGTGGCGCCGCACTGGCCACGGTATTATCGCAAATAGCTGCCATGATTTATGCCCTCAGTTACTACATCACGGGCAGCAGCTACATCAGACTCCGTATCAGAAATTTCATGCCCGATATTAAAATTCTGAGACTGATTTTCGCTATCGGTGTGTCACAATTCGTGCAGATGGTTACTACCAGTATAGCGGCGATGTTTATTATTAAAATGGCGGCGACCTATGGCGGCGATTTAGCCCTATCGTCTTTCGGTATCATTCAGCGTATTCTTAACTTTGCCATGATGCCGGGTATGATTATCGCGCAGGGGATGCAGCCGATACTCGGTTTTAACTACGGCGCCAAACGCTACCATCACGTACTCAAGACGTTGACATTAGCCGCTATCTCTGCCACGGCATTAAGCACTGTGTTATTTCTGGTGCTTTACTTGCTGCCGGGACCGATTATTAGAGTCTTCACCAATGACAAACAACTTATCGACGAGTGTGTTCATGTGATGAAACTCGTTTTCCTGGCGCTGCCGGTTCTGGGTTTCTTTAATGTAGGCCAACAGGTCTTCCCATCCATCGGTAAAGCCGTGGAATCGTTCATCATAGCCATAACGCGACCGGTAGTCTTTATGTTGCCAAGCGTGTTAATACTACCGCGCTTCCTTGCTCTGGACGGCGTCTGGCTATCGTTCCCTACCTCCGATGGGCTGACTTTCCTGCTCGTAGTGGTATTGATCATACCTTTGATAAGAAAATTGCAAAAAGCCACTGCTACGGAAAAAACGGAAAAGCCGAACCTTACCCGGGATACGCCGCCTGTTGGACACTGACCTGATAATCGTTTAAAATTATTTAAGAGTACCGTTTTCATAAGCCAAACTATCCTGACAAACTATATGTCTATGGGTAAAAACATGCTAAAAGAAGCAAAGCCATCAAAAAGTCCGCTGGATTGGCTTCTGGAACCCGATGATATCGGCGTGAGATACCTCGCTCTGCGGGACCTCGTTAAAGCTGACACCGCGGAACTGGCGGCGGCTAAGAAAAAAGCACACACGGAAGGACCCGTTGCCGAAGTCCTGGCGAAAATGGATAAAGAGGGTTTCTGGGTAGACCCGGGGGCCGGCTATTACCCCAAATACACGGGAACGGTATGGTCGGTTATTTTACTGGCCCAGCTAGGCGCTTCCATAGATATGGACAAACGCATCGCTACCGCTTGCTCTTACTTACTGGACCATAACCTGACAAAACACGGGCAGTTTACCCTTAACGGTCGACCATCAGGAACACTTGACTGTTTGCAGGGAAGCCTCTGTTATTCTCTCCTCGATTTGGGTTGCTCTGACCCGCGTTTAAACAAAGCCTTCGAGTGGATGGCGCGGAGCGTAACCGGCGAAGGCATTGCCCCTATAACTGACAAGGCAGCGCCAATGCGCTATTACGCCACCAATAAATGCGGGCCGGTCTTCGCCTGCAGTGGGACCTATAAAAAGCCCTGCGCCTGGGGAGCGGTGAACGTAATGCTCGCGTTCAATAGACTGCCTGTGGAGAAAAGGACACCCCTGATAAATAATGCCATAAAAACGGGGGTCGACTTTCTTTTCAGCAAGGACCCCGCCAAGGCCGATTATCCCATCGGCTACAGCCCAAAGCCGAGTGGCAAGCCGAGCGGCAACTGGTGGAAATTCGGCTTCCCGGTGTTTTACGTGACCGATATCCTGCAAATCGCCGAAGCGCTGGTCGGACTGGGCTATGGCAAAGACCCCCGTTTAGCAAACGCCCTGAAAATAATCCGCGATAAACAGGACAGCCAGGGACGCTGGCTGCTGGAGTACGACTATGCGGGCAAAACCTGGATAGACTTCGGCCCTAAAAAGCAGCCTAACAAGTGGGTAACTTTGCGCGCTCTGCGCGTGCTTAATTCGGTTTAATGCATAAAGAAAGGCTTTTCCATGAATTATCATAGCCGGTTTTCGCCGGAATACTACAGAAAATCCCTTGATGTCCTGGAGACATCTCTAAATCAGCTTCAAGCCTATCGTTCCTGGCGTGCCTTCGACCCCGGCGCCGGGCAGCCTGTTGACCGGCGTTATGCCGCCATGCCGGCGCTTACCAAGAACGATATCCGCGAGCATTTCCCTCAGGGATTCGTTCCCTCGGGTCAGGACATCAAAAGCGGCCTGGACAGCGGCGAAATCCAGTTCGTCAAAACCAGCGGCTCCAGCGATGCCTTAAGAGTGACTAATATCTGGAACCAGAAGTGGTGGGACGACTCGGAGAGGGCTTCCTGGAAACTGAACTCTCACGCCGCTCGTTTGGCTACGGGAAATCATCCGGAGGCTATTCTGGCGAACTCACGGAACGTCGGCTTTATCTCGGATGACGTTGACCTCCCCTTCGAAAAGAGACGCCTTTCGCGCTTCCTCTATCTCAATGAAAAGACCGACCCGACCACCTGGACTCCAGAGCTCATGGACAGGATGATTCATGAACTGGATATCTTTAAACCGGCCATCCTGGAGGCCAATCCGTCCCTGCTGGCCCGACTCTGCCGCTACGCCGCCCGGAAGAAAAAGACGGTCTTTCAACCGGGATTAATTACCTTTACCTACGAATACCCTTCAAGATTGCATCATCAGCAAATCAGCCGCGTTTTCACGGCTCCCCTGGCCAGCTCTTACGGCACCACCGAGACCGGCTATATATTTATGCAGTGTGAAGCCGGTAAATTCCATCAAAATAGCGAATTCTGCCGGGTGGACTTTCAGCCCCTGAAAGCGGAACACGGCGGCCCGCAGGTGGGTAGAGTTCTGGTCACCACATTCGATAATCCGTGGTACTACATGCTCCGCTTCGATGTCGGCGACCTTGCCCGCCTCGATGAGGAACAACAGTGTCCCTGCGGTCGTAACTCCGGCTTCATTGTTTCGGCCATCGAGGGCCGTTTCACCAACGCCACGCTGACCTGCGATGGCAAGCTGGTTACCCTGCACCGGCTCGACGATGCCCTGAGCGCTCTGGACAACATTGACCAGTACCGCCTGGAACAACCCTCTCCCGGAGCTTATACCCTGCACCTGGTGAGCCAGCGGAAAGATACCGACCGCTTAAACCAGGAAGCTGCGGATTTACTCCGTAAGCTCTACGGCAAAGAAGCCGGTATATCGATTATTTATGAAGAAGACCTTGCCCCGGAAGATTCAGGTAAATACTCCCTGGCAAAGACCCTTTTCCCGCTGAAGATAGAAAACTACCTGGATACGGAATGCTTTTCCAGGTAAAATATAATAAACTGAGTGGAAAAATATATGACACCCGATATCAAACCTGTATTTTTATTAGCCGGGGGGCGGCAACGGGGCACCAGAAAGCCGGACCCCTTGTTGCAGGCTGTTTTCCGGGAATACGGTATTCCCTCGCCCACGATAGCCTATAGCGGCACTGCCAGCGGTGATGATAAAAACTTTTTCAGCTTCATCGCGGCATCATTCGTAGATGCGGGCGCCGATAAAGTGACCCATGCTGTTATCGCGCCTGACGGGGCGGATATGAAAAAGGCCCGGTCAATCCTGAAATCCGCCGATATTGTTTTCGTCAGCGGCGGGGATGTCGAAGCCGGTATCGATGTTTTACAGGAAAAAGACATGCTTGGCTTTCTTACCGAGCTTTATCAGCAGGGAAAACCCTTTTTCGGTATCTCCGCCGGCGCCATTATGCTGGCTAAAAGGTGGGTCCGCTGGCGCGACCCCGATGACGATAACTCCGCCGAGCTTTTCCCCTGTCTCGACTTTGCGCCGATTATCTGCGATACCCATGACGAACAGGGAGGCTGGGAGGAATTACAGGCCGCCCTCATGCTGGAAAAAGAGGGGGGCAGGGGATACGGGCTCGCCAGCGGCTCGGCCGTCAAGGTCTTTCCCGATGGCAGAGTGGAAGGGCTGGGCGGGACCGTTTACCAGTACCTGCGCCGCGCTGATAGAGTGGAACGCATTGACGATATCTTACCGACCAGCCGCGGGTAACTCTTTCTAACTTTAGTTCTCCTAATGACCATCCAATCTATGTTCAGGCCTTACTCAAGACCTTTATCATCTCTAATGTATATTATTAACGATACCAGAGGTTATTGTATAGGTAGTGTTCCGAGTGCCATCGTTGAAGCGGAATTTATATGTGTTTGGTAGAAGCTCCATACCACTTGTGAACTCCAGCCAACCACCGGCATAGTA